>CAZKJB010000015.1:0-27977 GCA_964552975.1 uncultured Occallatibacter sp. | reverse complement strand
AGGCCGTGCTCGCCGGCATGCGGATTGAGACCGCACACAGCGATGCGCGGGGCGCGGCGGCGCATCCACAGGAGCGCGTCGTTGCCGAGCTGAATGGTGCGGAAGATGCGTTCGTGATCGAGACGGCAGGCCTGCTCGAGCGGAATGTGCGTGGTGACGTGAACAGTCGCAAGCTTCTCAGAGTAAAGCAGCATGCGCGATTCGGCGGCGCCCGTGAGCTCGGCGATGTACTCCGTGTGGCCGGAGAACTCGCGGCCGGAAAGCGTGACGGCTTCCTTGTTGAGTGGCGCGGTGACCATGGCGTCGGCCGCGCCGCTCATGCAGAGCTCCACTGCGCGGCGGACGTAGGCGATGGCGGCGGTTCCGTAGTCGGCACGGAGCTGACCGAATTCGACGACGTGAGAAGAGGCGAGGGTGCCCGTTTCAATGAGGGTGCACGGTAGCGATGCCGGATCGATGCCGCTAATGCGGCCGGCGGCAGCGAGCGCGGCCGAATCGGCGACGAGAAGCCAGTCTGCCAGAGGAGCGATGGAGTCGTCTCGAAGAGCTTTAAGAGCGATTTCGGCGCCGACGCCTGCAGGGTCTCCGATGGTGACGGCGATGCGTGCGAGCCTGTTCATGAGGTACCTCGGAGCGCGGCGAGAATTTCGTTAAAGGCATCGGGCGCGCCGAAACCGCCGGACTTGGTGACGACGATGCACCCGTGAGCCACCCCTCCCTGGACCAGTCCCCAGGGAATGCCCGGCGCAAGCTCTCCCTGGAGGATAAAAGAGTTGGCTTCGAAGGCGTCCACGGCAAGCATTGCGGTTTCGCCGCCAGTGAGGATCAGGGCCTGCGGATTATGGGACCGAAATGCAGAGCGAACGCGCGCCTTGGCGAAGAAGCGGCCGAGCCGTAATACGCGGACACCTTCAAAGCGATCGGTTTCGAGGGTCTCGAGCTGGAGTTTTGTGGCTGGGTGCGGCGATCCTGAGATGAGCAAGGTTCGGGATACGGCAGGGACCAACGCAGCAGCTATGCGTGCATGACTGAGGCTGGCGAGAGCCTGCGCAAGGCCGGCCGAACCCGCATAGAGGAGGCCGGGGATCTCTGCTGCGGCGCGCGCAAGAGATTCGAGGTCAGCCTGCGTTTCGCAGTCGCAAATCAAAAGGGATTTCCCGGAATCGATTGCGGGCTCGATCTCGGACGGGCTGGAAATGCCGATGACTTTGCCGCGCGATGTGAATGGAAACAGGCGAGCGAGATTAATCTGTTTGTCCTCGCCGCCCGCGTCTTGAATTTCGAGAATGCCATCGCGGACAGTACGTCCCGCAGAAGGAAAGGCCGGAGCGAGAAGAACGGCGCGGGTTTGGAGGGCGCGGTGGGCGGCCAGAATTTCAGCGGCGAAAGGGCCGCGCGCCGCAGAATCGACTTTTTTGAAGAACAGCGAATTGGGATCGGAGCCAAGTGCTTTTGCGGCCTGAGATACCGCGTGGGCTGCGCTGCCCGGCGAAAGCGAGCGCGAGTTGGTGTTAAAGGCCTGCACAGATTCCGGCGCGGAAAATTGAACGCTGGTGCCGAACCAAACGCGGACGGAATGAGCTGCCCTCAAGAATGCCGCGCCGGCGTCGCAAGCTCCAGTGAGATCGTCGGCGAGAACAACGATGCGCACCGAACGCGAGTCCGCGAAGGATGGGTACAAGCGGTCTGGACTGGTTTCCTGGGTGGGCATTGAGCGGGATCCGCTTTATTTTCGAGAGTATACAATTATTTTCTGCCATCGGAAACACTGAAGTGGCGATTGCTGCTGGGGACTGGAAAGGGCGGAATTACGAGCTGGAGCGCCTCGCTAGCGGGGAGCCGGGCGGTCCTGATGTCGCCTCGTCTATTCATTATGAATGAGCAAGTTGCGCAATTCTGTCAAATATGAAAAAAACGGGGCGGGAGCCATTCGGCGCCCGTCCCCGATGGAGCATTGCAACTCTGAAGAAAAGGCTAGAAGTTGATCTTCGTGTAGAACTGCATTTGCCGCGGATCGCCATAGCTCGCGGCAGTGCCGAAAGAGCCTTGTGCCGTTGGCGACCAACCCGTTCCGATACTGATGACGTTGGGGTGGTTAAAGACGTTGAAGGCCTGTGCACCCAGCTTCACCGTGGCCCACTCGCGTATGGCGAAGCCCTTCTCGACACTGGCGTGGAACGCAACTTCCTTGGGATCGCGCAGACTACCAACCGCTGCCGTGCCAAAGAACCCATACGCCGGGCGTGAAAAGTTCTGATAGGAGTAGAGAGGCATTTGATTGTTCTTGCCGCTTGTGCCATGGTTGCGGACGAGCGTGCCGCCAGCGTTGGGCCGCGTGGCCAAACCGCTGGAGTAAGACGGCGTTTGTGCGAAGCCGCTCTCGACGACGCCGTATGAGTCGAGGTTCCACCCGCCGAGCAAAGCCCGCGTCAGATAATTCGACGAAGCATTGAACAATGGAATGTTGTAGACCAGCGAGTAGACGAAGACGTGCGGCCGATCGTAGTCGGGACGCCCGTATTCACCCAATGGGTTTGTGGAGTTCTGGAAGCTACCACTGGAACTATATGCAACCTGGGTGCCTGAAGCATTTACATCTCCCAGAGCCTTACTCCATGTATACGAGATGTGTGCCGTGAGGTCGTGCAGCTTTTGCACGTATCCCACCAACAGGCCGTTGTAATTCGCAATCCCGAAACTGGCGCCTGTCGTCACACCCGCGTAACCGGCATAGGGACGATAGAAGTTGCTGGAGACCGTGCCAGCGTTAATGCAGGGATCGAATTGGAAGCCAGATGTCGGCTGATAGAGGACTCCAGCCTGAGACGCGCCCGTGGTCGCGCAGGCCGCAGATCCCGCGGAGGTTCCGGCCCTGGGGAAGTTCAAATCCCATTGGTTGGTGAAGATATGCTGGGTGACCATGCCGGCATAGCCGACCGCGAGAACGCCGCCCGGAACAAGCTCCTTTTCGACGGTCAAGCTAAAGTTACGGATTGACGCCGGCTGGTAGGCGGGACTCGTGGCACTCAGGGCGGTCAGCCCTGGGGCATTGGGAATGGTTCCTGAGCCGCTGCCCGCCGGATTGGTGAACTCAGTTGCGTTGTAGGTTGGCTGCTGCACAAATGGGATGTTGGTGAGCAGGTTTGAGGTCTGCAAAAGGCTCACCTGCGTGTAGCCCATTCCGACGCCGCCGTGGAGCGACATCTTGCCGTCGTTGGAGAGGCGGTACGCGAAACCGAGACGCGGAGCGAAGAGCCCCTTGCGCGGATTCGTGAAGCCTGCGGGTGTATTGGTCCCGGCAGTCAACATGCCGTTGTTGGTCAGGTTGGCGACGGTGACGTCATCTGCCTCGAGCGGCTGGTTCTGGCTATTGAGATAGAGCCACGGTGTGACCAAGCCGTACGTCGACTTGGCACAGGTGGTTGTAACCTGGCAAACAGCGGGCGCTTGCGAGGCAATGAATGCGCTGGGAACGAAGTTGGCGATCTGGTTCCCGTCCATTGCCGAAGCTGTGAAGTAGGTCCAGCGCACACCCAGGTTAAGCGTCAGCCTCGGATTCACCTTCCAATCGTCTTCAAAATACGCTTCGGTCCACTTGTTTCGGAAGCGGCCATCGCGTTGCGCATTGGTCTGCTCGTAGCCAAAGCTGCAGCCATTGTCGGGGTTAGCCAGGAAACCGAGCAGATAATCACCGGCAGTATCGCCGGAGAAGTCACCGTTAATGCAGAAGTTGCCCATGGGGAAGGCGCTTGCCGCGTTGGCATGGAGCAGATTCCACATGAAAGTGAGGCCGCCCTGCAGGACGTGGTTTCCCTTGACCCATGAAACATCGTCGGAGAACTCTCCGGTCTGGTCGTTGGAGTGAGTTGGCAATGCGCCTTCTCCCAGCCAGAACCAATTCTCGCCGCCTTGCGAGTCGTTGTTCAAGCTGATATCGGGAATGCGGTTGATGGGGTCGGCGCCGGCGAACTTCTGATTGATGGTGATTCCGCTGGGCACAGTGTACCTGCCAAGCAACGCCGCGAAATACTTGGTGTAGACGCCGCCCAGGCTGGCCACGTTGATCAGTGAAGGCTTAACGGTCCACTGCCACCGCAGCAGCAGGTTTGCTGCCGGTGTGTCAGTTCCCGAATTCGGATTGGGAGCGTAGTCGTTGTAGCCGCGCGTCGCGTTGATCTGCGTCGCTTCCTCGTGCATGATGCGCAAAGTAATCAGGTTGCTCTGGTTCAGGTTGTAATCGCCGCGATAGAGTTCATCGTTGACACTGAACTTAACCGGATTTGAATTAAGGTAATCCTGAGAAGGATTGGTGTAGTTTGGTCCCGGCCAGAAGGCTTCGCCGAGAGCGACCGTGTTCGGATCCATGCACTTGGGCAGGATCTGGTTATAGTTTCCGCCGACAAGTTTCTGATAGATGCAGGCTGCGCCGGATCCCGCTCCGCCGCCCGCGCGCGCGTCCAGAATTCCCTGATGCACCGCATCGAGGGAACTGTAAGGTTTCATGACGGCGCCGTTGACATGGATCGCGGAAGTAGGCCCGTTGCTGAGATCGCCGGTGTAGTAGTTGGTTGGAAAGACGTTGCGCGCGCCCGAAGTGTAGGCGTAGTGATTGGCCTTCCAATCGGCGCCGACAAAGAAGAAGAGCTTTTTGTGCGCGCTGGTCATGATCTTGGGGATTTCGACGGGTCCGCCGAGGGTGATGCCCCAATCGGAAAGGTGAAGCGAGGTGAGCGGCACCTGCCCGCTCTGCAGGTAACCGTGTGCCGAGCCGTATTCGTTGGTGCGGTCGAAGAAGTAGCCGCTGCCATGGAATTGGTCTCCGCCACTCTTCGTGGTGACCAACACCTGGCGTCCGGCGAGGCCATACTTGGCGCTGAAGTTGTCGCTCAGTACGCGCATTTCCTGCACGTGATCGACGACCGGCGTGATGGGCAGCGTGATCTCAGAGGCTGCCGTTACGTTATAGACGCCGTCGATGGTGTACATCGTTTCTTCGTCGGAGGAGCCGTTGACGACGACGGTTGAAGTGATGGCTCCCTGGCCGGCCTGGTAGGTGCCGTTCGCTCCAAGGACATTGCTCACTCCGGGGACGACTGTCAGCAGCGCCTCGAAGTTGCGACCGTTCAGCATGATGTTTTGTACTTCGTTGGCTGTGATTGTTCCGCCGGCTTCGGCGCTTTCTGTCTGCACAACTTCGGCATCGGCCTCTACGCTAACCGAAACAGTTTCGCTACCTACATCAAGCTTCAGGTTGAGGCCGCGGCGCTGTCCTGGTTCAAGGTGAAGGTTTTTGACGGTCTGGGTCTTGAAGCCGGACTTCGTTGTCATCACCGAATAGTCACCGGGAGCCAACGACTCCTCGGCATAAAAGCCGGATCCGTTCGTGGTATCGGTATGAGTAAAGCCGGTGGCCTGGTTTGTTACTGTCACTTGCACTCCAGGCACGACCGCCCCTGTGGAGTCAGTCACCGTGCCTGTGATCGAGCAACTGTTTGTGTCCTGTGAGTAAACCCACGAGGCTGCGCACAACGTGCAGAGCGCCACAACCAATCGCAATGAGTCCCGCAGTCGATTCAGATTCATATGGGCCTCCGTCGGCAAGCAAACCGCGTCCGCATCGTGCCGCTCAAGTGGGCGCAGGATTGCTCTTGCGGGGGGAACAGTAAGGAAACGGCAAAATCGATGTCAACGGGAAATTGCTTTTTCAGGTTGCAGTGACTGCATCGGAATCATCGGCCAGAAGGACGGATGTGAGAGACCGCAGAATTCCTGCAGGAAAATCCGCAATGCGGAACAATTTTCGACGCGAGCAAACCGTCTGATTTCCATGACGCAACTTCTGGCTCCATTGCGATTTCTGGCCATTCAATCAAGGCCGGAATTTTTGCGGAGAAGGGCATAAATGCTTGGTGGAAATCGATTCGCGAGAGGAAGTAATTGCAAACGCAGAGGGTTTGATCTTTGCGGGCTACGAAGCTTTCTCTCGAGGGAATCGCACTCGAAGATGGCAGCACACACGGCACGGATGCGCGGTAATCCTGCGCGGCATTAAGACTCTAGCTTCCACAGTGGGTCGAGCCTCCGTGCCGTTCCAATATACGGAACGTAAAAGCGGGCTCGTCGGGTGGCACACTGGGCAACAGAATGTGCAAACCGTCCGGTTCCTGGCGGAATGAAATCGCCTCGGACGAACCCAGCAGATTCACTTTGCAAACCGGCGCGTCGAGATAGGGTAGACCGCGGGCCAGGGAGCGGATGCGCAACTCGCCCGACGCAGGCCAGCCCAACGCGATGGCGTAGAGTGAACCGTTGTTGGTGGTGAATCGAATGTCTTCCGGCGTGAATTGCTGTAAGTCGGAATTCCTGGCGGAGCTTGCGACTTTGGTTGGGCCTTCGCCGTAGAGCAGCCAGGGACGGGAGCCGTATATAGCGTCGCCGTTGGTCCTGAGCCACGCGCCCATCTCACGCAGGATTGCTCGCGCCTGGTCGGGAATGGTACCGTCGGATTTCGGACCGATGTTGAGGAGGAGGTTTCCGTTCTTGGAGACGACGTCGACCAGTTCATCGATGAGCGATTTCGCGTCGCGATATTCGTCGTTTTTTACGTAGCCCCAGGAGTGAATGCTGATCGACGTGTCGGTCTGCCAGGGCAGGAGGCGGATCGCGTCGAGCTTGCCGCGCTCAATGTCGAGGACAGCGGCGTTCTCAGGAAAGTCCTGCTGCTTGTAGGTGAGAACAACACCCTGGCGACGGCTTGCTGATTCGTTGTAGTAGTAGGCGGCGAAACGCTGCAGGTAGGGCTGAAAGGCCGGTTGGCCGATCCACCAGTCGAAATACAGGAAGTCCGGATGGTATTTATCGACGAGCTCGGAAGAGCGCGCCAACCAGTCGTCGAGGAATTCTTTGTCGGGTGGTTGCCAACGTTCGAGGTGGTCGGAATCCGGCTCTTTCGATCCGTCGTCTCCGAATAGAGCCATTGGTTGCGCTGGACCGTAGAGTCCTGCGTAGCGGGGATCGCGGACATCAGAATCAAAGCTCCTGCCGACGCCGTACCACCACCAGTGTTCGGCACGGTGCGACGAGACACCAAAGTGCAGGCCGTGTTTACGCGTGGCCACCGCGAGTTCGCCGACCACGTCGCGCTTCGGCCCCATCTTTGCAGCGTCCCAATCGGTGAGCGCTGAGTCGTACATGGCGAAGCCATCGCAGTGTTCGGCCACTGGAACGACATAGCGCGCGCCTGCCTGCGCAAACAGATCAAGCCAAGCATTCGCGTCGAAATTCTCAGCGCGAAACTTAGGGATGAAATCTTTGTAGCCAAAGCCGGATTGCGGCCCGTAGGTTTCGATTTGATGTTTGAAGGCGGGATTGCCCTGGACGTACATGTTGCGCGAGTACCACTCGTTTCCGAATGCCGGAACCGAGTACACGCCCCAATGAATGAAGATGCCGAACTTGGCGTCGCGAAACCACTGCGGCACGCGGTAGGCGGCAAGCGAATTCCAATCCGCGCGGAAGGGGCCATTGCGCGAAGCCGCATTGAGACGTGCGAGCTGGGTTTGCACTGCGGCGGACTGCTGTGCTGTTGCCTGTGGAGCCTGTTGCGCGGGGCAAGAGAGTGCAAGAAAGACAGCCGCGGTGCCCGCGAATTGCGATAGAAGACTCGATCTGTTGCCTTTCATTCCATCCAAGCTAGCAGACACACGCCCGGTTGGACATTGCGTCAGTGTGGGTTGCTGCTGTATCACGAGGTTCATGCCTTACTTTGCGCGTGCGCATCGAGAGCCATCAGACTTTTTCGGCCGTCTGGGAAGATCGGTCTGCGGATTTTGGGCATTGGGAATGCTGGCAGCGATGGTGCCTGCTGCGATGGCACAAGCGGGTTCCCCGCTCGCGCAGCCGGACTCACATCTATCGAGGCCCTCCGGATTGCACTGCGATGGCAAGAATGAGCCGTTGGCAGTAGCGGAAGCGCACCCAGCCTTTTCCTGGCAGTTGGCGCCGTCGTCTGCCGCACTGCGCGGCGTGAGCCAGTCGGCTTATCGCGTGCAGGTTGTGCAAGCAGGCCAGAACTTTGCATCCGGGCACGATCTTCTTTGGGATAGCGGAGTTGTTTCGAGCTCCGCGAGTGCAGGAGTCACTTACGCGGGAGCGGACCTCAAGCCGCAAAATGCCTATGCTTGGCGCGTGAAAGTTTGGGACGAGAAGAAGCGGCCAAGTGGTTGGAGTGACGCAGGGCACTGGACACAAGCGCCGGAGTGGCACGCCGCATGGATTGCGGCCCATCCAACTGGCGGTGCGGACAACGAGCCGATGCCGCTGTTCCGGAGAGTATTTTCGCTTTCGCGTCGTGTCACGCGCGCGACGCTTTATGCGTCAGGACTTGGCCAGGACGAGCTGCGAATGAACGGCAAGAAAGTTGGTAGCGACGAGTTGACGCCTGGGTGGAGCGATTATCGCAAGACCGTTTACTACGATGCCTATGACGTGACTGCGCTTGTGCGTGAAGGGTCGAATGCGCTTGGCGTAATGCTCGGAAACGGCATGTATCGCGTGCTGAAGACACCGGGCCGATTCACGAAATTTGACGGCAGTTACGGCGAGCCGAAATTGAGTGTCCAACTTGAGATCGATTTTGCCGATGGCAAATCGATGGAGATCCTAAGCGACGGCACCTGGAAGACAGCGCCGGGGCCGATCACATTTTCATCCACCTATGGAGGCGAGGATTTCGACGCGCGACTTGAACCGAAGGACTGGGACAGCGCCGGGTTTAACGATAGCGCGTGGCGAGCAGCGTCGGTGGTGGACGGGCCCGGTGGCGCGATGGTGCCTGAGAGTGCGCCGCCCATTCGAGTGATGCACACGTACTCGCCCGCCAAAATAACGCATCCGAAACCGGGCGTGACGGTCTACGATCTGGGACAGAATTTTGCGGGTTGGCCGGAGATTACGGTGACGGGCCACGCCGGGGCGGTCGTGAAGATGATTCCCGGAGAACTGCTGAATCAAGATGGCCTGGTGTGGCAACGCAGCTCCGGAGGGCCGCAGTGGTTCAGCTACACGCTGCGCGGTGCAGGCGTGGAGACGTGGCATCCGCGGTTCAGCTACTACGGATTTCGCTACGTGCAGGTGGGAGGCGGAGCGACGGATGCCGCTGGCGAAGCGGCGGAGGACAGCGCGCGAGTTCTAAGCTTGCGCGGCGAGGCGGTTCACAGCTCTTCGCAACAGACGGGAGATTTCGCTTCTTCGAATGAGTTGCTGAATCGCATCCACATGCTGATTCTGCACGCAATCGAGAATAATGCTGAAAGCCTGTTTACGGATTGCCCACATCGCGAGAAGCTGGGGTGGCTTGAAGAGACCCACCTGATGGCGCCGTCGCTGCTGTACGACTTCGATTTTGCCGGCCTCTACGCGGCTACCGCGCGAAATATTCGGGATGTGCAGCGGAGTGACGGGCCGAAAACGGGGATGGTGCCGGAGATCGCACCACAGTACGTGGTCTTCGACCCGGCCAAGTTTGACGTCTTTAACGACTCGCCTGAGTGGGGCAGCGCCGCAGTGCTGGCGCCATGGTACGTGTACGAACGCACTGGCGATCGAGCTTTTCTGGCAGCGCAGTATGAGGTGATGCGAAAGTACGCGGCGTATCTTGGGACGCGGGCTCGCGACGGAATCGTCGACTACGGCCTCGGCGACTGGTTCGACATTGGCCCCGGCGACCCTGGATTCTCGAAGTTGACGACGGCCGGTGTGACAGGCACTGCGATCTACTACCAGGATCTGATAGCGCTGGAGAAGACGGCAGCCGTGTTGGGGATGAAAATCGAAAGTGAGGCTTACGCGCAGCAAGCTGAGAATGTACGCGCGGATTTCAATGCGAGATTCTTCGACGCCGCGCGGCACGTGTACGACAAAGGCAGCCAGACAGCACAGGCCATTCCGCTGGCGGTGGGGATGGTGCCAGCGGGCGAGCGTGCGGCAGTACTGAATGCATTGGTTGCCGACATTCGCGCACACGAAAATCACACAACATCAGGGGAGGTTGGCTTTCATTACGCTGTAGACGCGCTGCTCGACGGCGGCCGCTCCGACGTTGTGCTCGACATGCTGGAGCGAACCGACGCGCCCAGTTATGGCTACATACTCTCGCAAGGCGCGACTTCGCTCACCGAGGGATGGGATGCCAGCCACTCGCAGGACCACTTTATGCTGGGCAGCGCGGAGGAGTGGCTTTATCGCGGGCTTGGGGGGATCAACGTCGATCTCTCAAAACAAGGCACTAACAGCCTGGTGATCCATCCCTTTGTGCCCGCGAAAATTGCATGGGTGCGGGCGCGTTATCAATCGGCATCCGGACTGATTGAGAGCAGCTGGCACCGCAGCGCGGCGGAGACAGTCTACGACTTAGATGTGCCGGTTAACATGACGGCGACTATTGACATTGATTCGGCTGCGTCGCAAGCTGCGACCGTTAACGGGGTTTCCGCGTCGCACGCCCCCGGCGTGATCGCCGCGCATATTGACGGCACCAGATTGAAACTGACGGTCGGATCCGGAAAGTTTCAGATTCGCGCCGAAAATCCGTCGCAGTAGAACAGGTTGAGGGGAAAAGCTTACCACGGACTGGAGCGCGCGACAGATATGCCGCGTACTTCATGCGGCCACTTTCCAGAGACGGCGCAGTAAAAATGGTAGAGCGAGCCTTCGTGGAAGATGACGCACGGTTTGTGAGCGTAGGTTTCGTCCACGCTGCCCGGCGCGCCGACATCGAGAATGATCTCGCTCACCTTGTTGAAGTGATAGGGATCGGACCCGAGAGCCAGTAGCTCGCGAGCTTTTCCGCGAGCGTCGAGACCAAAGTAATACATCGCCCACTCTTTTTTGTCGCGCAGCACAAAAGGGTTGCTGGCAAAGCGCTCGTCCCAGGAGCCAGGCTCGCCGTTGCGCAGAATCGGGTTCGCATCATAGCGGAGCCACTTCTTCAAGTCGCGCGAAATGGCGACGCCAGTCTGCTCATGCCAGCCTCCGCCCTGGTTCTTCGGCAGCAGATCGGTCTTAGCGTTATAGAAGAGGTAATAGACTCCGCCTTCCTCAACCAGGTTCGGCCTGTAGAGCCCGCCATGCTCCCAGGGCGCGCCGTCCTGCGGGAAGAGGATCGGCTCACTCAGTTGCCAATGAAGAAGATCGTCACTCCATGCGAGGCCAATGACAGCGGCGCCTTCTTCATAACCCGCATTGGGATACGCGTTCCATGCGCCAAGGTAGCGACCTTGCACCTTTTTGAGTTCGCCGTGCGAAGTGAGACCGTCTTCACGCACTATCGAGGAGAGGGCGACGTTGTAGCGCGTGTATTTCGAGCTGGGATCGCGCGGCACAACGCAGCCCTCACGCGACCAGTTGATGAGATCGGTGGACTTCGCCATTCCTGTCTGGTATCCGGTTCCGTCGAAACCGATGTAGAGCATGTGAAAGGCGCCGTCGTGAAAAAAGACGAAGGGGTCATCGACGGATTTGCTGTCGAAGGCCTGCGGATCGGTGGAAGCCTCAAGGACCAGCTTGCCGATCTTGTATTGCGTGCGGAAAGGCGCAATTTCTTTGTCTGGAAATCCCTGAGCGAGGAGATCCGTGCCGCGCAGCAGCGGCAGGCCGGCCATCGTCAATCCCAATCGGGAGGAGAATTCCCGGCGCGTAATCTTTCGGCTCATAGGATTCACACTGAAAATTCTACAAGGGATATGAGTCTCGTAAAGGTTACGAGAGTGCGCGTTGTTGAATCAATGCGCATCAGTTGCCAACACGGCAACGCCTTGCGGATCGAGGTTGACCGATGTGACGGTACCGCCATGGAGGACGTCAGTCATCGGCGAAGGCAGCGTGACCATGGCGGCTGCGGGCCCGTGATTGATGAGCACGAACACCGTGTGCGTTGCGTCCACGCGGCGGCAGACGTCAATGCCGGAGGGAACGGGGCCAAACTCCGGCTTGACCTGTGCGTCGGTGGTCGCCCACGATGCAACACGGCGCATCAGTTCGGGATCGAGAACCGCGCCCAGATAAGCGATGCTCCCCTGGCCAACGCGCCGCGAAATCATTGCGGGATGTCCGTCGAGCCAGCCATTCGATTTGCCGTAGCGAAGAAGCACTTCGGTATCGCTCGCGCTCGGGGAAAGCTGCTCTGCCCAGAGCGATGCGGTTCCCGTTCCCAGGGTTCCATCGATAGGCACGATGTTGTCGAGAGCGTAGTACTGCTCCACTCGGCCGCCAAGCGGAGCTGCCAGCGGCCCGGGTTGCCGCTCGACATTGAGCGCATTGTGCTCGTCTTTCATGCCGGAGCGCGGACCAAGGACAAGATGGCCGCCCTGTCGTACATAGGCGAGCAAATGGCTGGCCAAAGCATTCGGAATGAGGTTAAGGCTCGGTGCGAAGATTAGCTTGTATCCGTCGAGCGGCGCATCCGCACTCACGATGTCGACTGTGAACTGTTTGTCGCGCAGCGGGCGGTAATAGTCGAGCAGTACATCGAGTTGGTCGTAATTCCTGTTGTGCGGCTGGAAGTCGATGGCCCAGCGGCTGTCGTAAGTGTTGAGAAGCGCGACCTGGGCTTGAGGCTTGGTTCCCTTAATGGCCGATGCCGCGCGTTCGAACTCGCTACCCACGTCGCGAACCTCAGAGTAGATCGGCAAGGGCGTTCCATCGGGGCCAACAAGCGCCCCGTGGTATTGTTCCTGCCCGTTCAGGGCGTCGCGCCATTGCCAATAGAGGACCGCATCGGCACCGTGGCCGATTGCCTGCCAGGCCATCGCCCGTGTTTCGCCGCGATCGAGCATGGTGTTTACGGGCGCCCAATTGACTGAACCGGGCTGCGTCTCCATCACCCAGAAGGTCTGGCGCTTCCATCCACGCACAAAGTCATGCATGGCCGCGTTGCGAGCGACATTCAGATGACCTTCGCCGACATAATCGTCCCACGAGGCCAGATCGAGATCGCGCGTGATTTCGTAGTGGTCGAAGTTATCAGACCAACCAAGGCCGCCGATGTTCGTGGTGATGAATTGATGCGGATCGGCAAATTTGCGAATCGCATCGATCTGCACTTGCTGAAAGCTGCGCCATGTATCGCTGACGAAATGGCGGTGTTCAAGCAACAGACCGGGATTGCCCGCTGCACCGGGCAGAGGAATCTCATCCCAGCGGTCGTAGGTTTGGCTCCAGTAGGCAGTTGCCCAAGCCCGATTCAACGCGTCAAGAGTTCCATATTTCTGGTGCAGCCACTCGTCGAATTGCCGACGCGTTTCGGTATCGAAGGACTCGTCGGTGAATTCATTGCCGATTTGCCATCCGATCACGTTGGGATCGTGCCCGAAGCGCTGCGACAGCTGCTCCGCGATGGCTCGACAGAAAACGCGATACTGCGGGTTGGCGTAGTTGAACTGGCGGCGGCCGCCGTGTTCTGCGCGCCGGCCTTCTGTATCAATGCGCAGAGTTTCCTGATGACCCGAGGTGAGCCACGCGGGCGGCGCGTCGGTTGGCGTGCCGATGACCACGGCGATGTGATGTTTTTCCGCAAGCCGGATTGCACGTTCGAGCCAATCGAGATCATAGTGATCTTCGGATGGCTCCATTGTGCTCCATGCAAATTCGCCGACGCGGACCACGTGCAGGTGTGCGTCTTCCATGAGCTGCAAGTCAGCGTCCCAGCGAGACTCGGGCCACTGCTCGGGATACCACGCGGCACCGAGCAGAAGGGACGGAACGGCATCCGGACTCTGAGCAATTGCCCGGCTGCAATCGAGGCCCAGCGCCATCACCGCTGCGACAAGGCACAGCAGAAAGCGCACGCGCGCATTCGAGCTTCCACGCTCGCTTGGATTCTTCCCGATCGCGGAGTTTCTCATTCGAAGTTCTTGTATCACATGCAGCCCGGGCCGAGTGCGGCCCAAGGAAGCGGATTCCATTCCGCTTGCCGGAATCGCTGGGTCAAGGGGTTGTCCTTGCTCGCAAGGCGCATACCAAATGCGGTAATTTGAGAGGCAATCTAATCGCGGGCTCGCAGTGCCGGCTGTGATCGCAGTTTCGTTCCAGATTTGGAGTTAATAGCTGGACGAGGCCGCCGCGTGGAAAGGCAAATCGTTGTCGACTCAAAACTCACCGACTCTCGCTCTTATTCATACCAGTCCCACGCTCGCGCCATCATTCACGGCGCTGTGCCGCCGGCACATTCCAGAGGCCGGAATCTTTCACATGGTGGACGAGAGCTTGATTCAGGAGACCGTTCAGGCCGGGAGCTTGCGCAAGACGACGATTCGACGTCTCATTGGGCAGATTCAATCGGCTGAAGCGGCGGGTGCCGACGCAGTGCTCGTAACGTGCTCGTCGATCGGGCCGGGCGTAACACTGGCGCAGGAGGTTTTCGATATTCCGGTGTTGCGTATCGACGAAGCAATGGCCGAGAAAGCGGTGGGGCAAGCGAATACTATCGGCGTGCTCGCCACACTGCGCACCACCCTTGACCCGACGACCGCGCTGCTGCGTGAAAAGGCGGCGAAGGCAGGACGCACCGTTGAACTGGTAGAGTGCTTGTGCGAGGATGCTTTCCCCGCCGTGCTGGCTGGAGACACCGCGACCCACGACCGCATGCTGCGCCAGGCATTGGTGGAAGATCTGAAAGGAGTGGACCTGATCGTGCTCGCACAAGCATCGATGGCGCGCGTAGTGGCCACTCTTGCAGCAGGGGTTCTGCAGGCGCCAGTGCTTTCAAGCCCGGAGCTTGCCGTGCTGCGCGCACGGGAGGCGCTGTCATTGCCTGAGGCGGTGAGGGCGCGAGCTTGAAGCAACGCCACAAGATTCTTGGCTTGCTTGGTCTGCTTTCTGTTCTTACATTTCTCGATCGCCTTGCAGTTGCCGTGGCCGGCCCTGCGATTCAGGCCGATCTGCACATTCAACCGCAAAATTGGGGATGGATTCTGAGCGCCTACGTGTTGGCGAACGGAATCTTTGAAATTCCGTCGGGAGCGATGGGCGACCGGCGCGGCCAACGCGGCGAAATGACACGGATCGTTACCTGGTGGTCGTGCTTCAACGCGCTCACGTCGTTGTCGCGGGGGTTTTGGCAGCTTTGTGCCGCGCGGTTTTTCTTCGGGCTGGGCGCGGCCGGCGCCTATCCAAACATCGCCGGCGTGATTGCGCGCTGGTTTCCGCCGCAGGAGCGCGCGCGCTGCCAGGGCATTGTGTGGGCCGCGAGCCGTCTGGGTGGCGCATTGGCGCCCGTAATGATTGTGCCCATGGTGCACTTTTTTGGATGGCGCGCCGCTTTTCGAGTGCTGGCTCTCTGCGGATTTTCGTGGGCCGCTGTGTGGTGGTTTCGCTTTCGCAACCGGCCGCAGGATGATCCTTCAGTGACGGCAGCGGAGCTGGAGGAAATTGGAGAAAGCCGCGCCGCGCAAAGCGATGCCGGTGTTCCATGGCGGCACCTCTTTCGCACACGTGCGCTGTGGCTGATTGTTTTTGCCTACGGATGCTACGGCTGCGGAAGCTGGTTTTACTTTTCATGGTTCCCAACATGGATGGTTCACGCTGCCGGGTTCTCGCTCAACGGCGTGCTGCTTGCATCGCTGCCGTTTCTTGTGGGACTGGCTGCGAACCTGGCTGGAGGACAACTTGGCGACAAGCTGACACTCCGTTGGGGTGCACAGCGCGCACTGCGATGGGTCCCGGCGGTTTGCTTGGCGCTGACCGCGACGGTGCTCGTTGCAATGGCGCTCTTTCACGGGAAGATTGCAGTGGTGGCGCTGTCGTGTCTCGGCTTCGGCATGATGGACCTGATGCTGCCCTCGGCATGGGCACTTTGTCTCTCGATTGGCGGACGCTTGAGCGGAACCGCAACAGGCATGATGAATACCGCGGGCCAGGCAGGGGGATTCTTGTGCACGGTACTCTTCGGTTATATTGTGCATGCCACGGGAAACTACAACCTGCCACTGTGGTTCATTGCCGGAATGGTTCTGACAAGCGCAGCAATCTTTTCGAGCATCGACTGCACGCAATGTGCGGACGAGAACCTGCCATTGTTGGACGGTCAGCCCGTTCTATGAGCCGTCGCGCACCTGAGCGAAAAAATCTTCGGGGCCTATCTGGCCGCCTTTGAGCGCAAGTTCCAGCCCGTCGAGCGGAGAGCCGGCTGCATGGCCGCGGCAGAGTGGAACTCCGGGCACGAGCGGGGCGGCGAAGGTGAGGGCATCGAGCCCTAACTGTTTCACTGCATGGGTCGAGGTGTCGCCGCCTGCGATCAGGACCCTGCGCACACCCGAATCGACGACCAACCGTCGCAACATTGTGCCGAGCGCCGCGCCGAATCGCTCGCCGTGCTTCTCATCTTTACGTTGCGGGCCAAGTGCCGTGTAAAGCACGACGCTCGTGCCGCTCCTGAGCGCTTCGATTGCTTTTGCTGCTTGTGTACCCCAGGGTGGTGCGCCGCGCAGCCGCAGTGTGACGAAGCCCGATTGTTTGGCACGGCCGATCTGCTTTGCCGTGGCAGGAGAACAGCTTCCGCTCAGAACGAGCAAGCGGTCGACGGACTTTGGTCGCGACGGCTTCTTTGCCGCGGGAATCAGGCCGATCGATCTCCAATGAAGCAAGAGTCCATGCGTGAGGCCAGAACTGCCCGCTGCGAATATCGGCTGTTGAGCCGCACGATTCCAAACCAGGCGTGCCGTCTCCTGCAGCATTCGGTCTGAGAAGCCGTCGAACAGCAGCGCTTGCGCGCCCGCGGTCAACTCGGCTTGAATGCGCTTTTCGACGGCGTCTGCCTGAAACACGGTCAGGTCGACGAGGCCGATTTTGAGAGATGTCTGCTTTCGAAGATGCAGGCGCAGGTCGGCTTCCATCATGGGTGTCACTGGGTGCCGGCGCATGGTTGGGTGGCGGTCGATGCGATAAAACTCGCCCTCGGATTCAGCAAAGAGATTCCCGAAGACGACGGCTCGACCAAGACGCGGCGCTCCCACCACGATGGGCACCGGTCCCGAACGAAAAACAGCGCGGCCTAGCTCCATGGCGCGGCCGATGCTG
Organism: uncultured Occallatibacter sp.; assembly: GCA_964552975.1. GTDB lineage: Bacteria > Acidobacteriota > Terriglobia > Terriglobales > Acidobacteriaceae > Telmatobacter. The sequence goes on along the minus strand of CAZKJB010000015.1, from coordinate 10,904 downwards.
CCCACATGCGGAGAACTGTCGAAGGTGGAGCAGACCTTGTAATGATTTACTGGCGCGCCGAGCTTGCGAATCCCGCGAAAAATGGCCGGAAGATTGTGGCTCATCCATGCGGGACTGCGGCTCCTGCTTTCGCCGGCAATACCGATAGCGCGGCAAGATGAAAATGCCGCGAGATCGCGTGCATCCGGGGTGCGGGCAAACAAGACGGACTCAACGCCGTGGAGTCCGAGGGCCTCAAGCACATCGGTCGAGCCGGTAAAATCGTCGCCATAGAATGCGTAGAACGGCCGTGCTTTTCGTGGGCGGTTCACGCGGCAAACGCCTCCAATGCTGCACGCAGCTCAGCATGAGTCTTGGCATATTCGGCGAGCGTCACCCCGGCGGCCGCGGCTTCCCATGCCTGGTGCAAGCTGCGCACGCCGGCTGCGGGTCCATCGGGATGAGCAAGGATTCCTCCGCCGCAGGCATAGATCAGGTCCATCGAACCCTGTGCTTTGAATGTGTCAGGAGCTTGTCGCGCAGACTGGCCCGAAGAAAACACCGGCATGATTTCGCAGCCTTTATGGGGAGCGGAGAACATCGGCGTCAGGCACTCGCGGGCGGATGCGATCACGCTGGCATCGTCTTCGCAGAATTTGTTGCGCAGCCCGTTGACGTGGATATGATCGATGCCCGCAAGGCGCCAGAACTTTTGGAATGCGATGAAGCTCATGCCTGTTGCGTGCGAGCGGCTGAACATGCCCCAGCCATTGCGATGCCCATGAATGGCAATCTGCGCGTGACGACGTAGCTCGGTAAGCGCGGGCAGGCCAATGCTGTTGACGCTGACCATGACGCAAGTTCCGCCGGAGGCGACGACAACGTCGTGACGGCGGAGCATCTGATCAACTTCGCCCGAAATGTTGGCCGCGAACATGGGGCGCCTGCCTGTCTTTTGCGCAAAGTCTTCGATGACGCGAAGCACCGCAGAGGCGCGCTGGTCGAACGGACAATGAGGGCCATCGGATTGCAGTTCGTCGTCTTTGATGAAATCGACGCCGGCCTCAATGAGCATCTTCACTTGGGCGGCAGTTTGCTCCGGGGTCATGCCCACGCTGGGTTTGATAATGGTGCCAATCACCGGCCTCCCGTAAACCCCGGTGAGGCGTCGCGTCCCCTCGACCCCGAATTGCGGCCCGTGGTACGTGGTGAGGAAAACTGGCGGAAGCGTCACGTCGAGGAGCTTTAGCCCCGAAAATGGCTTCAATTCGAAGAGATTTCCCGCGACGGTCGAGAGGAGGTTGGGAAGCGACGGCCCCATGTTTTCAATCGGCCAGGAGAGTGTGACCTCGGCGGTGCGGCGCACTACGGGACCGGCAAGGTTCTTCGGGAGTCCCGAGCCGCTCAACGACGGCGCATCGACCGTGCCAAGTTCCTCAATCCGCTCCACACGCGCGGCGTAGCGTTCGCGTAACTCATCTGTCTCGCCGGGAACCCTCACGAAAGTTCCGGTGGACTGCTCGCCAGCCATCGTCGCTGCAGCAACGTCGAGCGGAAAAGCCGTCTCGATCCAATAGCGCGCGTAGATGCGTTCTGGGTTTGTGGTCTCGCTGGTCAATGATTTGCTCTAACTCATTTGGGCGTACATGGTGTAGTTTTCCTCCTGCACAAAGTAAAACGGTGAAAAAAGGCGTGTTCGACTGCCAGATTGCACCGCGAAAGTTCCTGGCGTCTTGTCCGCGGTTTGCAAGTCGTCTGGGTGCGGCAGCCTTGCGGTTCCATCAGCCGGATTCATCTCTACATAGACGAGCGGTCCGCGCAAGAGAGCCGCTGTTTCCGGATGCAGTTCGTCGATGGCCTCCGTGCGAAAAGCCTGCTTAAGCTCGAGCGTCAGCACGTCGCCGGCTTTCCAACGGTGGCGCACGACGGCAAAACCGCGCCGTACGTCAGTCCGCACTGGTTTCCCGTTCGCGCGGATCGCAGGAGTTCCTGCCGTCCATTGCGGGATTCTCAACTGCAGCGCAAATTCTGTTGGAGCTGCGCAGTCGATGCGCATGGTGACAGATTCGCCGAGCGGATATTCGGTTTCCTGCGTGAGCATGACCGCTGTGCCTTGCTCGCGCCAAGTCAAGCGCGAGGGCGCATAAAGATTCACTGCCACGCCGTCATTCGCCCGGAAGTAGATGTTCTTCACGTAGTCGGCGACTGCTTCGACCAGCGTTCCCGAGCAGCAGGGCCATTTCTTGGGATAAAACACTTTGTGCGTCTGCGCGCCGTAAGTGGAGTAGTACGGATAGTCGCCATCGGAGTCGGGCTCTTTGACCGCAAGCGCGCCGTTCAAGACCACGCGCTCCAATCCGTCGCCATAGCGCGCGTCGCCAGTGGCGCACAACAGATAACGCGCCAGCTTGACGGCTGCATAGCTGCCGCAGGGCGTTTCGAAATGATCCTGAGTGGTGTGCAGACTTTCGTAAAGCTGACCTTTGTGCGGCTCAATCAGCGTCTCGTTCGGTCCCCATCCGCCGGTCGCGTACTGCTGCTGCACGGCCAGCAATCCCCATGCGTTTTTCATGGTGCGCAGATACTTTTCGTCGCCAAGAACCAGCCTGGCCTTGCCGGCCGAACTGAGCGCAATGACGTGGCTATAGGCATGGCGGCCGGGCAAAACGTTTTCGCCGGCCGCAAGCGGATCGAAATAATCGCGGTCGAGCAGATAAGCAATGGCGCGATCGTAAAGCGCACGGTCGCCGGTCAATTCGTATCCGAGAAAAAGAGATTCGGGCAGAACGTAGGTTTCGTCGTAGGGCGGATCTTTCTTTCCGATGCGATCGTGGCCACGTTCGGGGATGTAAGGGAGGGCACCACGAAAGACGCGTGGAACGAGCTCGCGCGCGGACGCGACACCACTCAGGTTGTATGCATCCATGAGCCCGGCCAAATGTTTGTCGAGGATGTAGCAAGGCCACACCTTCTCGGCATTGGGGCCGGCAAAGGATTGATCTTTCGGGCCGAGAGTGGCTGCGAATCCATTCACCAGATCGGTCACTTTCGCGGAGCAGGCCGGATCGCCGGTCGTTTTGCCGATGCGCGCCAGGCCGGAGATGTATTGGCCCAGTGAATGGCCGGGCACAAAACCATCGCGATCGTACCAGCCACCCATCGGCACGCCGGGAGCGGGCAGGCCGGCGCGTTCGCGATAGACCTGGAGCAGCCGATCGTTATCGAGTGCGAGATAGCCCGCGTGGATGCGGTCATATTGCCGCTTGAGCGGGCCGCCGGTCAGCTCGACGGCGCCATATTCGAACTCCGCCAGCGGGTCTGCGCTGGTTGCGATCGAAGCCAAACAAGCGCTACCCTCCAGCATGGCCGCGGCTGCACCAGCGAGAAAATGCCGTCTTGTGAGTTCGCATTCCATCCCGCTTGGGCCTGCCTCTCTGGACACTATTCTTTGGGTAGCGGCGGATCTACTGTCAAAGTTCGACGGCCTTTCCATTCCGCAATGCGGAATTATCAGGCCCTCCGCCCGCTCTCCGAGCCGCAGCGGCAGCCGCCTCATCCAGCGGATAAACGAGGTCAACATTCCGCGGAGTCAGCAGTTGATGTTTGACAAAAATCGCCGCGGGCGCCGGCTTCCGCTGCAGAATATTAAGCGCCAGCGGAATCAGCTCATCGCCATACCGCTCAGGGAAGTATGCCACCGATCCGACGAGCCGCGTGCCCGGCCGGCGCAACTCTTCACGTGCTTCGCGGAGCGCATTCTGGCCCATCACCGCACACTGCTGCGATGCTCCGGCCTCTTCAAATGCGCGCAACGCCGCGAGCGCACAAATATCGTTGACTGTTCCCACCAGAGTGCGCCGGGGGCCCCGCCGGCGAAGATATTTGCGCAGAACATCCAGCACTTGCTCGAAGTTGCCGCGACCATTGAGACGAACCAGCGGCGTCTCCACAATTTTGGGCAGTTCCGCGCGCAGGCCATCGACGAGTCCCGACAGCCGGAGCTCAAGCAGCGAGCCGGCGATTGGCAGCTCAACCAGAACGAGCTGGTCGACTCTGCCATCCCAATTCTCCCGCGCCCAACGACCCAATGCGCGGCCGCCAATGAGGCCGGCCTTGTAGTTGTCCGCGCCAAAGTAGGTCGCGCCGGGATGTGGCACTTCAATGGCAATTACGGGGGTATTCGCCGCCAGAAATTTTGAGGCGATGACTGGGGCGACACGCTCATAGGTCTGAAATTCAAGGACAAGATCCACGCGTTCGCGGATGAGCGCGTCGGCGTTGCGCAGCGCCTCGCGCGCACTATAGCGGTTATTGAACGTGATGAGTTGCACGTGCTCGCGCGCTGCAGCAGTGACCATGCTGCGCGTAACCTCGCGGGCAAACTCGGTGTCGCCCTGCGTCGCAAAGCCAATGCGGAATGGACGCGCAGTGACCGGCCCGAAGCTGTTGCGATAAACGCCGGCACTGACGCGCTCCACCAGGCCGCCATGGATGAGGGTGCGAAGCAGACGAAAGGTAGTGGTTTTGGGAAGGCCGGTCCGCTCCATCACGTCGGTGAGGGGCAGCTCTTCGCCGAGGTGACGAAATGCCTTGAGCACTTCGCATGCGCGCAGCACGGTTTGCGATTCATTGCGGTCGCCGTTGCGGTTGCCGCCGCTAGTGTCCGTTTCGGCAACGTTCGCTTCGGGCTCCAGTTCCTCAATAGTTTCCTTGTCTCCACGCCGGGCCACGTTCTACCCCCTGGATATCAGTTTTCAGGCGGTACAGTACATTCCGGAGATCGGAATTGGCAAGTCCGATCTTAAAGCAATGAATTTCGCGGGCTCCAAACCATCCCGGAGAGTTATCCGTTCGGGAGAAACAGCCCAGGGCGACCTTATTCGCGGCCTCGGGTAGAACCCCGAGGGTCGAAGGCGCCTCAAGTCCCGCTCTAACCGCCAATGGCCGAAAGCGTGCCGTGATTCGCACTCCATTTCCGTTCGGCAAACCCCGTTTTGGTTGACCGTTTAGGCGAGTGCAAATACGATCTGCATGGAATCGGCAAACAGGTTGGCGAGCACCCGAGCACACGATGGAGATCGAACGAGGACCGAATCAGGACCGAACCAGGATGACTGAACTGCCGATGAGCGAATCGCCGATCAACGAATTGCCGCATGGGGCGCCAGCCAACCCGTCGGATCGAGCCGAGTGGCTGCAGCGGAAGGCCAACTGGATCCGGCTGAGCGCCATGACGATGAATCATCATGCGAAGCTGGGACATACCGGCGGCGATCTTTCCTCGGCCGACATTCTGGCGGTGCTATTTCTCGGTGGCGTGTTGCGAGTCGATCCGGCGCAGCCTCGGTGGCCGCAGCGTGACCGCTTCATCCTTTCGAAAGGGCATGGGGCTGCGGCGTACTACTCCACGCTGGCCGCTCGCGGTTTTTTCTCGCTTGAACAGCTCAAAACTTATATGGATCCGCTCTCGATGTTGAATGGCCATCCCGATCGCAATAAGCTGCCGGGAGTGGAGGCCAACACCGGCCCGCTCGGACACGGTTTGCCAATCGCTGTGGGCGCGGCGCTTGCTGCTCGCATGAGAAAGGAATCGTGGCGGGTTTTTGTTCTCACTGGCGACGGCGAATTGCAGGAAGGTTCGAACTGGGAGGCTGCGATGACTGCGCAGCACTACGGCCTCGAGAATCTCACCCTGATCGTTGACCGCAATCGCATCCAGCAGGGCGACTTCACGGAGAACACGATCAATATGGAGCCGCTGGCCGAACGCTTCAAAGCTTTTGGTTTCTCAGTGCAAGAGATTGATGGGCACTCGACTGGGACTTTGTTCGACCGCCTGTCGCGCTTGCCGCTTGAGGCCGGCAAACCCTCCTGCCTGATTGCCAATACCGTCAAGGGCAAGGGCGTCTCGTTCGCTGAGAATCAGCCGGCGTGGCATCACGGCGTGCCCACCAGGGAGCAGTTGACGCAAGCCGCAAGGGAACTTGGCGCTGAGGTGGCATGGTGAGCGCCGATCGAGCTTTAACTGCGGCTGCGTCCGAACTTTTCGACTGCCGCGACGCCTACATGAGTGCGCTCGAGGAAATGGCGGCAGCCGATCCGCGCGTATGCGCCGTCGCTAACGACTCGCTATCATCGGCCAAGCTCAAGAACTTCAAAGCGAAATTTCCCGATCGCTTTGTCAACGTCGGCATCGCGGAACAGAACATGGTTGGCGTGGGGGCAGGGCTCGCGAATGGCGGCATGGTTCCTTATGTTTGTGGCGCCGCTTGCTTTCTAACGGCGCGCGCCATGGAGCAGGTGAAGGTGGACCTTGCCTACTCAAAGTCAAACGTGAAACTTTGCGCCATGTCGCCGGGAATGGCCTACGGGCAACTTGGCCCTACGCACCACTCCATTGAAGACCTCGCGTGGATGCGGGTTCTTCCTAATATGGCTGTGATTGTGCCAGCGGACCCGATCGAGACAGCGGCTGCGATGCGCTATTCGCTGGTGCACGAGGGACCCATGTTTCTGCGCATCGCACGCGTGCCGGTGCCGCGTGTGCATGGCGACGAATACATATTCAAATTAGGCAAGGCCGTGGAACTTCGCGCGGGCAACGACATCACGCTGATGGCAAACGGGCTGCTCGTGAGCCGCGCTCTCGATGCGGCGCTCGCGCTCGAGCGTCGCGGAATCTCAGCACGGGTGCTCAATATGAGCTCGGTGAAGCCGCTTGATCGCGAGGCGATTCTGGATGCGGCTCGCAGAACAGCCGGCATTGTCACCGCGGAAGAAGCGCTTGTAGCCGGTGGGCTGGGCGGCGCGGTTGCTGAGGTTCTTGCGCTGGAACATCCTGCTCCCATGCGCATGTTGGGTGTGCCCGATACATTCGCTCCCACGGGTACAGCCGAGTTTTTGCTCGAATATTTTGGATTGACGGCGGCTGGCATCGAGCGGGCGGCACTCGAGCTGCTCAAGGTCGAGGGATAAATGGCGACCGCATGGATTCTCGCGATCGATCAGGGCACGACAAACACCAAGGCGCTATTGGTCGATCGCGAGGGCCGCACAGTCTATCGCGCATCAGCGGCGCTCGAAATTCTGCAGCCGCAACCAGGATTCGTTGAGCAGGATCCTCTGGCGCTGTGGCAATCGGTCGTCCAGGTTTCGACTGCGTGCGTTCGCTACGCCAGCGCAGAGCGCGCCACGATCGCCGGCATCGCGCTTACGAATCAGCGAGAGACGGCGGTTACGTGGCGGAACGCGGCTCAGGGCGCGGCGATGGCGGGAGAACCAATTGGGAACGCCATCACCTGGCAGTGCCGCCGTTCAGCGGGGATCTGCGATCGGGTTCGTGCGCATGCCGCGGAGATTCAATCCATCAGCGGCTTGCCGCTTGATCCGTTGGTAAGCGCGAGCAAATGGGCGTGGGTTTTTGAGCAGCAACCTGAACTTCGCGGCCAGGCCGAAGCCGGCGACGTGCATCTGGGAACAGTCGATTCGTGGTTGCTCTACAACCTGACAGCCGGCGAGACGCACGCGACCGACCACACCAATGCTTCGCGCACTGCGCTGTTGAATCTCGCTAACTTCGAGTGGCATCAAGCGCTGCTGAATTTGTTTCAGATTCCGCAACGGGCGCTGCCGGAACTGCGCCGATCGAGCGGCGGGTTCGGAAAATGCACGGCGATTCCCGAACTGGCCGGCGTACCCGTCGTGGCGACAATCGGTGATTCGCACGCCGCACTTGTGGGCCACGGGCAGTACGCGGCAGGAACGGTGAAGGCGACGTATGGCACCGGCTCATCGCTGATGATGCTCACCCCGGGTCTGGTGCCAGAAGGGTTGGGCCTCGCACGGACTGTCGCGTGGTCGGCAGCGGACGGAGCACACTTCGCGCTCGAGGGGAACATCGCGATGAGCGGTGCGGCCGTGCAATGGGTCGGCGAGTTCCTTGGGCTTCCCCGTCCTATCGAAGAGGCTGCAGCGCTTGCCAACACGGTTCCCGACGCGGCTGGCCTCATTCTCGTGCCTGCCATGGTCGGCCTTGGCGCGCCTCACTGGGACGCGGCGGCGCGTGGCGTTGCCTGCAACATGGAACGCTCGCACACCGCGGCGCATCTTGCTCACGCGGCTGTCGACGCTATTGCGTTTCAGGTGGCGGACGTACTGGAGGCGATGGAAGATGCGGCCGGGGTCAAGCTGCCGGTGCTGCTGGCCGACGGCGGCGCCGCGCGCAACGACGCTCTGATGCAGAAGCAGGCGAACATTCTGGGCCGCCCGGTCCATCGCTGCACCGAGGGGGATCTGTCCGCACGAGGTGCTGCGATGCTTGGCGGACTGGCTCTTGGCTGGTGGCGCTCGCTCGAAGAGCTGGCTGCGCTGCCCAAGAGTGCGCAGGTTTTTGAGCCCCAGATGCGCGCCGCCGATCGCGAAAGGCTGCGCGACGCGTGGCGGCTCGCGGTGCGCCGGGCACGGTTGCGAACGGAGTCTGCCGCATGAACGAAGCCAAATCAGCAGTTCCGGAGATCATTCTCGAAGCGCGCAATATCGGCAAACGCTATCCGGGGAACGTCGCGCTCGATCGTGTGACCTTTCGCGTTCGCCGCAACCAGGTGAATGTGCTGATTGGAGAAAATGGGGCAGGGAAGTCGACACTGATGCGGATCCTGTCTGGAGTGGAGAGCGCGGACGAGGGCGAGATCTTCCTCGACGGCCAGCCGATTGCGCTCGCATCTCCGCGCGATGCCGCGGCGCATGGCATCGCGATTGTGCATCAGGAGTTAATTGCGCTAACGAATCTGAATATCAGTGAGAACATCTTTGCCGGGCGCGAGCTTCGGCGTTCCGCAATTTTTGTTGACGAGGCGGAACAGGAGATCCGGGCCGATGCTGCAATGCGCCGCCTGCGCAAGCCCATGGCCGTGCGCACTCCGACAGGGCAACTATCACTCGGCTCGAGGCAAGTTGTCGAAGTTGCGCGAACCCTCGATCAGGGTTCGAGAATTCTGATTCTTGATGAGCCCACTTCAGCGCTGTCGACGACTGAAGCCGAGTCGCTCTTCGGCGTGATTGCCGAATTGAAGCGCTCGGGCGTGACGATCATCTACATTTCGCATCGGCTGCATGAGCTTCTGCACCTCGGCGACCAATTCACCGTGCTCCGCTCGGGAAAGGTGGTGGGCGAGGCGGCGAGAGCCGATGTGACACGCCAGTGGATTGTGGAGTGCATGTCGGGCCGTGCGGATTTCTATAGCGCGGATGCACGTGAGATCACGGCTGCACGGCCCAACGTGCTTTCGGTCAAAGAACTTTCGCTTCGCGGCTCGGTTGGTGACGAGGCGGCCCAGGCGCCTTTGCACAATGTGAGCTTTTCGCTCCGCGAGGGAGAGATTTTGGGTGTTTACGGGCTGCTTGGCGCCGGGCGCACGGAGTTGGTTGAAGCGCTGGCGGGCGTCCGGCCGATCGCTTCGGGCGAGATTGCGCTTCGTGGCCAGACCGTTCGCATCGACAGCGTGAAGAGCGCGATGCAGGCAGGAATTGTGCTGATGCCGGAAGACAGGCAGCGCGACGGGCTGTTTCCCGATCTCTCGATTCGCGAAAATGTGATCATCTCCGCGATTCGCGGATTATTTCTTTCGCGTGCCGGCGAAACGGCCCGGGTGCGCCAGCTTGTTGCGGACTTACATATTGCCGCCACCAATCTGGAGTTGCCCGTGACGACCCTCTCTGGCGGAAATCAGCAGAAAGTGTTGCTGTCGCGTTGCCTTCTCTGCTCGCCGGCAGTATTGCTTATGGACGAGCCCACGCGAGGCGTTGATGTCGGCGCGAAGGCGGAGATTTACAACATTCTGCGTGCGCTTGCGGCGAAGGGACTCAGCGTCCTTTTTACGTCGTCGGAGATTGAAGAGACCCGGGCTCTGGCGGATCGCGTGCTGGTGCTGAGCCAGGGAAGAATTTCTGCTGAGATGTCTCGCGCGGAGATTACAGATGAAGGGCTCTTTGCCGCGGCCAGCCCAACCGTCGCCGCCAGTTCCGACTCGACTTCGCGGATCCCCACGGCTGGAGCCACCGAATGAGCGCCGCAGCTGAGCCGACAACGCGACGCCGCCGTATGGCCCGCTCTTCGGCGCGCGTTGCGCTCCTATTGCTTCGCGCGCGCGCAGTCCTCGTGCTTGTCGCGCTGCTTATCCTCTTCTCCGCCATGGCGCCTGAATTTCTCACGGCAAACAACCTTTCGATCCTCGCCAAACACGTCGCCATCTCCGCTCTTTTGGCAATCGGCATGACATTCGTTGTACTCACTGGCGGTATCGATCTTTCGGTGGGTTCGATTGCGGGGCTCGGTGGAATGGTGGCCGGCTACCTTCTCACGCAGGGCATCGTTCTAGGCGGCGTAATCCACTATCCGACGGTCATCGTCGTCGTGCTACTCACCATCTGCGCATGCCTTGTTGTTGGCATTCTGAATGGCTGGCTTGTGGCAAAGGCAGGCGTGGCGCCGTTTATTGCTACGCTGGGCACGCTCTACATCGCGCGCGGAGCAGCCTTGCTGATCTCGAACGGCAAGACTTTCCCCAATCTTGGTGGCGCTGCCGCTCACGACAATACCGGCTTTGCTGCCTTCGGCCAAAGCTTTATCCTGCACGTTCCCACGCCGGTTTGGATGATGATCGCGTTGTTCGCGATCGCATGGGTTGCGGCAGTTAAGACACCCTTCGGCCGCCATGTCTACGCGGTCGGCGGCAATGAGCGCGCGGCCCGGCTGGCGGGAATTCGCGTGCCGCAGGTCAAGCTGGCCACGTATGTCTTCTCTGCGTTCTGCGCTTCGCTGGTGGGTCTCATCATCGCGTCGCAACTCGAGGCCGCGCATCCCGCTACAGGGGAGAGCTTCGAGCTGAACGCGATTGCAGCAGTGGTTCTAGGCGGAACCTCGTTGA
>CAZKJB010000014.1:3092-30314 GCA_964552975.1 uncultured Occallatibacter sp. | reverse complement strand
CAGAACCGCTATAATCCACGCTCAATGTGGTGTGCTTGATGATTTCGCGCTGAATGCCGAAATTAAAGTTCTCATATGCCGTAGCGCGCCTACTGAGATTCGGGTCAGCGAACGTTACTCCGGTCGGGCTTGTTGAACTGTAGGCGGCGTTCGTTGTATATCCAGTTCCGAGAGAGGGATCAATGCTCCCTGTGGCGCTCGGCACCGCACTACTCGAGAATGCAAAGCCTGGTGCGTTGTTAAGATAAAGTGCCGGCGTGAGCCCCGAATTCGGGCTTGATGGCGAAGCGGCCAATGTGAATCCAATTTGTCCGGGCCCCCCGCTTGCGCCACCACGGCCGCCAACGCCGCCGGCGTGGGTGTAGCTGATCCCGTATCCTCCACGAACAACCGTCTTGTCGTTCAAAGCGTACGAAAACCCCAGGCGCGGGCCGAGATTACCAAGATACATCGGCACGATCGACGTACAGTTGCAGTAAAGGGGACTCGTTCCACTGCCGCCAAACTGTAAAACTCCGGGCGTACCGGTTATGGGATTCGTTAAACCGAGGTCGACATAAGAGAAGTGTCCGAATTTCTCATGATATGGCTGGAAAAGATCCCAGCGGAGGCCCAGATTTACCGTCAGCTTCTTTGTGAGCTTAATATCGTCCTGCACATAGGGCGAGAAATTCTTGTATCTTGCGTAGAGAGTCTGCACCTGGCGATTATCCGTGATACCGGCGCTGTCGACAGCGCCAACCAAGAAGCTGGCATAGGAGTCACCCGCGGTGGACTTTGCCGTGGTTCCACTAACGCTGGAAGTTTCCAGATTGCTATAGGACAAGGAAAAGTAAGTGCCCGTAGTCACTCCGACGGAGTTGCTTTCTTCCCACTGGAACTCTGCTCCGGCGGTTAACGAATGTATTCCGCGAGAGGTCTGGAATCCATCCACGATATGATACACATAGATGGGTCCATACCCTCCCTTGTCGGCATTTGCCCAGGACTGCGTCGCGTTCGGCCCCCCAAAAGATGTGCTCGGAAATGAGTTGGAGGCTTGTCCCGGAGGCAGATTGGTGATTCCCGCAGCTGTTGCGTACCAGGCAGAATTGGCTGAAGTCGGGTTGACGCTACCCTGGCCGTGAAACCCGCCAGCCCCCAGTGCATAACTAAAACGATTGACGGTACGCGCGTTGATGGTCCACACGTCGGTCAGAATCGCGGTGAGGTTGTTCTGGGTGTTGCCAACGGTTGCCAGATAGGGTAGAGGAAGGCCGCTGCCGTCGCAGCAGGCAGGATTTGCATACCGCCCGCCCTCCACAACCAGCACACTGAAGCGATGGTCCTTAAGAACGTCAAAGTCCATCTTGTAGCTCTGACGCGGATAATTGAAGCCGGTGTTGAACCCCCCAAGGTAGTTGCTGGTCACCTGGAGGTTGCTCGGCGCGGGAAGAAAGGATTCCATATATTTGGAAATCGGTGAAATCTCCCCTGAAGGAATCACGTTCGGAGTTCCGGTAAGCACGGGATTGCCCGCAGGACCAGGAGTGCTACCAGGCCCGTATCCGAACTGATATCGGCACCCCCCGTTCGTTGAATTGGCGGTACAGGAGGCGGTTGTTGAAGGATCGTAAATCGGCTGAGTGGCTGGCAGATCGGTGAAGTTCCCGGCGCGCTCGAGCAGGGTTGGCACCGTCTGGTAGCTTGGGTTTGTTCCATGGATATAGTGTTCGGTTTCAAGTGAGACAAAGAAGAAAACTTTGTTCTTGAAGTGCGGAATGTAACCGCCGAACGTACCGCCATATTCGTTGTTATGCTCAACCGGTTTGATCGCTTTGCCTGTCACAGGATTGAGAGCGTAGGGCGCATAAAATCCCCATCCGTCTAAAGCAGTGTTGCGAAAGTACTCGAAAACACTGCCATGGAAGGTGTTCGACCCCGACTTGTGAACGTAATTCTGCAGACCCTGCCCTTGATATGCGGCGGAGATTCCGCTGACCTGGCCCTGTGCTTGCTCGACCGCGTCAACGGAAAACGTGCTGTGCACCACGGCCCAGTCGCTCTGCTGATTGACGTCATCCATCGCGATTCCGTCGATATAAGTTTCGTTCAGATTGCTCTGACCGCCGTTCATTTGGTTCAACCCGCTGCCGCCATTTACCGTGCCGCCGGTCACGCCGGGGGTGAAGTAGAGGAAAGCCGTTGGGTCTCGTGGCTGTCCGCTGAGGGCCAGTGGCAATGCTTGATAAGTCTGCTCCTCCATTGAACTCCCAAGGGTCGCATTGGCAGTGTTCAAGGCGGGGGGCGTTTCGCTCACAGTGACGGTGACGTCATTTGCGCCAACGCTCAGCTTTACGTTCAAACCTTCCACTTGCAAGGCATCGAGGTTTACGTTTTCTTGCACATACGTCTGGAAGCCCTTTGCCGAAACCGTCACCCGATACAGCCCGTTAGGGAGTGCCGCAACGGAATAGAAGCCGGAATTGGACGTGGTCGTGTCCCTCTCGGCGTTGGTCGTGACCTCAACAATCCTTATCTGGGCTCCAGGGATTAACGCCCCGCTTGTATCAGTGACGGAACCTTGAATCGTTCCTGTTCCCGCGATCTGCGCGTACGTTCGCCCCGCAAAGGACCAGAACGACAAAAACACCAGATAAATGCCGACGAATTCGGCGTACCGATGCAATCTCTGACTATTCACTCGTGAGCGCTTGTCCGTCGTAGAAAACATATCCGTCTTGCCCCCTTGTCCGGTTTGCGGGTTACGGTTTACCCCTAAAGTAAACGTTAACTTTACCAGTGTCGGCACACTAACCCGCCAAGAGGGTGTATGTCAATAGAAAATCAAAGTCTTAATGCGGCTGTGCTCCGTAAGAATTATCTGCGCGTTGAAAACACAGGCTTTTAAACTGAACTGCGCGACGTATGTCAATCGTCCGAGCGCTACCGGTGATAATTGGGTTGATGCTGTGGCTCGCAAAAACTCCGATCTCTCTTGAATTCAGCACAATATCCCGCCGCGGTAGCCTCGTGTAGTCTTGGGCTAATGTTTCGAATATTGTGCGTTGTCATCGCATTTTGTGCTCGGTCTTCCGTTCGCGCCACGATCTCGTGCTCGAGAATCTGGCCTTGCGACAGCAACTTTCGGTTATGGTCCGAAAGCGGCCTCGTCCACGCTTGGCGTTGCCCGATAAGCTATTCTGGGTTCTTCAGAGCCGCCGCTGTTCTGGCTGGAAGACGGCGATTCCCATTGTTCAACCCGAAACCGTTACACGTTGGCATCGAGTGGGATTCAATCTGTACTGGAAGTGGATTTCTTGGCGCAGGGTGAGCGTGGGACGAAGACCCACAAGTAAGGAACTTCGGGAGCTGATCTTCCGAATGGTAGCTGAGAATCCCACCTGGGGAGCGCCGCGGATTCATGGCGAGCTGAAGATGCTCGGCTTCAAGATCTCGGAAAGAACAGTGCTGAACTGGCGGCGGAAGGCTCCGAGAAACCCCGAACCCGCAAAGCGGTGAGCGACATTCTTGGCCAACCACCGCGAAGCGATTGCGGCCATGGATTTCTTCGCAGTTCCGACGCTCACCTTCGGCGTGCTCTACGGCCTCTTTGTTATTGCTCACAGTCGGCGTCAAATTCTGCATTTCAACGTCACGCCGCATCCAACCAGCGCATGGGTATCGCAGCAACTGCGCGAAGCGTTTCCCTATGATTCCGCGCCTCAATACTTGATCTTCGACCATGGCTTTAACTTTAATGACAGCGTTGTTGAGACGATCAGGAGCTTTGGATTAGAACCCAAACGAACCAGCATCCAATGCCCATGGCAGAATGGCCTGGCCGAACGTTTTGTCGGGTCTTGCCGTCGAGATCTGCTTGACCATGTGATTGTGCTCAATGAACGCAATCTCAAGCGGCTCATGACCGAGTACGTTTGCTATTACCACGATGACCGAACCCACCTCGGATTGGACAAGCAAACTCCGGCGGCTCGTGAAGCAGCACAAAGTCCTACGGTGAATGCGAAGGTGTATTCCAGACCGCGGCTCGGCGGCTTGCATCATCGTTACGGTCTCGCAGCCTGACAGCGACGCCAAAAGCGACGACGGCTTCAGGATGGTTACAGAGAGTCGTGTGTTCAACAAGGCTGTTTGATCTGTTCCGAGCGGTTCCAATCAGGTCTCGCGACCCCATCTCATCTGCTACAGCCATCCACATTCACGATGTCTGATGGTCTCAACCGTTAAGAGCTATCAGGTGCGCCTGCGGATCGAATTCTTGCGAGGCACAACGGTCGTCTGCGGGTGACCATTCTTAACTAGAGCCCACCCGATTCTTGTTCAATCTCTCGTACCACCAAGAGGTGACCAACGGCGTCAATATCGCCGTGACGATTACGGACGCGGACACCTGAATCGTTGCTGGTGCCGCGACCGCTGCGTACCGTCTATCTGCCATCGCGATTGATTGCGGTACGACAGCCGAATTACCGGCCGTACTCGATGCCGCGGCTCCTGCCACACCCGTACCACCTAAGGCCAGATCGGTAGCTATGCACGCTGCGCCTGTCACAACAACAACCCCGACGCCAAGCAGAATGCCGGGCAACCCCGCTGCGACCACAGACCTCAAGTCAATTGTTTGGCCGAGAGTGAATGCCATAAAGGGCACGATAATAGGCTCGTGAGATACAAAGAAAGTTCTCAATTCTTCGTCCAAATTGCCCAAGATTGCACCGGCCGCAATTGGTGCGATCACCGACATCATCGTGAGCCAAGGGATAACAGCCAGACCTGTGCCTACAAAAATCAGCATCGGAAGAAATGGTCCGGTCTCAATGCTTTGCACCACGTAAGTTCCAGCATCTTCTTCATTGCCCATGACACCAGTTAATGCGAGGAACATCCCTCCGTTCGTGTTGACCATCGCCGACATGACAGCAAGAGAGCTCAACCCTAGCAGTGATCCATGAAAGAGCTTAGCCACTAACAGCGTAAATGCAGTGGCTACGGCGACCTTGGACAGCAGAATTCCGAAGCCTCGTACGAGCATTCTCGGAGCCGTCTTCACGCTCATTTTCGTGCCAGCCGTAAACAGGTACATTGCAAGGACAGTGGGATATCCAACACCGGTCAGTGCCTGGGTGAATCCGCCGATCTTCAGTAGATTGGGGCAAAATGTGTTAACCACCATCCCAAGGAACAATGGCACCGACATGAGGCCGCCGGGAACGCGCGTGATGGCTCTATATATCTTCATGAGCTTTCCACTTGTGTTCGTGTAACGAATCACCGCGCGCTAAGACGGTGAGCTGCCGAAGACCGCGCGACGTTCAATTGTTTTTGGCGGCTACGGAGCGTCAGGTGACTGTCCCCAAATGCCGCGAATCTTGGGCGCGTACGAAAGATATTCTGGCGAAGCGCGGCGGAGGAGATTAGGCTCTCTTCAACACATCGGGGTTAACGCACGTCTCCGGCGGCTGGCCGTGCATGACGTTGATGATGTTCCGCACCGCGATTCTGCCCATATTGAGTCTTGTTTCGATGGTCGACGATGCGATGTGCGGTACGACGACCACATTTTCGAGTTCCGTCAGGCCAGGCTCAATCTGGGGTTCGTTTTCGTACACATCAAGACCAGCACCCCAAATCTGCCGTTGTCGCAAAGCCGCGATCAGAGCTTTTTCATCGACCACTGGGCCACGGCTCGCATTGATCACGACGGCGCTCTTCTTCATGACATTGAATTCGGTCTGCCCGATGTAGTGCCGGGTGTCCGGTGTTAGCGGCACATGCAAAGTGATGAAGTCCGATTCCTTCAACAAGGTCTCCTTATCGACAAATCTGCAGCCTAAATGTCTTTCGGCCTCAGCGTTCCGAGTCGTGTCGGTATAGATGATGTTCATGTTGAAAGACCTCGCTTTGCGTGCAACGTTAACTCCAATTCGCCCCATGCCGGCTACCCCTAACGTCTTTCCGTCCACATCCAACCCTAGAAATGCCAGCGCAGACCACCCTTTCCATCGTCCCTCCCGGACGTATTTGTCGGCTTCGACGATTCGCCTGGCTGTCGCTAGCAACAGAGCCCATGTATGAGTTGCAGTAGCATCGTCGAGAACGCCGGGGGTATTGGTGAGAATCACGCCCCGCTCAGTTGCGGCGAGTAAATCGAAGTTGTTGAAACCCACCGCGAAGTTGGCTACGATCTTCAGTTGCGGGCCGGCGGAATCCAATAGAGCTCGGTCAACCGTATCGGTTAGCAGCGTTAGCAAGGCGTCGCGTCCGCGAGATCTTGCTTGCAATTCATCTCTGCTGAGATGTCGATCTTCATAGTTGACTTCCACATCGAAATGCTTCTTTAACTCATCGATGTTCGCTTCAGGTATTAACCTCGACACAAATACACTGGGTTTGCTCATGTTACCTTTCAGCCGCTTAGATTAATTGGTCTGCTGCGGATACGGTGTCACCTCGATCTGGGCCAACTTCTCGTATAAGCGCACGATCGCGCCGTGGTCGCAATCTGCCATGCCATCGACCTTGAGCGCTTGCATCATCTCCATTACTGCAGCGGATAAGGGGAGCGGCACCCCAATGGCGTGACCGGTACTGAGTATGTTGCTCATGTCCTTGATATGCAGCTTTATCCGAAAACCCGGCTTGAAGTTGCGTGTAATGATGAGTGGTGCCTTCGCATTCAGGACAGTGCTGCCGGCGAGACCTCCTTTGATCGCGTCATAGACGAGTGTGGGATCGACACCGGCCTTGGTCGCGAGCACCAGCGCCTCCGATACTGCCGCAATGTTAATTGCGACGATGACCTGGTTCGCCAGTTTGGCTACATTGCCAGCGCCAATAGTGCCAACATGCACAGCTGAGGATGCCATGCACTTGAAAAGTGGAAGCATCGCCTCAAAATCTCTCCTGTCCCCACCGACCATAATCGCGAGTGTCCCATCGATAGCCTTTGGCTCGCCTCCGCTCACCGGTGCATCCAGCATGCGAATCGCTCTCGCTGATAGTTCCGCGCTGATCTCCCGCGAAACGAGTGGGGCGATTGAACTCATGTCAACGACCAGGGAACCTGGCTTCGCGCCTACTATGACTCCTCTCTCACCAAGCACTACCTCCTTCACTTCGGGAGAGTCGGGCAGCATTGTGATGATCACGTCGGTCCTGGAGGCGACCTCGCTCGGCGAGTTGGCGATTTCTGCACCCAATTGCCTAAGTTCGTTGGCCGTGGCATGGTTTCTGCAGTAAATCACCAGTTCGTATCCCGCCCTAAGCAGATTCTTGCTCATGGGCTTTCCCATCACTCCCAACCCGATGAAACCGATTCTTCCCATCTGAGACATTTCTCCAAGTGCATCGTTCCGTCGCGTGTGCAGTGCGCGTCAAACGTGTAGCTCGGATCGCCGCAGAGGCGGACCAGGTACGACCAACGACTGCAGTGACGATCAATTCTGCGTCGATGATCGCTGTCGGGATCTAAGGCCGCAATGCTAAACCCGCGAACAAACGCCTGGAGCGGCATAAGGCCAGAGCTTCTGGCAGAAACCAGCGGGCGGAATTAACCGCTAACAATGATCGTTAACAGGAGATTCTGGGGGGTCGACGCAGCCAAAGAGTCGCTGATGCGCAACCCCGGGTACGAACCGGCGCAAGGAATGCCGGAAGTGGGTTGAGAGTCTAAGGATGCCTCTCTGGGAGCAGGGACTAATGCTGTTCGAACCTGGCGGAGACGCGCGTGTCAAGTTTCGATAGCTGAGCGGAAGGGCTCTGCGAGTCCGATTCGTCCATCACTTCGATCGCCGCCACCGTGGCATAGTCTTTGACGGGCGTGACGGATATTACGAGTTTGCCTTGCGCATTGGGTGTCAGATCATGGAAGGTCCTCAACAGTGCGCTCCTGGGACCGCCAGCTTCCTTAAAGATATCGAGCTCTTTTTCAAGCATCACGCCGTTACAGGACACATCAAAAAGTCGACTGCCAACGCCGCCGCCGGATTCGGACGTTCCAAAATCATGCACACCGAAGTTCGGGTCGGCGAAATAGAGGTTGACGGCGTACCGTCCCGCCGCCACCGGAATGGCATATCTAAAGTTCCCGATACGTGCTCCGTTGTAGATTTCCGGTTCAAAAGTGCGGCGCCAGTCTGCGGTTTGTGGTTTGAAAGTGCCGCCGACAAAATATCGGTCAGGCCCCCAAAAGGCCCCATTGAGATCTTCGTACGTGCGAGGTCCAGCCAGAATCCGAACAGGTGTCATTTTCCCCGGCGTTCCTGGAAGTATCTCGATTCCGCTCAGCAATGCTCCCCCCAAAAATCGGCGGAACCGCAGATGCAGGAAACCATCGGGCCCAGGCTTAAGATCTTTGAAAACCCGCTCGTCAGCCGTATTGGAACCCTGAGCGTCTAGCGAGATGTCGAAGTCGTTCAGCAATGGTTTGTTGCTCAGAGTCACAAAAAACCGGCGGGCACCCTCAGATGTCGAACCGACCGTGTCGGCCATCACAATCTCAGCAAAATGAAGGTGAAGCTCGTACACGCCCGGCTTTAAAGGGATGTCATAGCTAAAATCGCCTTGGCGCGCATGCTGGTAAACGGCAGGATCATAGGTCCCTGAAATCGAGTGCCGAGTACTGACGACCGTTCCCCCGCTGTAGTACTCGTCGGCCTCCCAAACACGTCCGGCGTTGTCTCGATATCTCACAGAAGACCCGGCTGCAATTCGTACCTCCGACGTCGGACCGGCCTTGACCAGCGAGGGCTCAACCTGTGTGGATGGCGCAAGGTCATTCCTCGGCGTCGAGGCTCCCTTCAATAAGACAGCCAGGATGAGGCCGGAGGCAACGAGACCTGTTATCAGCCACGCGAGTCCGAGGCGGTGCACTGCTGGACGAACTGACTCTGGTGCTGAGACTTCGAGCCGATCGCGTGGAGATTCCGAGCGTGAAGGCTGGGGGACAGCCGAGGCATTCTGCCCCATCTCCTCTGAAGCTTGCGGGACGACCTCTACGAACTCGGGAATGTAGCCGCTCGGTTGCAGCCGAATCTTAATTCTGTGACCGGCACCTTCCGATTGGTAATACTGCTCCAGCCTCTTGCGCAATCGGGTGACTTCTACCCTGACGATGCTGTCCCTTGTGGGATCGAAGGACGGGTCACGTGCCAATCCTTCGACGGCTACGGTGTATTCCTTGATGTTCGCGCCTCGGCCCTCAAGATGCTCAATGCAAACGAATTCGAGAATCTTCGCGAGATTCGGAGCACGCCTTAACATCTTCGATGTCATGACGGTCATCAATTCTTCAAAGCAATCTTGAACAGTCAAGTCCATAACCAAGACCCTTCGTTGCGAAACGCCGATCGTTCCGGGAGCAATTCGCAAGCGCGGAGAACCGCCCAAAAGTGCAAACTCTTAGGGGCACCACCTTATCACATTTCAACTTCCGCGAGAAAGAGGCAGATTCTGCGGGCGCCCATCAGTCCATCATTGCCGACGAGCCACCTGTTAACGGTCGACTAGAGGCTAACGATGAGTGTGCCAACACATTTAAAATAGGTTATTTCAAGGCGTGAATCGCAGGAGCTGGAGCGTCTGCTTTCGTTCGCGGGTTTAGCATTGCGCCGATCGGATCCAGCGCGAATGATGATGCCATATCTTGTTCCATGACCCAAAAGTAGGAGTGTTCCTGTGAGTATCCAATATCCGTCAGTTGCGCAGCCTCAAATGCTTTCGGTGTTGCCTGCTATCTCAGGCGGCGAGGTGGCCGATTCGCCCGGCCACGTACAGTTGGCCGGAAGCAGCGGTTCCGTCTTCAACAGACTTATCTGCTTTGCCTGCATCCTCCTGCTTGGATGTCTCACCGCACGCGCAAGTGGTGCCGAGGTCTCCCGTTTCGTTGTGTACTGTGATTCCAACGCCCCTCAGGTGGCGTTTGCGGATGCGGAGATCCGAGCTGCCGCTGGTGGCAAATGGATTGTTGAAACCAGGTCTCTGGCGGATCTCGGAAGCCGGGAGGCTTCAAACAGAATCGTCATTGCCTACGGTCCGGACGCTCGTCGGATTGCCGCGAGTCTGCATCTTGAACCCCTCTCTGGCTCCCTCACCAATACGAGCCAGGCATACGGATTACGCCGTAAGGTGGAGCAGGGCCGGGCGACATATGCGGTATTTGCCTCAGATCCGGCCGGTGCCCTTTACGGGGGGCTCGATGTCGCTGAGGCGATCCGGTTCGGGAACCTGCATCGGCTGCAGGACGCGGATCATTCACCATATATAGCCCGCCGCGGCATCAAGTTCAACATTCCTCTGGACGCGCGGACTCCCAGCTATTCTGATGCGGGGGATTCCGCACAGCAGAACATTCCAGAAATGTGGAGCATGGATTTTTGGAAGGAATTCCTAGACGAGATGGCGCGCGATCGTTACAACGTCCTCTCCCTCTGGAATCTCAATCCGTTTCCTTCGATGGTTAAGGTTCCCGAGTATCCGGACATCGCGCTTGCCGATGTGAAGCGTACTTCCATCCGGTTTGAAGACCATACCCACACTGGCACCGACATGTGGAGCCCGACCATCGCGGCGCATCTCGAAACCGTTAAGCAGATGACCATCGACGACAAAATCCGCTTCTGGCGAGACGTCATGCAGTATGCGCATGATCGCGGAATCGAGGTATATCTCTTCACTTGGAACATCTTCACATTTGGCACCGATGGGAAATACGGAATCTCGTCGGATCCAACGAATGCTGTCACGATCGATTATCTCCGCAAGAGCGTCCGCGAGGTGATTCGTACCTATCCGCTACTGGCCGGCATAGGCCTAACCGCTGGAGAGAATATGCCAGGATTGGACGATGCCGGTAAGGAGAAGTGGCTCTGGGACACGTATGGAGAGGGCGTTCGAGATGCCATGCAGCTTCAGCCCAGCCGGAAGTTCAGGTTGATTCACCGCCAGCATCAGGCGAGCCTAGATTCGATCCTCAAGCAATGGAAAGACCTTCCGGCGACCTTTGACCTGAGCTACAAATACTCCGTCGCTCACATGTACTCAGATCCCCGGCCGCCGTTCGCCCAGCGAGATATTCTTGGCATCATGCCGCCGAATCTGCGCGTATGGATGGAAGTACGGAACGACGACATCTACAGTTTTCGCTGGGGCGATCCCGAGTACGCCCGTGCTTACATCCGGAACCTTCCCGGCCCTGACAAGCTTGAGGGTTTCAACATGGGCCCTGACGGGTACATCTGGGGCCGAGAAGTTACCAGTACAGAGCCAGATAGCCCACGGCAGCTGATGATTAAGAAACAGTGGTACAGCTTCGTTTTGTGGGGCCGATTGAGTTATGAACCCGCGCTTCAGAACACGTTATTCGAGCAGATGCTCGCGCACCGCTATCCCGAAGTGCCCGCCGCGAAGCTCTTCGAGGCTTCTGCACACGCATCGAGAATCATCCCGCGAGCGACGACCTTTTTCTGGGGCGACATCGATCTCAAGTGGCTGCCCGAGGCCTCGTCCGGGCATCCCGCGTGGGGCGGATTCTATACGGTTGACAGGACCATTCACGGCGAGTCGATGCCGGGCAGCGGCGTGCTGAGCATCCACGATTACCTCGAGAACGTATTCGACGGGAAAAACAATCCGGGCATGACTCCACTCGAAGTTGCGCGGGATCTGCACGCCAACGCGGCCGCGGCTCTGCGCATCGTAGCTGAGATGCGTCCAGCAACGAACAAGGAACTGCGATTAACACTCGGCGACTGCGAGGCGATGGCTCACCTCGGTGATTACTACGCCGAGAAAATACTCGGCGCAACGGACCTGGCGCTATTCGAGCGTACCGGCAAGCCGGAGCAGAAGGAATCCGCGGTTCGCCACCTGCAGGCCGCCCTCGCTGCCTGGAAGGAATACGCCGCCGTTGCAACAGCCCAGTACAAACCGCAGTTGCTCACGCGCATCGGGTATTTCGATCTGAACCAATTGACACCGAAGGTCGAGCAGGACATTGCCACTGCGCAACGGGCCAAGCCGTCGGAGGTTCAGTCGATCGGGCAGACTTCTCACAGGTGATCTGCCCGATCGCCTATGATCGTTGCCCTCCTCCACACGGAAAACCGAGAGGTTAGACACGCTGATTTCAGCGCGTTTAGCGCTACTTAGGGCGGGAATGGCTTGGCTGCGGTCATCGATCTAGTTGCACCACGCAGCGCAGCCATCACACTTGTCGCCTAATGAATGACTGGAGATGAACAACCAATGTACAAGCTCTGTTTCGCACTTATATTTCTTTTGGCTAGAGAAGTGGCGGCGCCAGCAATCAGCGTTTTGCCGCCGATGACGATCTTCGAAAACGACCAAGTGAGGGTCATCCGGACACTGGAGAAGCCGCACGTCAAAGGCAAGTTCCACGAACACCAAATGAACCGGGTCATGATCTACCTGCAACCCGGTAAACAGCGGTTCGAATATCAGGATGGCCGCAAGCCGGTCATCTCCGAGTATGAGGCCGGCCAAGTCAGCTGGAGCGCTGCGGAGGGCATGCATTCGCCGGAGTGTCTGACCGATGAGCCGTTCAATATCGTAGAGGTGGAATTGAAGAGGCCGGGAACAGGTATGAAGATCGCTTCCAGCCTGGATCCACTCAAGATCGATCCAAAAGACTACAAACTCGAGTTCGAGAACGACCAAGTACGGGTGTTCCGGAACCGTATCGGCCCAAACGGAACGGTTCCCATGCATGAACACACGCTCAACCGCGTCAATGTATTCCTCACGGATCAGAACGTCCGGTCGACAGAACCTAACGGCAAGACAGCGATAGCTCAGCACAAAGCAGGTGAAGCTATCTGGTCTTCGCCGGTTACACACATGGAGCAGAACTTAAACGACCGTCCGTTTGAGGTGATTACGGTCGAAATCAAAGAATGAACCAGGCCCGGTCGGACGTACGTCACGGGCCCGTTATCTTGACGGCGAAGTAGACAATCTCCTTACCAGGTTCCGGTATCATTTCGTGCGGGGTTCCGGCCTGAACGTGGATAACGTCTCCGGCAGAGATATGTTTGATAATGCCGTTGCGGATCGAACTTCCCCTAAGGTCTTCGGGACCATTGGGTTTCGCATCCACCAGTTCGCCGCCGATGAGCAGATTCGCCTCTCCACTCTGCACCACCCATATTTCCGACTGGCGAACGTGGGCCTCGGGGCCAGCATCCCTGTTCCGACGGACAATCGACATCAAATGATTCCCCCAAATCGGCCGCGTGACGGCTCCGACGGGCGGAGTACCCTTGGGCCAGAGCACGAACCCCGGCGGGTCGGCCGCCATTAGCGGCCGAGCGAGAACGAGAAGAATAATTCCGTACAGTCTCATACACCTCCTCTGCAAACAATGCATTTACCTCATCATCTCCCTCGAGTTTTCGCATAGAAATGCTAAAGCTGTGAACGGCCCAACAACTCTACTAATACGCCGAGAGTTGCCCGGGCCAGTAACTGCTACAAATCGCAGTGTTAGCAGTATTAGCCTTGCGGTTGAGAAGGAAGAAATGAAAAGTTTGTTCGCAGGGGGCCGTCTATGAACATCTGGTTGTTTGCGAAGAGAGCATTACTAGGCTTGTGCTGTATGCAAGTCGTTTCTGCCGGAATGCTATGGGCGCAAAGCTTCGGCACAATCTCAGGGGTCGTTACGGATCCCGCAGAACTTGCCGTGCCTTCAGTCAATGTCACAGTTACTGAGACAGGGACAGGGGCCTCCCGGACGACCCAGACGGGTCCGGATGGCCACTATCTCTTCAACGAATTGAGGCCGACGGAATATTCCCTAACCGTAGCCGCGCCGGGGTTTCGGCCCTATACGCAGGAACGGATCACACTTCTGGCAGACCAGAGCCTCACCATCGGCATGAAACTGCAGATGGGCTCAGCAACTGCTGCCGTTACGGTGACCGCGGAGGCAAATCAGGTGAATACGACCACTGCCAACCTCTCAGAGGTGGTTGAGTCGTCTCGGATGGTGGAGCTTCCATTGAATGGCCGTAATGCGGCTCAGCTGACCACACTCGTGGCCGGAGCCACCAATGCTCCGAACCAGAATGCCGACCAGGGATCGCAGAAGACATTCCCAGCCGCGGTGACAATCTCGATCAACGGAAGCCGTCAGAACTGGACAGGTTATTACCTCGATGGTGTTCCGAACGTGGACATTCTTGATGGAGTCAACGGCCCGTTTCCAGCGCCCGACGCATTGCAGGAGTTTAGCGTTCAGACGAGCAACTATAGTGCGGAGTTCGCGCAGACCGGTGGCGGCATCGTAAATATTGTCACAAAATCGGGGACAAATGACTTCCACGGCGACGTGTTTGGATTTTTGCGTAACGCTGTGTTCAATGCCAGGAACTATTTTGCAACGAGTCGCGACCCACTGAAGCGTGCACAATTCGGGGCTACCATCGGCGGACCGATCATACATACGAAGCTGTTCTTTTTCGCGGAATACCAGGGTACGCGTATCCGCAGTTCCAACAACGGCTTGACAGCTTTTGTACCCACAAACGCGAACCGCACTGGAGATTTCTCGGCATTGCTGAGTGCCAGTAATCCGAACAATCCGGTGGGAAGGGCTGTCGTGCTGAAGGATCCGACGACGGGACTTGCCTTCCCAGGCAACATCATCCCGGTCAGCCGCTTCGACCCGGCGTCGGTGGGTCTCATGGCTCACCTCCCGGATGTTGGCGGCAATGGCAAACTAATTTTCAGTAAACCTATCATCCAAAATTTCGACGAAACCCTCGGCCGTGTCGATTATGACATCTCATCCAAGGATCGCCTGATGGGCCGAGGGTTTTGGGATCGGTATCAGGGCCTGCCATTTTATGATCCGAGTGATTTGATGACGTACGAGTCTGGATCCACTACCCCAGACGATAATGCCGTGCTTCAGGAAATCCATATCTTCACTCCGACCGCTCTGAACGACCTCCGCTTGGGATACTCGTTGGAGAACATCAGCCGCTTCCCACCTCCGAACGCGCCCGATGTGACAGCTTTTGGAGTGACAAATCTCACTCAAAGCTCTACAAGTGCAATCGAACAGTCTTCAGTCACGGGCTATTTCCCGTTCGGCGATTACAACAAAGCCCGGTTCCCACGTCAGACAATGAGCTTGAGCGACGACGTTCGGTGGGTGAAGGGGAGGCACAGTATGGCTTTCGGAGGAACCTACGAACGCGACCGTTTCGACCAGGTCAATGTTTTGTCTCGGAACGGTGCCTTTGTATTCTCCGGCGATAGTACAGGAACGGGCTTAGCAGACTTCGTGCTTGGAGACCTTCGCACCTTCACGCAGAGCGGCGGACAATTTGCTAACACCCGCCTGTGGCTAGCCGGTCTTTACGGCCAGGACACTTACCGGGTCACCTCGCGCCTGACGCTGAACTTCGGACTTCGGTGGGAAGCGGCGCTCCCCTGGCACGACGAGCTCAACAATAACCTCGGACAAGGGGAATTATTCAGCCCTGCTGCATATACTGCGGGCATCACTTCGAAGGTGTTCTCGCTGGCACCCCCAGGCCTGCTCTTCCCAGGTGACCAAGGTTATCCCTCGAACGGGATCGACGGTGATTTGAAAAATTTTGCGCCTCGATTCGGGTTTGCTTACGATGTTTTCGGCGGCGGAAAAACCAGCGTTCGCGGAGGCGGGGGAGGGTTTTACGAAGACAGAGCCAATGCATTCTCGATCAATAGATTCTCCGGCGTTGCACCATGGCAGCCGGAGGTCTCCTTTACAAGCCCTCAAGGGCCGTTTAGCAATCCTTACCTAGGAACCGCAGACCCGTTCCTTACCTGGACCGGGGAGCCTACCCCGAACACCGTGTTCCCATCGGGTCTGCTCGTTTACACGTGGCAGGCCGGAAACAAGCTCGTCCCACCCCGCGCGTATCAGTGGAATCTAGCGATTGAACAGCAGTTCACACACACCCTCATGGTACGAGGCGCATACGTTGGAATGCGCGGCAATCACCTGAACGAGAACATACAGTTAAACCCTGCGGTCTACATTCCAGGCAGTTCGCTCGCCACCAACTCGCGGCGGTACTTCCCAGGCATTGGCAGCATTCTCGAGGGAATCCATGATGTGAATTCCATGTACAACGCCTTCCAGCTTTCCGTACAGCAGCGTGCTTCGCGCGGAGTCACGCTGATGGCGAACTATACATACTCGAAAGCAAATGACGATCTGCCATTGCTAACCGACGCCACTTCCCTGGGTTCAGGAAGTCAACCCGTATTGCCTTGGTACTTTCCGAACGCAAGGCAGTATGAACGTGGCTCATCCGACTTCGACCGGCGACACGTACTGACAATTTCGTACGTATGGCAATTACCATCGCTCTCCATAGCGAATCGCTTGGTGCGCGGCGTGCTTGGTGATTGGCAATCGAGCGGAATCTTCTCCATGTCGACTGGGTTACCGCTCACCGTATTGGCAGGCCAGGACGTCTCAAAGACAGCCATCGGTTCCGATCGTGGACAATGGTTGGGTACCAATCCTTATGGCCCAGGCGCTTGCGTAGGAACATCCTCCTGCGTGAATTATCTGAACCCGCAGGCATTCACATTGCCTGCCACCGGAACGTTCGGAAACGTTGGCAAGGGATCGCTGCGCGACCCTGGATACTTCGATTGGGATGCAGGCATCTACAAAGTTTTCCCAATTCGGGAGCAGTGGAAGATGCAGTTCCGCGGCGAATTCTTCAATGCAACGAATCGAGTGAACTTTGACCCGCCCGTTTCGTCGGTCAGCTCGGCAGGGTTTGGCTCGATTCTCAGCAGTACCGCCGGTCCACGGATCGCTCAATTAGCGCTGAAGTTGATGTTTTGAGTCGAGTGCGCCGGCCGATAAAGCCGGCGCGTTCGCAATTGTTGGGCGAGACTCTCGACTCGAAGACAATCGCGCGTTGTCATTATGCTGAGTCAGCACGTCCACCTGCGCCCGCGTTGCTTATCGCGAAGACGCACATGCCGAAGAAAAGAGAAGGAACTCGCCACACTAGGCACCTACCGATCATTCGCTTCCATCCATTCCAGTTCGGTCTATGGAAAATGGTTTGACAAGAGTCTGCGCCAAACGAAAAAAGTATCGCTTCGGGGTCGAACAGCCCTACTGCTTTCTGGGGGATGAGCCTCGCAGCGTTCGCGTTAGACGCCCCGATTGTTCGCACTGCTGTCCGTTCTTCTATGGAGAAAAGAACGGCGGACCCAGGTCGCACCCCGAAGATCTTAGGCCCGTGGAAGAGCAGAAACGCAAATTGAACATTTTTCATTGTTGGCTTTTCAGGTGGCATCTGTCCCAGAATCTCGGCTTATCCTCCGGTCAAGCAGGCCTTTATCCGGGCCCAAGTACGTTCGCTGGAAACACGTCTGCGGCAAGTCTCCGTCCCTCACGCAGTAGAGGTCCCCGCCTCGATCCGCCTCAGCCGAATCGCAAGGTATGGCTTCACCGGCAACGCAATATCCACCTTGCCTGAAAGTGCCCCTGCCACCGGCGTAATCGACATTGCCAATGTGTCGATAATGTCGGCGTTGAACTTTACATCCTCCGGCAGCTTGTAGCTCTGCGTGGCGTGCTGCCTGTCCCAAAGGTACGTCAGGTAGTATTCGCCCTCCACCCCCCAGGTATTTCGATCAGAGAGCACCGTCGCCTCCGCAGGCGCAGCATCGACGATCTGCTTGAAGAATTTCAGCAGTGCTGGACTCTGCCCCACCAATACACCTCCCTTCGACCACCAGAGCTCTTCCGTCGCGTTCAGATACGTCTCCCCGTGCCCGCAGAACGCCCCCTCCACCAGCGTCTTCCAGAAATTGCCGGCCAGCCGCACCGCAGTGATATCGCCCCAACCCTCGGGGATGTCACCCTCATACCGGCACTCATCAAAAACCACCGGCTTTGCATACTTGCGGATATATGCTGGGGCGTTGTCCGGCATATCGTTCTGCACACTCACATGGCTGATCCACGGCTTCGAATGGTCGAAGAACGTCTTCTGGTTGTGGATCGAGCACAGATGTTTGTACGGATCGTTCTTGGCGATGATCTCACCGAAACGCTCGAAATCTGCTTCCGTCTTCGTCTTGAAGTAGTCCCACTCGTTGGCCAGCGACCACCATACATTCCGATATGCCCCAAGCCGCGCAATCATATAGCGCAGGTATCGATCGTCGTTCTCCGCGTCCATATTATCGAACCCCCAGTGCCCGGCGTCGTACGGATGGAACAAAATCACATCCGCCTGCATCTCCATCTCGGCAAGTTGTCCGATCCGTTTCTCGAAATGTTGAAAGTATTCGGGATTGATCTGGGTGAAATCCCAGCGACTCGGTGCTTGTCCAATGAACGGGTATCTTGGCGGCTCGGCATGGTTATAGTTGAACCACTTGGGGAAAAGGCACATTCGCACCTTGTTGAAGGGCGATGCCGCAAGCGTCTTCAGCGTTTCCTCTTCCAGCGCCGCCGGCTGACTCGTCCACGCATAGCAGGTCGTCCCCAGTTCGCGGTACGGGGTGCCATCCGCGTAGATAAAGTGGTACTCGTCTTTTACTCGTACGGGACCGTGGTTCCCCACTTGCGCCGGAGTCACCGTAAACGATCCAGACTTTCCGTTTAATTCCGGCCGGTTACTCTGGGTGCGATACGTCCAGGTTCCTATGGAGTCTGGCATGAAGCGCACCCGATATGTCCCCGCGCCGTCATAAAATCCTGTCACAGAAACCGCTCGTCCACCCCGCTCGAAAGTAGCACCGAACTCCACCTCGACATATGGGTTGTCATTCTCTGGTCCCCGGCAAGAAGTCTCAAATATCCCCCACTGTCCGACGTCGGAAGCTGATACCTGCGCTGCTGCCGCCGATGTTGAGGCAACTGAGCCGATAGTGCTTCCGGCGACGGCTAAGGCACCGGTTTTCAAAAGCTCCCGACGTGATAAAGACATGAGGTTCTCCGCTACTTGAGTTGGACTGCAAACCGAGAAGCATACCGAACGGTCGGCTGGAATAGGCTCGTTGATAAGCCTTGTGGCCAACCTGTAAACTCGCTCGATAGATATGAGAGCGATTCGGTTGTGCTTCCTAGGCTTCACTCTGTTGAGCAACTCCGTAGCCCAACGGCCAAGTGTACCGCAGTCCCCGATTCCAGCCATCACTCAGAAGCCAGATGCATGGCCGACGTCGAAGCTCGTGAGTACTTCCCCGACGCCTAATGATGCCCGGAACTTCGGATCAGCTTTCCCCATCGGAAACGGGCGACCGGGGGGCGAAGATCTTCGGATGGCCTGCAGCCGAGGTGATTCCGCTGGACGATACGACCTTTTGGCCGGGGCAGGGGCCTGAACACTCTGAAGATGCGGAGCACCTTGAAGCCCTTGCCGCGACACGGGCTGCGCTCGCGGTTCCGGACTAGGTGAAAGCCGACCAATTTGTTCGCGGAATTGAAGGGCCGAACACCCAGTTCTATGAGCCCTTGGCTGATCTCCACATCGAGGGAGCTCCGTTCCGATGTCACGGGTGAAGTAAAAACTCTTGCTGGCTTTTTATATGGGGTTATGGGGTCGCTCGAAGAAGTGTTCGAACTCATCGGGAACCCCGGTCTGAGGCTTTCCAAGAACTGGAAGAGAAAACCGATAAGACCGTTCTTGCGGATTCGTCTCAATGCGCTGTCTGGCTAGGCGGAGCAGGCCGTCTTGTCTCTTAACCTACACGTCGGGGAGCACCCGGATCCACCCGCGGTTGGCCACGGAGTTGAAAAGACCGGACGCAATAAGGTGCGATTGAATCGCAGGGTATGACGCAGTGACGCATCGCAAGATGACGCTCGGAGCCACGCGGCGCACGACACACATCGCAATTCTCGGTAAGACCGGTTCGGGGAAAAGCTCGCTTCTGCGTTCGATGGCGGAACAGGACATTGCAGCCGGGCGAGGGTTTCTCTGGTTTGACCTCCATGGCGATGCTCGACCAGTATCCGGTTCCGATGCGCGCCGCGATCCTTTCGGTCGGGACTCATGTGTACTTCCAACTGTCGGCGGCGGATGCGGCGACGGCGATTGCGTGATGCGCGTTCCCTCCTGAGCACTTTGCAGGCGCAGTTCGCGGTTGTGGTCACGCTCGTGCAGGTGGCTGAAATTGGGCTGCTCGCAGGTGCCCTTGAAGGGAGTCCACACTCCGTCGACGCGCCCGCTTCCCAGCGAGATGACAGGAATCTCGCGAGCGATATCGGGAAAGACCGAGCCGGTAACGCGGGTTCCGGTCGAGTTGTCGCTAGCCTACATCGGAACCGCCTCGAGCACTACGTCTAACAGGAAGTTACCTTGTGGCTCACAGTCTGCGTTGAAGAAAGAATGGCTGTCTTCCCCGCTTGAGGCATTTGCTGGACGTTCTCCGCACCAGTTGATCACCGAAGGCCGAATTCGGGATCGGGTCATCGAGTTCGACAGATTGCGAGAAGGGCAGCCGGTCTGAGCTTTGATGTCAATCAGCAACTTGTGACCAAGCGATGGGTTGCCAATCACGGACGTAATGCGCTGCTCCCCCAAGACCGAAAAACTGGTCACTGGTTAGACGGAAGACGATCAGAGTCCTCAAACAGCAGGCGATTGAAGGATGACGCTTCCGTTTACACATGCCTTACGTCTGAGACTGTAGAATCCTCTCTCAGGAGTCTTCCCCAGATGCCTTCTTGTATTCGCCGCCGATCCAGCTCATTTCTTGCTATCGCGGCGATCGCAACCGCCGGACTCGCAGCCGCACAATCCTTGCAGCAGCGTCCTACGGCGAAGCCTGCTTCCCCAGTTGCACCGCAGCCGCAGCAGGCTATTGAAAGGCCTGAGCTCCCTGAAGGGACAAGTCTGCAGGTTGAGATTTCGAGAGCCTATCCGGTCAAAGCGGACGAGCAAATTGAATGCAGGCTGCTCTATCCTATTTACGCCGATGGCAAGCTGGCTGTACCCAAAAACACCATGCTCCGCGGTAAGGTGGTGGATCTGGAAGCGGACACCAAGGCCCGCTGGCATGCGCGCCTTCGCGGAGATTTCACACCGTTTCACGCCATCCGGATTCGATTCGATGAGTTGATGCTGCCGTCCGGGCCGCTGCCGATTGTCGGCTCCACTGCAACAAATGGCACATCAGTACTACACCTTTCTGTTCCCGGCGCCTCGCCAAAACGGTCGTTCGTCGCACGCGAGTGGACACAAACAAAGAGCAATCTACACGACAGCATATCTGTCTTCACTGCGCCCGGCAAGAAAGATCGGGCAATGCAAATGCTCTATCACCAACTGCCCTATCACCCGGAGCGGATTGAGGCGCATACGGCATGGTCATTTGAGTTGCAGCAGCCTCTCGAACTCCCTGCCGTGCCCGATCCGCCCCAGCCTGCAGCATCTGCCATCGCTGGCAATGCAGGATCGGCAGCTAATCCTGAAACGTGGTCGGTCCATGCGTTGCTGACGCGCGACCTGTCTTCAGCAAGCGCCAAGTCCGGCGATCCGGTTCAGGCGCTGGTTGTCGAGCCCGTCTATGACAAAGACACAGAGCTCGTTGTGCCGCAGGGATCGATCCTTATAGGGAAGGTTACCTCAGCGCGCGCAGCGCGCTCGCTTGGGCGGAACGGCAAGCTTCGTTTCACGTTTCAGCAGATCGCGTTTCCAGAGGGATACAAGCGGCCTGTGGAGGGTTCATTGGCCGGCGCAGCGACCGAAAAAACACAGAATCTTTCACTTGACGCAGAAGGCACGATCAGTCCTAAGAATCAGTCGAGTGCTATCGCGCCGCTCTTGCTGACGATGTTGGCCGGGCGGGCTCTCGATTCGGACGGCAATCTGACGGTCGGTACCAGCGTAGCCTCCAATGGATTCGGACTAGTAGGACGAATCGTCGGTGTAACTGCGGCCAATCGCAATCTGGCAGCAGGCATTGGTTACTATGCCGCAGCGCTCTCGTTTTATGAGAATTTCCTGCGGTCGGGCCGCGACGTCGTATTCCCCAAAGACACTCGTATCGAAATCGAAACTGCGCCATTGCGTGCGCCCGTGCTGACACCCCAGGGACAGTAGACGTTTCGTGATTAACGTCTCTGCTGGACGTTGGGTTTAGCGACCGGCCCGAAACCCGAATCGGGACCCGGAATTCCGGATCGGAGTTCGGCACTACCGCACAGGGCGCATCGTCACCGATTTGAGGAAGCAGAGCGAGTCATCTCAAAACCAGTTTTGGGCGGACTCCATCATGAATATGCAGTAGAAAGGACGGCCGCATAGCCGCCGATGTTATTTTTGCGGACCACAGGGAGAAGCCGTGTCGGAAATGTCGGTCACGCCTGACGGAATGTCGGGCATAATGACACCTTTCATTAAGGCGCCAGGGTTGGATATCCCATGAAACACATTCGCCCATCTTGCGTGCCAGTTTGGCGGCAGGCTATGACACTTTTCGCGCATCAATCCCAAGCTTCTTCATTCTTGTAATCAGCGTAGTCCGCTTAAGGCCCATACGGACGGCGGCACCGTCGGCGCCGCCAACTCGCCCGTTGGTCTCCTTCAGGATACGCACAATTCTCTCTTGCTCATCGAACTTCTCGACACTTCCTGGTGCAGAGTTGATGGACCCTTCCTCTAATTCCGGCACCAAAATCTCAAGTCTGTCAGTGCGCGCCAGGACCACTGCGCGCTCAACAAGATTCTCCAATTCGCGAACGTTCCCTGGCCAATGCCACCGTGCCAGCGTGCGCATCGAAGCAGCCGAAATGCTCTCGATCTTCTTTTGCATGCGGCGAGCATACTTCTGCGTGAAATACCGCACGAGCAAAGGAATGTCCTCCGGGCGCTCACGCAAAGGTGGAATTCGAATAGGAATTACGTTCAAGCGATAATAGAGGTCGCTTCGAAATTGTTTCTCGTCAACCATCTTTTGCAGATCTCGATTGGTTGCGGCCACAAGGCGAACATCAACTTTCATCGTCCGTGTACTGCCCAGGCGTTCGAATTCGCGTTCCTGCAGTGCGCGCAGGAGCTTCGGTTGGACCTCCAGGGGAATATCTCCTACCTCGTCCAGAAACAGCGTGCCTCGATCTGCCAGTTCAAGCCGTCCGGTTTTCGGCGTGATCGCGCCTGTGAAAGCGCCCCGTTCGTGACCAAACAATTCACTCTCCAACAAACCTATGGGGATCGCCGCGCAGTTAAGTTTGATGAGAGTCCGATCCTTCCGCTGACTGCGGTCATGAATGGCTCTAGCTATGAGTTCCTTCCCCGTCCCTGTCTCCCCTAGCAAGAGAATCGTTGAATCGCTTGTGGCCACAGTCTCGACAAGCTGCAACACCTGCCGAAGCGCCGAACTCCGGCCAACGATCCCCTCAAAGTCAGATTCACTGCGGATCTCTTCTTCCAGATAGATTTTTTCCTGCGCGAGTTTGTCCTTTAGTTCTGCAATCTCTTGATATGCCAAGGCATTCTCGATGGCAATCGCAACTTGTCCAGCCGCTTGCATCAGAAACTGAAGATCCTCTGCGGAGGATGTGTTCTCCACCCGCCAACCAAGAGTGAGAACTCCAAGCTTGCGGTCGTGGCTAATCAGGGGAAGACAGTAACCGGACGCGATGCCCTCCGAAAGAGCGGGGAGATGTGCTGGCCCGTTCGTCGATCCGGCGCTCGCTGCGACGAAAGGCCTACCGGTCTTGAAGGCTTCGCCCACGCCGTTTCCTTCCATCGGAAGCAGTAAATCCTCCTTCAAGAACCCTTTGCTCTGCGGGAGTTCCATGGTCAGAGAACGCAAATGTCGCTGGTCCGCATCGGGAAACCATACCGCAACGGCGTCGCAATGGATGCTTTGCCTGATGCTTGCCGAAATCGCCCTAAGAAGATCGCGAGGTTCCAGATTCGCGATCAGCATATTCGTCATATCGAGGAGTAACTTGAGGCGCTCACTTTCGCGCCGCAAATTGTCGTCGGGACGCTCTAATTTGTGAGGCGCGCGATCGGGTTGCAGCGCTGAACTCATTCACGAATCCTCCGAATCAGTGTCGCACACCTTTGACAGAAGTCGGAATTGGTGTCGATGGCTCCGACACGCGGCGGTCCTTGCGACCCGCCATGGCCTCATATCTTTCGATTATTCAGATGGTTACATCTGAAGTCGAGGCAAGAGCTCCTTTGGCGTCCGAAGTGCTTTCTCCATATCGCCAGCGAATCCCTCTTGTGGGAGCGTGACACGCAAGCAAGGCATGTCACGCAAACTGGCGGCAAGGGATCAGGAGATCACCGATGTGCCAACATCCACAACATGGGAGATGAATGAAAGCCAGCCGGACATTTCAGCCAGCATCGACTGAATGAGAGGAAGGAACCGTGGGTTACCCAATCGCAGATAGCGCAAAGACAAGATACAAGAGCGGGTACGCAACCGGCGATGAGTTTTGCAAAATGTTCTCTGAAAATGCGCGCAGTCTTTACCTGTTCTCATTCTTGCTCACCGCCGATCACCAGAAGGCAGAGCAATGCTTCGTGGCTGGACTCGATGAATGCGTGGACGGAGACTCAGTCTTTCGGGAATGGGCGCAGTCCTGGGCCATGCGCGTCATTGTCCGCAATGCAGTTCGAATAATAGGTCCGCATCCAGTCTCCGAGAAACCTGCGTCCGGAGCAATTCAATCGACAGGTGAGGTTGCTCGTCCCGCGGCTGGATTGCTCGATGCCCGATTCGCACGAGTACTTGCGCTGGGCGACTTTGAACGGTTTGTGTACGTGCTTTCCGTTCTCGAAAGGCATTCAGATTGCGATTGCGCGGTTCTCTTAGGTACCTCGCGTACTGAAATCCGGGAGGCCCGGCTCCGTGCCATACAGCATATCGCAGAGCCCGACCGGGAGGCTGGGTGTAGTGAACAGCTCTCGGTTTGTACAGGCAAATGAGAGGAAAACGA
The DNA here is from genome assembly GCA_964552975.1 of uncultured Occallatibacter sp. Classification (GTDB taxonomy): domain Bacteria; phylum Acidobacteriota; class Terriglobia; order Terriglobales; family Acidobacteriaceae; genus Telmatobacter. The sequence continues at coordinate 5,356 of CAZKJB010000014.1, read as the reverse complement.
TGAATCGCGCCGTGCAGCATCTCGTCAATCAGAACGCGCAAACCACTGCGACGCGATTCCGACTCTCGTGGTTGGTTCTGACGCTCGCGCTTCTCTTTGTTCCGTCGTTTGTACCGCAGCTCTTTGCGCAGCCCAGCATATTCGGGCATTAAGGAATTTTCACCCATATCTGCCGCGATGCGCGTGGCGACTGGCTCTGCATCCATGCACATCGCACCGAAACCGCCGAACCAACGCAGAAGGAGACGCGGGGAGGCGAAAAAGCAGACCGACGCCGAGCACTTGTTTGTCAACACTACCCAGAGCACACAGTGAAAGATGGGCAGAGAGAGGAAAAACAAACCATGATTTCGAGTATTTGTGCTTTCCTGCAAGCTGTATTGGTCCTATCGGCTATTGGTACAGGGGCCACCGTTGTGTTCGGGTTCCTCACTGGGCACTTGCACGAAAAATGGGCCGTTACCTTTCTAAGGTTCAGCCTAGCTGCAAGCGTGATCGGGCTCGTCGTTCCATTTCATCAAATGGACCATATTACCGCTGTGAAGGCGGCCTTCATGCTCTCTGTTTATATGGCCGGGGTGGTCATTCTTGCGTCGCGCAGGTATCGGTTGGCCGGCGTTTGGTGTTCGATCTTCACGGTGACCACCACCCTCGTCCTTTACCTAAATGTTGCTGTCGCAGTATCTCAGGTCTTCAGGTACGTGTCGGTACTCATTTCGATAGCTCGAGCACCGTCTGAGGAAACTCTCCTGATCACGCAATCCCTCCTCACGGCGGTCTTCGTGGGGCTTGCAATACTTGCAGTCATCAGATTCCACACAAGACCGACCCACAGGCCGATCCCGTTAGTTCGACGATAACGATCATTTTCGCTCGATTTGCGACTTTGTGATCTTTTTGCACGGTGCCGATAAGTAATCTCCGCCATAATTGACGCCCGTACTTTCCGTTTCTTGAGGTGACGCCCCGTTGACCGAACAACCTTGGGTTCCAAAGCACAACCCGTGGCTGATCGCCATTACAGTAAGCATGGCTACGTTCATGGAGGTACTTGACACCTCGGTCGCCAATGTATCTCTGCCGCACATCGCAGGGTCCTTCGGAGCAAGCCAGGATGAATCGACCTGGGTGATTACCTGCTATCTGATCTCAAATGCGGTTGTCCTGCCCATCGCTGCATATATGTCCACTCTGCTGGGGCGCAAGCGATTCTACATGACTTGTGTGCTGCTCTTCGGGTTGAGCTCTTTTCTTTGCGGGATCGCTCCCACACTCCCGCTGATGCTTTTCTTTCGCGTTCTTCAGGGCGCAGGGGGCGGCGGTCTCGGCCCTTCGGAACAAGCTATCCTTGCCGATACCTTTCCTCCGGAGAAACGCGGTCAGGCGTTCGCGCTTTATGGCTTGGCGGTCGTTTTGGCACCCACCCTGGGACCTACGATCGGCGGCTGGATTACCGACAACTTCGATTGGCGCTGGATATTCTTCATTAACCTCCCAATCGTGGCGCTATCGCTTTTTCTCACCTATCACATGGTAGAAGATCCACCGGCCATTCAGCAGGAAGTGAAGCAGGCACGAAGCGGGAATTTCCGCGTGGATTATTTAGGTTTCGGCCTCTTGGCTCTGGCTTTCGGGAGTCTCGAAGTCGTATTGGATAAAGGACAGCAGGACGATTGGTTCGGATCGAGTTTCATCGTGACCTTCATGGGCATCTTCGCGGTCTGCCTGATCGCGGTGATCTTCTGGGAGCTTCATCTCGCCAAGACCAAGGAACGTCCGATATTGGATTTGAACCTCTTCAGAAATCGAACGTTCAGTATCTCCGTGCTCCTGATGTTTGTTCTGGGGTCGGCACTCTACGGAATCAACACGCTGCTTCCCCAGCTTTTGCAGCGCCTGATGGGTTACTCGGCCGAACAAGCCGGATTGACTTTGTCGACAGGCGGCTTGGCCACCTTGCTTGCGATGCCGATTGTTGGCCTTGCGGTGGGCAAGATGGACGCCCGCAAGCTGATTGCGCTTGGGTACGCCATGACTGCCGGGGCACTGCTCTACATGAGCGGACTCAATCTGCAGATGAGCATGGGTTATGCGGCCGAGCTCCGTTTCTTCCAGTGTCTCGGTCTGGGGCTGCTGTTTGTTCCCATCTCCACCATGTCCTATGTTGGTGTACCCGCTTCTAAGAACAACGACGTGGCAGGCATGACCAACCTTGCGCGGAACGTTGGCGGTTCGTGCGGTACGGCTTTGTTCACCACGATGCT
>CAZKJB010000014.1:0-2992 GCA_964552975.1 uncultured Occallatibacter sp. | reverse complement strand
ATCTTCGCCGGTTCCGTCGCTCTCTGCCTCCCTCTTGCCGGGTTTGCCCAGAGCCCTTCATCCGGTTCCGGGCAATCTCCGCAAGCGCAGCAGTTGCCGCTGTCAGGCCGAACTCAAGGCGGGGCGTCCGTCTCAGCGCCGCAGACTGCTTCGGGAAGCTCCAGTTCTAGCGTCGATACCGTCAACACAATAATCCAGGTACAGGGTTCGTACCAGGGCAGCATCGCGGGGGCTGTTCCGGGCGATGGGCCGATTCGCATGACCTTTCCCGAGGCGCTGCAGCGCGGTCTCCAGTACAACCTGGGGAGTCTCGACTCTGCCGCTTCGGTAAAGCAGATCCGTGCCCAACGATTGAGCGCTCTTAGTCAACTTCTGCCCAACATCTACGCAACGCTCTCAGAGACAGGTGCCAAGACCGATCTTCAAACGCTTGGTCTAAGTAGCGCAACTTTCGGCGGCAACATAGCTCTTCCAGTGACCGTAGGCCCCTACCACTATTACAGCGCTCAAGCGAACGTCTCGGAACAGCTGAGCCTCACTGGCCTGCACAACCTGCGGTCTGCCGAGAGTCTCAGCAACGCGGCGCTGCTGAGCGCGCGGGATGCCCGCGAGTTGATCATCCTGGCCGTTGGCGGCTCCTACCTGCGTGTTCTCGCAACGCAGGCGCTGGTGGCTTCGCAGGAGGCACAGGTGCGATACTCCGAAGCTTCGTACAACCAGGCTGAAGCTCAGTTCGAGGCTGGCACGAAAGCGGAGATCGACGCCAGCCGCAGCCTGGTCGAACTGCAAACCCAGCAACAGCGCCTGAGCTCGCAGAAGGCACAGCTCCTCAAGGATCAAATGTCGCTTTCGCGGCTAGTCGGTATGCCTCTCGATAGACCGCTGCTGCTCTCCGAGACGCTGCCGGCGAATGTATCTGAAATGCCGAGTGTGGAGCAGGCGCTCAAAGAGGGACAGGAGCACCGCGCGGATCTCCAGGCCGCCGGACTTCAGCTCAAGGCGGCACAGCAATCGCTACGTGCTTCGCAGGCTCAATACCTGCCTTCCCTGAGTGTCAATGGCTCCTATGGACTTGAAGGCGTCAATCCCAACAATGGGGCAAATGTCTTTCAGGCCTCCGCAACCCTGAACGTTCCCATATGGTCGAGCGGACGCACAAGGTCACAGGTCCAGCAAGCGGAGGCGACCGTCTCTCAGCGCAAGGCGGAACTCGACGACGAAGAGGGATCTTTCGAAAACGATATCCGTACGGCCATCCTGGACCTTCAGGTCTCCGCGCAACAGCTGAAGGTTGCGGACAGCAACCGGCAACTGGCGCTTAACACCCTCAAGCAGTCCCAGGATCGCTTCGCGGCGGGTGTCGCCACCTCGGTCGAAGTAGTCCAGTCGCAGGAAAGCCTGGCTTCGGCTGAGCTTGACTACGTCAACAGCCTCTTTTCGCTCAATGTTGGGCGAATCAAGTACGCACGTGCGATCGGCAAGGCAGAGCAAACCATTCCAGATCTTCTCAAGTAGTTCGTAGTGAGAGTTGCCAGCTCAGAAAAGGATACATCATGTCGGCACAAACTGAAGCGACGCGGGACGAGCGACAAGCGCCAAATAAAACCGGTTCCATAGCGGAACCAGAGCTAAGCACTGGCGAGAAGGCGCGGGTCGATCCAGCTAAGCGGCGCCGCACCATATTAATTGGCGCGGCGATCGCTCTGCTTGTTGTCCTCGGCTGCGTAGCATGGTGGATTCACTCTGGCACCTACGAATCGACGGATGATGCACAGGTCGACGCCCACCTGAATCCGGTCGCTTCCCGGGTTCAAGGTACCGTCTCCGCTGTTTACGTTGAAGACGATCAGGCGGTGCAGGCGGGGCAACCTCTCGTGGATCTCGATACCAGAGATCTGGAGGTATCGCTCGCTCAAGCCCAGGCCAACTACGATCAGGCCGTCGCGCAACTGCACGCCGAAGATCCGAATATGCCCATCACTCAAACGACAAACGCCAGCGACATCTCTTCACAGCGAGCTGAGGTCTTGACTGCCAAGGCATCTTTGAGTGCGGCACAGAGCGACTATGAGACGGCTGTGGCCAAGGTGCGGCAAGCCGAAGCCAACAACGAGAAGAGCAAATCCGATCTCGCCCGGTATCAGCAACTCCTCGATAAACAAGAGATCGCTCAATCGGACTACGACCAGTACCTTGCCAATGCGCGTTCGCAGCAGGCCGTCGTGAACGCTGCGATTGCGAGCGCGGATTCTGCAGCGAAGACAATCGATCAGCGAAAGGCGCAACTGGCTCAGCAGCAGACCAAACTAAGCCAAACCGCCACCAATGCTCCCCGTCAGGTGGAGATCAAGAAAGCCGACCTGGCTACTCGCCAAGCCAGCGTAGAGTCCAGCAAGGCCCAACTGGAACAGGCAAAGCTCAATGTTGCGTATTGCCATATCGTAGCGCCAGTCTCGGGTATCGTGATGCAGCGAAGCGCAGAGCTTGGGCAGCGAATCCCCGCGGGGGCGCAGCTGTTAATTGTCGCGCAGGTCGCCGCTCCGTGGATCACGGCAAACTTCAAAGAAACGCAACTTCGCAAGATGCATGTGGGCCAGAGGGTTACTGTGAAGATAGACGCCCTCAACCGTTCGTTCACTGGAAATGTAGAGAGCCTATCGGCCGCAACAGGCGATCGTGCCAGCGTTCTACCCGCAGAAAACGCGACGGGAAACTACGTGAAGGTAATCCAACGACTTTCGGTACGCATCCGGCTGGACCCTCGGCAGGACGGGATAGAGAAGGTTCGGCCAGGGATGTCCGTCGAGCCAACAGTGCATTTCTAGATCTTGCGAAAGCTAGTGGGTTTTCGATACATGAATCACTATCTTCTTCTTACGACATATCCCGTGCTCTTCTTCGCGGTTCTTGCGAACCAGCTTTCTATGCCAGTTCCCGGGGTATTTTTTCTACTTGCGGCCGGAGCACTTTGTCACACGGGACAGCTCGGCTT
>CAZKJB010000013.1:14190-30826 GCA_964552975.1 uncultured Occallatibacter sp. | reverse complement strand
ACGAGCGGCTGGGATGGATGGCGGATGCGCAGGTGTTCTGGCGCGCGGCCAGCTACAACATGGACCTGGCGGCTTTTTCGCGCAAATTTGCCGCTGATATGCGCGGTACGCAAGCCGGGGAACCGTACTACGGAATCTTCGCGCCGGGCACAGGGCAGCCTTTCGCTGGATCCGGTGCGGGTTGGAGCGACGCGGGCGTCATTATCCCCTGGACGTCGTGGTTGCAGACCGGCGATACCACGATCGTGGAGCAAAACTGGGATGCGATGGAGAAATATCTCAATGCAATTCTGGCAGTGAATCCCGATTACCTGTGGAAGAACGAATATGGGCAGCCGTTCGGCGACTGGCTCTCACCGGAAGGCAAGACGGATGAGGTGCTGATTGCAACGGCCTATTGGGCTTACGACGTGACGCTGATGCGGCAGATGGCACTCGCGACAGGCCGCACGCAGGACGAGGAGAAATACGCGGCATTATTCGAGAAGATCCGCGCGGCCTTCCAGAAAGAGTTTGTGCATGACGACGGCTTCATTGCCGGCGCGGACAACAGCCCCTCGCCGTTCGGAGTGATCAACAATCCTAACGCCAAGAGCCACGGCGGCGACACGCAGACGAGCTACGTGTTGGCGCTGCATATGAATCTGCTGCCCGACTCGCTGCGCGCCGCTGCAGCAAAGCGGCTTGTCGATAAGATCGAGGCGAATGGCGACCTGCTAGGCACAGGATTCCTCGGCACTCCCTATTTGCTGGAGGAACTGACGAAGGCGGGCTACACAAAACTGGCCTACACGCTGCTGCTGAACACGCGCTACCCCTCGTGGGGTTACATGGTCGGTCACGGCGCGACGACGATGTGGGAACGATGGAATGGCGACCAGATGCGTGACGATCCGAGCATGAATTCGTATAACCACTACGCGTATGGCGCTGTTGCCGATTGGATCTATCGCTATGCCGCAGGGATCGATACAACGCCGCTTGACGCGGGGTTCCACACGGTGCTGCTGCATCCGGTATTCGATGAGCGGCTCGGGCACATCGCTTTCGACTACGACTCGTCGTACGGGCCGATTCACTCTGACTGGACAGTAAAGGGCTCGACCGCGGAGTGGCATGTCACGATTCCCGCGAATGCTTCAGGCTCGCTGGCGCTCAGCGCAGAGGAGACGGCGAAATACATGCTCGATGGGACGCCGTTGACCGCAAGCAAAGCGGCGAGTGCTGCGCCTCTGAACGGGCAAGGCGGCTTTAAGCTGGCGCCGGGGAGCTATACGTTTGCCGTGGAACTGACGCAAAATACTCCCTGATCCAACCCACTATACAAAGCAGTCGCTGAACCTATAGGCTTTCAATTTACTTATCGAAATTGTTTAAGAACTGCAGCAAGCGGAAACGGAGTGCGAATGCCAATAGCAATCTTGGCTGGAATTGGGTGGCATATTGTGGGCGCGGCAATGGCCGCATCCTTCTATGCGCCCATTGAGAAGGTGAAGAAATGGTCCTGGGAAACTACCTGGGCAGTGGCCGGTTTCTTTTCCTGGATTCTGCTGCCGATTGGCGTGAGCCTTATCCTTCTGCCGAATTTTAGCGGCTTCTATTCTGCCCTTGATCCGCACCTGATGCTCAAGGTGGCTCTGTTCGGCGCGATGTGGGGCGTCGGCAACATCAGCTACGGGCTCACAATGCGGCACCTGGGAATGTCGCTGGGCATCGGAGTCGCGATCGGTGTAACGCTGGTGGTGGGAACGCTTGTGCCGCCGATGCTGCATGGCCAATTCATCACTCTCTTCACCAGCCGGGGCGGACTGTGGAGTTTGGCGGGGATCGTGGTGGCGCTGTTGGGAGTGTCGATCGTATCGTACGCAGGCCACCAGAAGGAAAAACAACTCGGCGCTGAAGTGCGTGAGTTTAATGTGACGCTTGGCCTGGCGCTTGCAGTGATGTGCGGCATTTTTTCATCGGGATTCTCATTCGGACTGGATGCGGCGACGCCGATTCGCGCCGCTGCGCTGCAACTAGGAGTGAACCCGCTTTATGCGCGTCTGCCCAGCTATGTGCTCATCATGGGCGGCGGCGCGGTTGTGAATTTCAGCTACTGCTTCATTCGGCTGGCCACGCTCAAGAGGCTCTCACTGCGCGCCGATCTCAGTCATCCAATGCCGATGCTGTTCAGGAACGCGGCGCTGGCCGCTACCGGCGGAATCATGTGGTATCTGCAGTTCTTTTTCTACGCGTGGGGCGAAGCTAACATTCCGGTGAGCATGGCTTACGTGAACTGGATGCTTCACATGAGTATCTACGTACTTTGTGGCGGGCTCGTGGGGCTGGCGCTCGGCGAGTGGGCCGGTGTGGGCAGCAGGCCGATTCGCCTGCTTTGGGGTGGCATTCTAGTCATTATTGCAGCGGCCAACCTGGTGGGCTTGGGGATGGCATCGTAGCAGCGGGACGAGAAGCAATGTTGATCAACCTGGCAGCGGCAGCATTCCGTCGAGCCCCGACGCGATGAGGTCGCTGCGTAGTTTTTCGACAGTCGAAAAGACCAGGCCCTTCATGCCGAGGGCAAGCGCGGCCTTGATGTTGTCGGGCCTATCGTCGATGAAAAGAGTCTCTGCAGGGTCGGTGCCGAGCTTCTCCAGCACGTATAGATAAATCGCAGGATCTGGCTTGGCGATGCGGAGCTTATAACTCCACACGAGCACGTCGAAGCGGGAGAGCCAGGGAAGCTCGCGCTCCATTGCCCTATGGACGGTGTCGCCCATGTTCGAGAGGATGGCGGTGAGCAAGCCACGCTGCTTGAGCGCGAGTTGCCAATTGAGCATGGGCTGATTTTCGGTCATCCACATCCGGCCGTCCAAGAGGATGAGTTCGTCAATGGCCGAGTGGTTCAGGCTGATTCTCGCGTCGCGTGCCAGCTTCTGCCAGAAGGCCTGCCCGGTGAGCGAACCTTCGTCGTATGCGTGCCGGTCAGCCCAATACAAGGTGTCGAGGCGTTCGGTAGATAAACCGGTAATGCGCATCATGGCCGCATGAGCAGTCGGGTCCGGTGGACCGGTCAAGACCATTCCGTAATCGAAGACAATCGCGCGCAGGACCAATCTCACGCTCCTTCGACGCCCGTGTATGGTTTAGAGGGGCGCCTGTCTCATTGTCCACGATGAGAGTCGCCGCCACCAGGAATGCGGCAATTTGCCGCTCGGATGTCAGCGATGCGCTTTTCACAAAGGACGGCATGGGATACGGAGGAGAGCGAGCTGGCACATGGGCATCGAATGCGCCAAAAGGCAGGCCTCCCGATCGCCGACCTTACGGAATCAAATCCGACGCGCTGCGGTTTCGCTTATTCGCCAAGTCTGCTCGATTCGCTCGCCGACCCGCGCGCTCTGGTTTACGATCCACAGCCAAAAGGTATCCTGCATGCGCGAGAGGCCGTCTGCAAGTATTACGCGGACCATCGCGTGACTCTCGATCCCAGTCAGATTGTACTTACAACCAGCACCAGCGAGGCCTACAGCTACCTGTTTCGGTTGCTTTGCGATCCCGGCAGCGAAATCTTGGCCGTGCAGCCAGGTTATCCGCTGTTTGATTTCCTGGCGGTTCTCGACGATGTGCGCCTGAAGGCGGCACCGCTGGTTTACGACGAGGGATGGCAAATCGACGCTGAAGGAATTCGGCGCGCGATTTCGCACCAGACCCGAGCGATCGTAATCGTGCATCCGAATAACCCGACTGGGCACTTTACCAAGCATTGGGAGGCCATGGAGCTTGCGAAGATTTGCCGCGAATTCAACCTTTCGCTGATCGTGGACGAAGTATTTCTCGACTACGGAATCGGCGCTGAAGGCCGGAGCTTTGCCGCGGGCCTTGAGGGTGTTTCCGTTTTCATCGTAAGCGGGCTGAGCAAGATTTGCGGACTGCCACAAATGAAGGCGGCGTGGATTGCCGTCACGGGGCCGGAACGGGATCAGGCTCTGGAGCGGCTTGACGTGATTGCTGACACGTTCCTTTCCATGAACGCACCGGTGCAGTGGGCGATGCCGGGGTGGCTTGAGGGCCGGTCGGGGATCCAGGAGCAGATTCGGAAGCGAGTGGTCGCCAATCTGGCAACGCTCGACAGGGAGCTTGCCACCTCTCCAAATGTGCAGCGGCTCGCGATCGAAGGTGGCTGGTACGCTGTGCTCCGAATTCCAGCCGTTGAGCCGGACGAGAAAACTGTGCTCGCACTTCTCGAGCGCGGAGTCTGGGTGCATCCAGGCTACTTTTTCGGGATGCCCGAGTCGGGTTGGTTGGTGCTGAGCCTATTGGCGCATGAAGCGAACTTTAGTGTCAGTATGATCACCCTGATTAACTACTTTAGAACGGATCACGGTTGTAACATTCCATAGAGCCGACTCCAACTCATTATTGAAGTAGTTGATGTTTCTACGTGATACTAAATAGGTTAATAATAATCTTCTGTACTTTACGTTCCGCTTAGAAATGGATTTGCGTTGCGTTCTTCACCGATAGTTGTTGCCGGGCCATGGCCAGGCAAAACCCTGGTCTCGTCTGGGAGCGCTAGAACGCGGGACTGCAGCGAATCGATAATCTGATCGAAGTCTCCACCAGGCAAGTCGGTACGGCCAATGCTTCCGGCGAACAAAGTATCGCCCGCAACAAGCAGCTTGAGCGGGGCGAAATGCAGGCAGACCGAACCCTGCGTGTGGCCCGGAGTGTGAATCACCTGCGCGGGAAAGTGATCAAGGCCAACGACCAATCCGTCTGCCAGGCTCGCGTCGGGCGGGGCAGTTTCAGGTGTCTGGACGCCGAGCCAGGCCGCCTGCGTCTCCATCATCTTGAGCAGTGGCAGGTCGTTTTCGTTCAGAAAAATGGGGGCGCCGGTGAGCCGCTTGAGCTTGAGCGCGCCGCCGACGTGGTCAATGTGGGCGTGGGTAATGAGAATTTGCTTGAGCTTCAGCCCCAGCTCGGTCAGTCGTTTATGAATGCGGCCGACCTCATCGCCGGGATCGATGATGATCGCTTCGCGAGCTTCTTCATCGCCCATGAGAGTGCAATTGCAGGCGAGCGGCCCCACCGGAAAGGACTCGAGAATCATGGCCCAATTGTAGAGCCTAAAAGTTTCGTTGCGATCGGAAGCGGCGCTTGGGATCGATTGGCGTTTCCGGCTGTCAGCTGTATCGGACGCAAAATGGCGGCGAAAGCTCGGAACCTCAGCGACGCTTCTGGGTTGCTGGGATGGAAATCGGGACAAGATTCCCACATGTACTCGAAAAGTAAACCAAAGGCGAAAAAACATCTGGTGCGCTTCGCTTTTTATTCGCTATAATGCGCCCATGGCCGTCACCCGAAGACAAAAAGAAGTTCTGGATTTCTTGGAAGCGTTTGTGACCCGCAACGGCTATTCGCCTTCCTTTGAAGAGATTGCGCGCGGCATCGAGCTGAAGAGCCTGGCCACTGTGCACAAGCACATTACAAACTTGGAAAAAAAGGGGATGCTGGACCGGGTGCACAACCGGAGCCGATCGATTGACCTGCTGCCTCCGGGTTCGCGAACTCGGTCGAGCATGAAGTTGCCCCTGGCTGGACGCATTGCGGCCGGTCTCCCGGTGGAGATGATGGAAACGCCCGAGACCATCTCCCTGCACGATGTGGTTGGAAACCGCGACGTTTTTGCGCTGGAAGTGCGTGGAGACTCGATGCGCGACGAGCACATTATCGATGGCGACTATGTGCTGGTGGAGCGCACCAAAACGGCGCGCCAAGGCGAAATTGTTGTCGCCCTCGTACATGGTTCGGAGACTACGCTGAAGCGCTTCTTTCCTGAGGGAAGCGTGGTGCGATTGCAGCCCGCCAATATTGAGATGGAACCGATCTACGTCCCGGCGGCTCATGTTGCTATCCAGGGGCGTGTTTTGGGCGTGCTGCGCAAATACAGATAGATCGCATCATGGTGGCAGAGTTCTCTGACTTCGCAGTCGCCCTGCCGCTGCAATAATAAGTCATGCGCACGGTGCTGACGGCGGCGAAGCTTTGGGACGGTCAACGGCTTCTCAACGATCCCGTCGTTACGGTTGAAGACGGGATTGTTTCTTCCATCTCGAGCGGCGAGATTGACAAGAGGCCGTCGACAGACGGAATCGAACGTCACGACTATCCCGGCGCAACCCTGGCTCCTTCGTTCTTCGATATCCATATTCATGGCGCTGCCGGCCATGACCTGATGGAAGCCACTCCTGAGGCGCTCAACACCGTCGGCCGGTTCCTGGCCTCGCACGGCACAGGCAGCTATCTAGCAACTACGGTCACTGCGCCCGTTGACACCACCCTGCGCGCACTTGCAGGACTCGCAAAACTGATCGATCATCCCGATAAAATTTGCGATGCGCACGGCGACGACCGTCCCACGGCTCGGCCTATCGGCATTCATCTGGAGGGACCGTTTCTGTCGCACGCCAAATGCGGAGCGCAACCTCGCGAGCACTTGCTTGCACCGGATATTGCGCTCTTCGACCGGTTCTTCGAAGCAGCGGGCGGGCACGCGCGGCTGATGACGCTGGCTCCGGAGTTGCCGGGCGCCGTTGAGCTGGCGGCTCACGCTACCTCGTGCGGCGTTCGCGTTTCGATGGGCCACTCCGATGCAACTGCGGCTGAGACTCGCGCCGTAATTGCATCGGGAGCAGTGAGCGCAACGCATACATTCAATGCAATGCGAGCACTGAACCACCAGGAACCGGGGATTCTGGGAGTCGTTCTGACTGAGGATGCGCTCTATGCCGAGTTCATCTGCGACGGCATCCACAGCACGCGGGAGATGGCGAAGCTGTTCTGGCGCGCCAAGGGACCTGAGCACGGGATCCTGATCACCGACGCGATGAGCGCAACGGGCATGCCTGACGGCGAATACCTGCTGGGCAACTTTCCGGTGCAGGTGGCGGACGGACGGGCTATGATCCACGGCGTTCTGGCGGGTAGCGTCCTGACGCTCGATCGAGGACTGCGCAATTTCGTCGAGTTTGCGGGGGCGCCGCTCAATGACGCGCTGCGGCTGTTGACGGTAAACCCGGCCACCATGACTGGACTTGCCGATCAAGTTGGCACGTTAACCATGGGCCGGCCGGCCAACATGGTTGCCGTCGATGGAAGCGGAAAACTTGCTGCGTCCATTCGAGACGGCAAGCTCGTTCCCAGTTTTTCCGCCGCCTGATGGCTTATCCGCCCGAAGCGATCCGCTTTGCGCGCCAGATGGCGCCGTCGAGAGAGACAACCGCTTTCTGCCCTACTGGCATTTCCGGCGCGGCAGCATGCAAACCGGCGAAAAGCCTCTCCCGCACAATCGCCGTCTTTTCGATGACGCTTCCGGTCCAAGCCACGGGAACTTCCACCGTGAGTGAATGCTTACGACGCAGCTTGGAGCGCACCAGGAGAATAAAGTCGACCAAATCGTCTGCAGCTTGGTGCAAGACACCCAGAGCTACCTGGTCCCCAGCCTCGGCCAATTCGTTGATTGCCGGTGCGAGCGCTGCAAAATCAGGACCCGGCGTGCTGTCGCCAAGGTTGATGAGGTCCTCGATGTCCGGCGTGCCCCATATCTCGCCGACTTTCTTGAGAACTTGCGTCGGCTCTTCGCGATCATAAGCATGGAGCGCGCGGCGTATCGCGTGCACTCCGATCCAGTAGCCGGAGCCTTCATCGCCGAGGCGTGAGCTCCATCCGCCGGCAGATTCGCGAGTACCGTCGGGCCCACGCCCAATGGTATTTGAGCCGGTACCGGCGATCTGCAGAATGCCAGGCCCTCCCTCAAATGCTGCGTCGAGAGCGATGACTTCGTCGCCGACGACCTCAGAGCGCTCGACACCAAAATCCTTGAACACAGCGGTAATCCATTCCGTGATACCCGGCATGGATGCGCTGGCCACGCCACACGATGCCGCCTGTACGCCCTTCACACCGGCCTGCGCGAAGACTTCCTTGAGCAAAGCGCGCAGATTCGCTTCGGCAGCTTCTGCGCCGACGCGCAGTCTCTTGATGGAACCATTGTGTCCGCTTCCGATAACTTTTCCTTCGGCAACAATGGCTGCCCTCGTGTTGGTGCCGCCGCCGTCAATCCCCAGGACCACACTCATTTCTTGCTTTCCCTTTCTACTTTTCCGGTACGTTTTCGGCCGCGACGCCGCCATCGCGCAGGGTTCCTGAAAGGATGTTGAGGTTTCCGTCAGACTTCGGTGGTTTCAAGCCGAGCAAATGCGCCATCCATGGATACAGGTTGACGTTATCAAACGGAGCGACTGTCTTTCCTTCAACAATATCGGGCCCTGCGGCAAAGAAACTGGCTTTCATCTCGGGAATTTTGCGGGGATCGAATCCGTGCATGCCTGTTGTGGGGTGATGATCGGATTGCCCAGGCGCCGGAGCGCGCGCGCGAATCGCGAATGGCCCGGTGGCGACAACAACCGGGTCGCCTTCGCGCGGATTCTGATTGAAATTCAAATCCGCTGGAACGTCCTTCAACCGGTAGGCCACAAACTGCGACGACGCTTTCTTGAGCTGGTTGTAGACGCGAACGCGATCCTCCTCCGTTTTGCCATAAAGAAGCGCGCCGGCAGCGTCAAACCCGGTGAGATCGACGAATTGGTCAAGATTGATCCAGTCGCCTTCGGACTTGACCATGCCATGATCGCTCACGACGACCAAGTCGATCGGCAATCCAGTGGCCTTGAGCGCGACCCTCAGCTTCCCGATGAGCGCGTCCATCTTAATTTCTGCCGCGCGAGTTTCCCGCGCATCAGGACCGAATTCGTGGCCTTCATGGTCGGGTTCGGAAAAGTAAATCGTGATGAAGTGAGGTCGATCGGCAGCCGGCAGGCGAAGCAGCGCCGCTGTATCGTCGATGCGCGCCTGCTGGCTCTCGGGCGTCGGTTCAGTTTTCTCATCGAAGATTGCGTAATAGGATGGGCGGAATCCGGCGATCTTGGCCTCGGAGCCAACCCAGAACAGGCTTGCCGTTCGCATTCCCTGACTTTCAGCCAAGCTCCATAGGGGAATGCCGCTATACCAGGAGCCATCGGTCACGGCCTTCGGATCGGACATCGAGTAGCGGACCTGGCGGGCGGGATCGAAAAAAGTGTTTGCGACCAGTCCATGATGCTCGGGATAAAGTCCCGTAACGATGGTGAAGTGGTTGGGAAATGTGAGCGAGGGGTAGCTCGGCAACATGCCTTCCGGCGCCCAGACCCCTTGCTTGCCGAGGGCCAAAAGATGGGCGGCGTTGTCGCGCTTGGCATAGTCCCAGCGGAATCCGTCAAGCGACACCAGCACCACATAATGCTGGCTCTGCGCCCAGGCTGAATTCGGCCCGTTGTTGATGAGTGTGAGCGGCAGAGCTGGATTGAAGCTGGTTGCTTGTCCAGCAGCCGACTGCGGAGCCGCAACCGGCCAAAGAGCCGGCAAGATCGCGGCAAAAGCTAGCCGGGACAGGGCGCGGAGTTGCATTGAGAACACCCCCGAATCAGCTTATCGCACGGAGTATCGACGCGGCCGCACTGATCCTGGTTAGCCGAAGATGCGCGCCGAGGCCATGCGCCCCATGCCGACCGAAAGGATTGCGAGCTTTTGCAGTAACGGCACGCTGGCGCGGTGGGAGAACACATCGTAGTTGGCGCGGCGAATGCGCTTGAGCAGCGCATGGTAGATGGAGACAAGCACCCAGAGCGCAGGACGGCTTGCGGGGTCGACCAATGGCAGAAGCTCGCGCGCCGAGCGGTAGTAGTCTTCGGCGCGCTGGCCGATGGAGGCGAGCAAGGTACGTTCGTTGGGCGTGGGCGGGGCGTTCGCCACACGATGAAGCAACGAGTCGAGCGATACCGAGTGCGCGGCAAGATCTTCGAGTGGCAGGTAAACGCGGTTTCGCTCTGCGTCCTCTCCGACGTCGCGCAAAATGTTGGTGAGTTGGAAGGCGATCCCGGTTTCTTCAGCCAGTTTCTCGGCCCGCGGATCGCTGTAGCCGAAGATCCGGATGCAGACCAGGCCTACGACCGATGCCACCAGGTAGCAGTAGCGATAGAGTTCGGCAAACGAGGCGTAGGTCACGGGTGCGCCGGTGGAAGCATGGTCGAGGTCCATGGAGATGCCAGCGACAAGCTCGTCGAGCAACGCGAGAGGAATGTTGAAGCGTTGGATTGCGTCGCGCACAGCGAGAAAAACGGGATCGCTTGTGGACGCACCTCTCGCTGCTTCATGCCATGCCGATCGCCACTCATCCAACCTGGATCGGCGGTCTTCGCGCGGCAAGCTTTCATCGTCGGCCAAGTCGTCAGCCTGGCGCATGAAGGCATAGACCGCGCAGATAGCGTTGCGGCGTTCGATGGGAAGCGCGACGAAAGCATAGTAAAAGTTCTTGGCTTCGCGTTTGGCAATCGACCGGCAGGCGGCGTAGGCGTTAGCCAATGTGATTTCGTGCGATGGGTCCGTCTGCGTCAAGCTGCCTTTCCTGCGGTGTGTGAGCCGAGACGTAAGAAAGGCAGCACCTTGACACTCAGCGCGCGCAGAGCAAGTGCGGCCTTGGTTCGTTTGGAAATCGCTGGCCGTGCGCTCAGCACGTCATAGTCGCGTCGCTCTATAGCGCGCAGAATTTCGAGCCCGCCACGACTGAATAGATCCAGATCCAGAGCAAGATCGCGATTGACCCTGTCAATGAGTGGAAGGCCCTGCTCTAAGAGCCCGCGTGTGAAGTCGACCTCGTGGCGCAACAGCGCGCGAAACTCCGCCGTGGCGACGCCGCCAGAGATCGTCTCGTCGCTTACGCCGAAGCGGCGCATCTCATCCTGCGGCAGGTAGACGCGGCCTTTTGCAAAATCCACGCGCACGTCCTGCCAGAAATTGGCAAGTTGCAATGCCGAGCATGTGGCATCAGAGAGCCGGAAGTTCTCTTCGTTCACTTCGCCGCACGCATAGAGCACCAGGCGCCCTACGGGATTGGCCGAGTACCGGCAATAACCAAGCACCTCGTCCATTGAGGCGTATCGCTGAACTGTTTGATCCTGGCGAAACGCGACGAGCAGATCCGCAAAGGGCTCCTTGGGAATCGAGCAGGAACGGATGGTCTTGGCGAGCGCAACAAATACGGGGTGGCGCGCGCGGCCTTCATAGCAGGCGTCGAGTTCCCTTCCCCATAAGTCGAGAAGGGCTAAAGCGGTGGAACGATCGCCGACTTCATCGCCCAAATCATCGGAGATACGACAGTAGGCATATATTGAGTGAAAGTGCGGGCGCAGAGCTTTAGGCAGGAACCAGGTGGCTACGTGAAAATTTTCGTAGTGTGACTCGGCGAGACGGCGGCAGTAGTTGCGAGCTTGATCGAGCGACGGCGCGACGTCGGGAATGCGATAGGCTTCCGGCAGTGCTGCCCATCCGCGGGCGAGCAGTTCGTCGTTATGAAGCGAGTCGTTGTCTGGTTGCACGGTTGCCACATTCATCGGTTTGCCTCAAGGCACAATGGCGGTCTTGATTTCGCGAGATCGGTTCATCAGCATTTCGAAGACGCGATTGAGCTCATACAACTTGGCCCGGCCGGTGATGAAAGAGCTGGCCTGGAAGCGGCCGCCGGCGATGAGCGCCAGCGCCTTGCGGCAGATTTCCGGAGTGTGATGGAAGGTGGCGCGCAGCGTGATGTCGCTGTAATGAATGCGATTGGTGTCGAGAGTTACATGCGTATTCGCAGCGCAGCCTCCGAAGAAGTTGACGGTACCGCCTTTGCGGACTAGTTCAACAGCTTCCTGCCAGGTATCGGGCAGACCCACTGCTTCAATAGCAATGTCGACGCCGCGGTCGCCCGGCGTAAACGCGCGCGCGTCGCGGATGGCCCTGCGAATGGTAGGCGCCTGAACGATATGCGTAGCGCCGAGATGCCGGGCGGCTTCGACCTGGCCGTCGTGCTTAACGATGGCAATGGTTTCGTAGCCGGCCAGTGAGGCGACGTGGAGGATCATTAGGCCCAGGGGGCCCCCACCAATCACTGCGACGATATCGCCCTCCCGGGGCCGGGAGTCTTCGAATCCGTGCACGGCGCAGGCCAGCGGTTCAGTCAGGGCGGCGTGTTCCAGCGGCACATTATCAGGAACTTTGAGGGTGTTCTTCTCCACGATGCGCGCTGGAATCTGGATGAATTCGGCATAGGCGCCGTTGTTGAAGATCAGATCATCGCAGAGATTTTCCTGGCCGCGCAAGCAGAAGTAGCACTTGCCGCATGGCGCAGAGTTGAGTGCAACCACTCGATCGCCGGAAACGAAATCTCTTACGCCTTCGCCGGCTTCGACAACTGTCCCAGCCAGTTCGTGGCCGAAGAGCGCCGGAGGGACGATCATGCGCGCATGGTACCCACGGCGAAAGACCTTCAGGTCTGTTCCGCAGGTTAGTGCGGCGCCCACCTGGACGATGATTTCTCCCACTCCAGCCTTGGGTACGGGCACACTTTCAATGCGGATGTCCTCACGCCCATGGAGGACTGCGGCTTTCATGGTGCTGCGATGGAGAAGCACGTTCTCGACGGTCTTGCGGCCATGATGGACGACAGTTTTGACCTTTTTGCGGCCCTCGACGACCACGGTCTCGACTGTATCCAGGCCAACGTCAACGACTGTTTCGACGGTATTGAGCCCACCCTCGACGACGTTTTCGACTCGCTTGCGGCCTTCTTCGACAACAGTCTCTACGGTCTTGCGGCCGCGGAGGATAGCGTCCTTTACCGTGCTTGCCATCAGAGTCCCTCTACTGTGCTCCTGCCCCCGGGAGCGGTTCGACCATGATCTTCATGGAATCCGGCTGCGGGTGTGAGGCGATCTCGATCGCCGCAACGGCTTCTTCGAGCGGAAAACGGTGCGAGATCAACTGCGTCAGGTCAAAGCCGTTGCGGTACCCGCCAAAGATCAGACCTGTGACTTCGTCGAGAAGCGGGAACGATGATGAGTATGAGCCGAGTAATGTCTTTTCGTCCACACAAACGGCAGCCGGATCGAAAGTCGCCTCGCCGTGCTGTGTCTGGGCAAAGAGCATGACCTTGCCACCGGGGCGCACCGCATCCATCGCAGTCTGGATGAGCGCGTTGCCACCAACGGCCACGATGACAGCATCCGCGCCGCGGCCCTCGGTTTCAGTAAGAACTCGCTCGACGACGTTTTCAGTGCCGGCGTGGATCGGATTTGTGAGGCCAAAGCGCGCAGCGATGGCGTGACGTTCTGCGAAAAGATCGGAAGTAAGCACCCGTGCGCCGGCACGCCGAGCGAGCGCGGCATGCATGAGGCCGATAGGGCCCTGGCCGATGACCAACACCGTGTCGTCCGAAGCAAGGTTGAGCAATTTTGTGCCTTTGAGCACGGTCATCAGCGGCTCGACAAAGGCTGCCTGCTCGAAAGGCACACCGTCGGGAATCGGCACGACACCGCCGTTCGAAACCACGAAGTCCAAGACACGGATGTACTCGGCGAATCCCCCACCTGACGGCTCAAAGCCCGCCGTTGCGCCTGTCTTTTTATAGAGCGGACACTGCGCGGGCGTGTTTTTGCGACAGTAGTAGCACTCGCCGCAAGGGACGTGATGGAAGCTCATTACCCGATCCCCGACAGCATACTTCGTCACGCCAGCACCGACTGCCGCGACGACTCCAGCCATCTCGTGGCCGAAGATACGTGGCGCCGAGTGGGAACCCATGTGGATCTTCTTCAGATCGGTTCCGCAGATGCCGCAGGTGGCGATCTTGATCAGCAACTCGCCAGGTCCGATGCTCGGAACGGGCACGGTTTCGATGCGCATGTCGTCAATGCCGCGATAGACGACGGCGCGCATGGTCGGGGGGATCTTCGAATTGACCTGGAATTCAGGTTTGGAGATTTGGGTAGCCATTCCGTCTTCTGATGTGACCTCGTTCATCGAGAAAATCGAGCAGTGACTCCGCGATGCTTTGGGAAGCCCTCTTACTATTTTCGCCCATTCGGATGAGTGCGGGCCAGTAGATCGGCCGGAATAGGGCATAAAGGGTAAACCGTCCGAGCTGGATATGCCCGGTGGGGGAAATGAAGCGGTTAAAGTCAGGCAGACGGTCTGTGAGGCCGTCGCTGACACCCTTGAAGCAGTAGAAGGGGATGTCACGCATGGCGGCCAGGCGGGCGACGATGGCGCCTTCCATGTCGCACAGGTCGGCTCCGTAAGTGGCGGCTAAACGGCGTTTCTCTTGCTCGTCCGCGACAATGGGATTGGTAACGGCAAGAAGTCCGTCGGACCATTGAGCCACATTGAAGCGCTCTCCGGTGCGGGCGTCGATAACTCCTGAAACTTTGTAGACCTGGCCCGACACAACCGCATCCGTGAGGGCCCCCGCCCAGCCGACTGAGATCGCCATGGAGATGGGGCCATCTCGCTCGATTTCGGCGAAGGCGCGCGTTCCTGCATCGGCGCCGGCGCCCGAGCACGCGGCAACCCATTCGCCTTCGTCGAATCGCCAGGTCCAGAGCTCGACGCCGTTGCGCCGTTGAAGGCGCCAGCCACGTACCAAGAGCTTGAGCTCGTCAGCCATCGCAGCGATGATGGCGACGCGCGTCATGCGCGCGCCTGCGCGGTTGCAGCGGGCGCGTAGCCGTGGGTGCGGAACCAATCGATTGCCAAGCGCATGGCGGGATAGACGGGAACGACGCGGAAGTCGAGCTCCTGCTGGGCGCGAGCGCTCGAGGCGAACATCTTTTTGCGGCCCATGCGCACCTCTTCGAGCGTTGCGCGCGGCTCGCGGCCACGAATGCGGCCCGTGATCCACTCCTCGAAGAAGGCGTACGTCGCGGCGATGGCGAAGGGGATCTTGACCGTCGGCGAAGGGATTCCAGTAATGGCCGACATCTTGTCGAGGATCTGCTTGAGCGTGAGGTTCTCGCCGCCGAGGATATAGCGCCTGCCTGGTTTTCCTTTTGTGAGTGCGAGAACGTGCGCGCGAGCGACCTCAAAGACATCGACGAGGTTCAGGCCTGTGTCGACGTATGCGGGAAACCTGCCATTGAGGAAGTCGACAAAGATGCGGCCCGTTGGCGTGGGCTTCGCGTCGTTGGGTCCGATAGGAGTTGTGGGATTGAGGATCATGACGCTTTGGCCGTTCGCTGCGGCGCTGACGGCTTCCTGCTCGGCCATGAACTTGGAACGCTTGTAATGGCCAACCATGTCGGCGAGTGAAACAGGCGTGTCTTCATTGATGATGATGCCGTCGGTACGGAAGTGCATCGTAGCCACACTCGACGTGTAGACGAAGCGCGGAACAGCGGCCTCACGGGCGATGCGCAGCAGCTCGCGCGTACCGTCGACGTTGGCGCGATACATTGCAGCCGGATCCGGAATCCAGAGGCGGTAATCGGCAGCCACGTGAACAACTGCATCGCAGCCGGAGATTGCAGAGCGCAACGATTCGGGCTCGGCGAGATCGCCGACAACTGTTTCGCCGCGAATCCCTTCGAGATTGGCGAGATTGCTGGTTTTGCGTACCAGCAAGCGCAAGTCAGAGCCTTCGGCAGCAAGCGCCTTTGCCACATGATGACCAACGAATCCAGTCGCGCCAGTTAGGAAGATTTTCATCGAGAAAACGCAGTTTCATTCTAAATGGATGGCGACTGCCTGTTCCGTAACTGATTGAAATTGCTGGATCGGCAAAAAGTCCACAGTTTCTGTGTTTCTGTGGACCGCGTTCGATAGTGGGTCTATTTGGATGGTACGAGGAGAGTTAGGTGCCGTTCACAGTTTCACAGTTTCACAGTGTCGATTTTGGAGGCATAGGGGGGAGGGGGTGCGCACAGTGATCAGTAAACGGTGATCAGTGGTCAGACGAAAGACGTCATGAACCTCGGAGGTGCGCATAGGATGATTGTGCGCTTCGTGCAGGTAATTTTATGCAAACAAAATGAGGGAGACATGGGTCAGGGATCCGTGGCTCGTGGTTCGCCCGCCTGCAAGCCGCAACCACACGAAACTCGGCTTAGACCAGCGACACCTTTGCCTTGCGGCAGGTTGCGGAGAGATTCTTCTGGAGTTTCGCCAAGTCGGCATCCGCGCCCGCAGGAATCATGACACGCTTCTCGACTTGAGTGATGTCGATGCCATTGGCGCCGGGGCGGACGCGCTCGAATTGCATGGACACGCAAGGCGGGTTGGTTTGTTCGATGGAAGCAGCGAGAAGATAGATGTCAGAGTTGAGCCACGCGCTGTACTCGCTGTCGACGAAAAGGCCATCGGGCGCGAAGAAAACTTCAGGGGGAGAGGTGAGCAGCTTTTTGCGGTAGTTGGCCGGTGCGCGGCCCTGCGAAATAACCGCCAGCACCGTACCGGCTGCGACGAGGACGAATGCGCCGCCGAGGATGGAGAACCGGACGGTGGTGCTGGAGAAGGCAAACATCGATGGAACGCCGAGAAGCAGGAACATGATCACGGCAGCTTTGACGACAGCGCCCCGGGACATTTTCTTCTGGGATGCAGACATGCGCGAGACCTGCTGCTCGGTCCATGCCTCCCACTGCGGGCGCGAGTAGGTCCAGTGGACCCAGGGATTGGCGAGGACGGCTGTGAGGGCGCGGTCGAGGCGGTGGCCGCCGAGATAGGCCGCCATGGCCATGAAGGC
>CAZKJB010000013.1:0-14090 GCA_964552975.1 uncultured Occallatibacter sp. | reverse complement strand
GCGATGGTGCCGCCGAAGAGAATGATGACCTGTACTGTTTTGCCGGCGGAGTACATGGGGTTGCGGCGCCAGGCGAACCAGCCGCCGATGATGGTGAGTGCAAGAAAGATCGCCATGGGCATGGAATAGCTCCGGAGGGGCGGTAGCTCAGGGTACGAATACAAGGATCAGAAATTAGCGACTAGAGGCCGGTAATCCGTTGCCATTGAGCCGGCGAGGCCCCTAGAGGAGGCCAAATTTCTTAATGAAGCTGTTGAGGGTGACATTCCAGGCCCCAAACTGGTCATTGAGCGACTCGTAGGTGCCGCCGGGGTAGAGGTCGATATCCATTTCAAGCCACGGATCGTTGACGCTGTCGTAATAACCACGGCACCACCGCGCGCCAACATTCCACGCATTCATTTGGGAGATATCGAACTTGCCGTGGGTGGCAAAGCCGACCGCTATTCGAATGGAGGCGTAGCGATCGCCCTGTCCATCGTGCATGAAGACGTGAAATGGAAAGCCCTGTGTGGAGCTCGAGACGTGAGGCTTGCCGCTGTCGCCGATGACCACTTTCGCCGCGTAGCCGGCACTCTGCAGCCAGGCAACAGCATCTTCGGTTGTGAATCCGCCAGCGGGAATGGGATGCAGCGGCGCCGTCGAAGGTGGGGGCAGCGGTGCAGGCGCGGCTGCGGGAGCGGCTGGAATGGGCGCATCAGACAAGGAGTCCAACGCGGCTGGCAACGCACATCCGCAGTTCTGGCAGAATCTGTCGACCGGCTGGGTTGCAGTGCCGCATCGAGGACATAACATGGCGATTCTCCTGTGTTGAAAAGGGGTGATGGGATTCGAATTCATTCGAGAGTATCACTTGCGGCGTGTGCAAAGTAAACCGATGCGGAGAGCAGCCGCTGGCTGCCAGTTCCTCGCTCAGTTCAGGCGATCGCAACCGGAAAAGCAGAGGCGAGAAAAACGGAGACAAGGGAATGGGCAAAGTAGGAGCCGACACCGGGAGACGGGGAACCACGCGCGAATTGACGGGAACGCGGGAACGTTCTCGCTGGCTTACGATGCAAATTTATGCGCATCGATGTGGGCGCTCACCCGCATGGGTCCAAAGCCAAAGCTGGGTGTGTTACGAAAGCAGTCCTCGCAAACGCCCTGGACGTTCTTGAGCGCGTACATTTTCATCGCCTCGATGCGACGGATCTGCCAATCTCCAGCCAGCCTCTCGGGGCATCGCCCTACATGACCACAACGGGACATCATGCACTCGCACCGTCCTCCGGCGCGCTGAACTACTTCGTTATGTAAATCGTCCACTTGCCCGGTTTGCCTTTCAAGAGTTGCTCGCCGGACCTGGGGTTGAAACTTATATCAATGGGAGGTTTTCTGCTTTCGATATGGTCTAAACGTCGCTTTAAGCCTTCCTCCGCGGAGGGCAAAAAAACAAAAATACACGGCCAACCAATCCAAGAATGTGCCCCGGATCACGCCTGTGCTGTCAAATATGTGGGTTGCAAAACAAAGGAGGGCCGGCAGTGAGCCGGCCCTAACTGTCAGGAAAAACACAAAAGGACTTACTTGGGATCCATTGGATCGGAAAGAACCATCGAGGTAAATCAACCAATCGTGCAATTACGAGCATGTGTTACCGATTCCCGCGCGTGTTACCTAGGATTACAGGCCAGGCGGCGACTGCAAGTGCATGGGCCGGCGACCTCGAGGCGTGGCTGCGGATTTGCGATTGCGGGCGGCGGGGATCGGCGCGGTGATCCAATATGATTCGGCAATGGACGAGGCGGCGAAAGACGGCAACGCTGCACGAGAACCCGCGGTGAAGAAGTTGAGCGACGATCGCCGGAGCGCGGAGGTCAAGGAGCGCCGATTGCAGCTTGCGCTGCTGGCTCTGATGCTGGCCGTCTATGGCGCGCTGCTGGGAGTCTCATGGTGGCTCCAACCGACCGATACAATCCGTTTGACCTTTAACAGCATGCTCGACCATCTTTTGCGCGGACAATTTGATGTGGATCCCCGGATCATTGGCGACGATGGTTTTTTGCGGAATGGCCGAGTGTATGCATATTGGGGTATCTGGTGCGCGTTGTTGCGGCTGCCGCTGAAGTTGATTGGCCGGATGAACGTGGACATGACTTTCTGGTCTTGCCTGGCGGCGGTGTGCGTTGCCGGAATGGCGAAAGTGCGCGCAGTGCTGCTGGTGCGCAGCCACGCGCTGAACAATGCGACGGCGCGGTGGGCGATTGGCCTGTTGCTGGCCTACTTTGTGCTGGCGGGCGGTACGTGTGCGTACCTGAAAGACGAAGTGTGGACCGAGGTGATGCTTTGGGCCTACGCCTTTGCAGCTGTATTCGTCAGTTTCGCAATGAAGGGCATTGTGAATCGCGAGTTCGACGCCCGGTCTTTGTTCTGGATGGGGCTGAGTGCCGGTTTGGCGCTGCTGACCCGCGTTTCAACGGGCGTAGGACTCGTGCTGTCGCTGCTTCTGTTGCTTATTGCGCTGGCGCTTAAGCCCGGCACGGTGGTCGATGCGGGCAAGTTGACAGCGACCGCGCGAATTGGTCGAGCAGGGATACAGCATCGCATGTGGGCCCCGCTCGCAATCGTTGGCGTTTCTGTGGTAGTGAGCGGCGCCGTAAATTATTTTCGCTGGGGCAATCCGGCAACTTTTCTCAACTACGATCTCTACATTAATCGGGACGCGTGGCCAAACTTTGTATCGAGCCTTAGCAGCTATGGCGCATTTAACCTGAGGCGCGTTCCATTTGGCCTGATTTACTATTTCGTTCCGGTGTGGGTGCTTCACGGGCGCAACGGCCAACTTCTGTTCGAAGATACGCAGACGCGTTTGTTTGGCGACATCGAATTGCCGCCTGCCAGCTTCCTGCTGACCGATCTGATTGCCTTCTGTTTTATCGCCCTATTGGTGGTCGGGCTGCGTAAACGCGTCGCAGCCATCGCGACGCCGGCGGGCACGTGGGCGGCATTGGTGGGGTTGGGCCTGCTGGCACCCTGCCTGCTCATGCTGTCGCTGGATTGGTTGACCTACCGTTACCGGGTCGATTTTTATCCTGAGTTCGATTTCCTGGCGCTGCTTGGTTTGTATGTGACGGTGACGGATGAGGCGATGCTCAAGAAGTTTGCCAGACTCCGAAGTGGATTCAGCGTGGCCCTGGCGGTCAGCGTGCTGGCCAGTGTGGCGGCATTGACGCTGCACGATATTTCGGACGAAGGCGGGGCTCCGCCTGAAGAGATCCTGAACCGGGGGGTGGTGCGCTACTACAAGGACACACTGCACGATTACCGCGAGCGGGTGGTGGTTGGCCTCCGCCGCACGCCGTAGCTGGCAGTGGAAGCCGTCCATGACTGGGCGCAGGATAGGGACCCGCCGCAGGATGGTCCGTTTACCGAAGGGATTCCCGGCACTTTCGGGTCATGGCGCTTCCGGGGCGCAGTTTGCGATGCTTCGGCTACAAGAGTTGTGCCTTTCGACTAAGAGTTGTCCTATCCGGCCCGCTGTGCCTCAGCTGCAATCGGCGGGCCTTCTTTTGCGCCGTCTGCCCGCATTCGGCAGCCTGCGACCATCTTCAGGGCAGGCTTTGAACTCATGCCTTTTTCAGGCGGATCCGACCTGACTTGCTGACTGGTTTTACTCCTGATTACAATGTGCGCTACAATTGGCTTCGATTTCTCCCCCCCTGTAAAGTACCGAATCCAGGTCGTGCAACTTCGTAAACGGCGCAACTGGCGCTGCGGTTGTCTTTTTCGAACCGGGCCGCGTTTCTGCATGCTGTCCATTGGTAAACGAATTTCATTCAGCGGTTGCAAGGTGACTTGCGATGAATAGTGTCATTTGCTCGAAGTGCGGCGCTCTCGTTGAGCCGAATGTTGCCTTCTGCGGAAGCTGCGGAACTCCAGTAGCTGCGCAGCCACCGGTAGTCAATCAACCTCCGGCCGGCGCAAGTTCAGCGCAGCCCGGCGCGGACACGCCACTGGTTCCGACTACGTTTCAACCGCCGCCGGGTGGATATCCTCCGCAGCCCGGCTCCTATCCGCCGTCCACCGGCGTCTATCCTCCACCGGTTCCCGGTGGCAAGATGCTGGGGCAAAACACCAAGTGGGCAATCGGGCTGGGGATCGCGGCGCTGTTCTGCTGTGGACCCTTCACAGGGGTGCCCGGGTTCATTATGGCGAAGAAAGATATGGACGCGTTTGCATCCGGGCAGGCTCCATACCTGGATGAGAGCGCAGCCAAGTTAGCTTATTACCTGAATATTGTCGCGCTGGGTCTATTTATTTTGGGTATTTGCCTGTTTTGGGGAAGATTGGGGTTCATGCGCAGGTTCTAGGGTTCGCTGAAAAACCCCGATCGACCGGAGGCCCGGATGTACGACCGGACCGACAAGATTGTAGCGATTGGCGCGCTTGTTAGTGCTTGCGCCGTGTTGGCGGTGGCGCGTTGGTTGACGCCTGCGGCGGCGGGCTATGGAACGCATACCCAGTTGGGGCTGCCTCCATGTAATTTTCTGCGATTGACGCATTGGCCTTGCCCGAGTTGCGGACTGACGACCTGCTTTGCGTGGGCGGCACGGTTCGAGTTCTGGAAGGCGTTTCTGGCGAATCCATTTGGCGTGCTGGCATTTTTTGGGACGGTGTTGCTGATTCCGACGGCGATTTTTTTGCTGTGGCGGCGAATTTCGTTCCGGCGAATTACGG
Source organism: uncultured Occallatibacter sp. (assembly GCA_964552975.1). Taxonomy (GTDB): domain Bacteria; phylum Acidobacteriota; class Terriglobia; order Terriglobales; family Acidobacteriaceae; genus Telmatobacter. Next base: position 9,374 of record CAZKJB010000013.1, on the reverse strand, counting down.
AGAGCGTTCTGTTTACGAAGGGCGTGTATGCCGCGAGCGCGCTTTACCTGCTGAGCTGGATATTCAAGTTGGCGGAGTTCCATCAGATGGCTGGGCATTGAAGTCCTGGCGAAAACCTGGCGCGTCATAGATACAAATGATTCAGGAGGCAAGAATGGCTACTGCTGCTTCCCCGCTGATTTGTCCGCAGGGACACGGACCTGGCGTGCCGGGAGCGGGATTCTGCACGGCGTGCGGGACGCGACTTGTTCCGCCGAAGCCGCCGATCCAGCAGACGGCAGTGGCGCCAGCCGCGGGGAATGTTCCATGGACGCCTGTGGCAACAGCGCCGGCAGCACCTACAGCAGCAAGCGTGCCTTGGACACCGGGAGCATCGGCTCCAGCTGCGCCCGCGATGCCGACTTCGCCAGCGCCGTACTCGGGCGGAGCCGTTGTGGCATCAGCGGCGCAAGCGGCGACTGCGGCGCAGGCAGCCGTCATGGGATTTGTGAAGAACACGCCGACGGTGTGCGCGTTGTGCGGCGGGAATGGCGCCAAATTGGACGCTGCGCAGGATGTTTGCCCAGGATGCGCATGGCTTCGTCCGCTATTGCCCGGCTATAAGCTCGACCGCTCGGTGTTCCTGTGGGCGCAGGACGGGCAGGCGATGAGCAAGCTGCAAAAAATCACAGCGCTGCACTCGGTTGTTAAGTCAGTCTCCGACAAGGTGGGCCGCCCTTGGATCGAATCGACGTTCAATGGAATCCGGCTGGGGCCGAGGCAGTTGCCCGATGTGTGGAAGCAGGCAGTTCTGGCGGCTCGGATTCTCGGACTGCCGGGCATGCCCGATGTATATGTTTCGGGCGATCAACAGTGGAACACCTATACATTTGGCACGGATACGAGCTCTTTTATTGTGCTCGGAACTGCGATCGTCACCAACTTCCAAAACGACGAACTGCTGTTCATGCTGGCGCGCGAGATGGGACACTGTGCCGCCGGCCATGCTCTATGGAAGACGGTAAGCCGATTCCTCGCCGGCGACACCTCTGTGCACAGCGGCTTGCTGTCGAATGGAGTGTTAAACGCGATCAGCCCGTCGAAACTGCTTGAGGGTGCGATTGAAATGCCGCTGATGGCGTGGTCGCGGCAATCGGATATTACTGCCGATCGCGCAGGGCTGCTGGCGGTCGGAGAGGAGGCTCTGGCGCGCCGCGTCCTGCTGGCTTGGTCCATTCGCTCTGCCCGGCTGTTGAAGCAAGTAAATATTGAGGAATGGATGAAGCAGGAAGACGCGAGCGACGATAATCTGACGCGTTTTTCTGAGATGACAACTTCGGCATCGATGTACACCACGCGGCGCCTGCGGCTGCTTGGAATCGCGGGACGCGACCAACCACTGATGCGATGGAGCGAGAGCGTGCAGCCGGTTCGCAGGAAACTTGCGCCGCAGCCGCAGCCGGCGCCCGGCAAGCCGCTTGCGATAGTTGCCGGTCCGGCGAGCGTTGCTCAGGTTGGTGGCACGGGCCAGGCTGCTGCGGCGGGTGGGGCGGTTACGCCGACGGACTCTGTTCGCGCTGTCTGCAACAAGTGCCAGACAGCCGTGCGGATACCTTTGGCCGTGTTGAAGGGTAAGACATCGCTCAATGTCCGCTGTCCAAAGTGCCAGAACGTTTTTACAATGCGCCAAAGGCCAGCCGCTCCGCCGCCGGTGATCGCCGGCGCAGGACAAAGTGCTGCCGTGCCAGCGCCTGCGAGCACAAAACCAGCGAGTGCCCCGCCGGCAATTGCCGGCGCAAATCCGGTGACTCCGGCACAGGGGCCTGCGGGCGCAAAACCAGTTCCGTCCGCGCCGGTGGCAGCCAGCGCGAAGCAAGTTGCGGTGAAGCCCGTGGTTGCCAGCGCAAAACGACTTCCACCTTCGCCGGTGCACGCAAGTGCACAAAAATGATCCGGGTGATCACAACAAGTGAGGTATAGAGATGCCAGACGATAGCCCCAATGATTTCGTAGTGACCGCGCCGGATGAACCCGGCACAACACCAACCGCAACAGACAGCACCACCACTCCAGACGAGCCGGTGATTGTCGAGGTCTATGAAGCTATCGTTGACCCGTTCGAGAACGACACGAGCCCGGTGCCGGGGATAGATGCTCCGGTAGAAGTGGTGGAAGAGGTGATCGTTGTTGATCCCGATGGTGCGGGGACAGGAACCGAGGGCGCATCGGGTCCGAGCGGGGCGAACGACCCCGGAACTGATCCGTCGGGCACGGGCTCCGGCAGTGGCCCCGAAGACACGCCAGCCGTCGCGGTCGTCGATCCGGATGGCCCCGGCACCGGCGACCCGTCGATCAGCGGATCGGGCGGCTCCGGCTACGCCGATCCGGGATCGGGACTCGCGCCTGGCGAATCTGAACCCGGTTTGGGAGATCCCTCAGCCGTGGATACATCGCCAAACGTCGGCGACCCCACAGATCCGTCTTCAACCGCGACCGGCTACACCGATCCGGACACCTCAATCACTCCTGGCGAGTCTGACACAAGTCCAGGCGATGGCTCCGGCAGCGTAGGCGGCGATGGGACGGTGGGGCTCGCCGATCCTGATGACACTCAAATCAACGCCGGCTCAACAACCGACCCGGACGCCGCGGCGGATCCGGGCACCGACACGACGGGCACTGATTCTCCGGCCGCGAGCACCTTGAGCGATGACCAGCAAACGCTCGAGCAGCAGGAGGAGCAGGAATCCAAGGACGTCCAATCCGGCGACTACGCTGCTGCGCAAAGCGATTCCGAGCAAGCCTACCAAACCTCAGAGCAAGTGGCGGGAGAAGGTGGCCCGGACAGCACCGACTCGACATGGGAAGCGAATCTGAACGAGAGTTGGGCAAATTGGGATCAGCAGACCGCCGATCAAGACCAGACGACGGCCGAGAGCTACGCCGCGGCAGGATTCGGAGACGATGCCGCGATGTATGCAGGAGACGCGGCCAGCGAAGAACAGACCGCCGACAACTCCGCAGCAGCGGGCGAGTACGGCGATCCTGTAGGCCCGGATGTCGATGCTCCGGCCGCGGCGGATGACACGGCGCCGGTGGCCGAAGACGAGGCGCCACCGGTGGAGGACGAAGCACCGGTAGAGGATACGGCAGTGGATGAAGCGCCGGTGGACGACGACTCGTCAACCACATAAGCCGTTGTGGCGAAACGAATCGATGAAAGCAGTGCGTGCGGTTCCTTATCTCAAACGAAGAGGGACTGACGCGCTGCTTTCTTGCTTGTGGAACCCAGGTGCGGAGACCCGCCTATTGAACGGTGAGCGCGATCGTCGCAGTTTGGCTGACTGAACCTGATGTGGCTGTAACGGTCACTTGCGAAGTTCCCGCTGGAGTTGCAGGTTGCGTGGTGGTGCAGCCCGCGAACAGGCCCAGAGCGGCGAGCATGACCACACCAAGAAGGCAAACGCGGAGCGCGTTGCTGATTGCGGGGCTACGCCTGCGATAAAAGACCAGCAACGACGCGAACGGGAAAAGAACTGCAGAAGCCACCGCCACCATGCCGTGGACCTTGAGATCGAGCAACACCATGGACGACTGGGTTTGAATATTCAGCGTGGAGGTGGCGGGAGTGGTGCCGCTCGGGGTGATAGACGCCGGCGTGAACGAGCAACTGGCGTACTTGGGAAGCCCGCTGCAAGCCAGCGAAACGCTGCCGGTGAATTTATAAGTGGGCGCGACGCTGACTGAGGCACTGACCGACGAGCCGTTGGTGACCGTGAGCGCGCCTGTTGAGGCACTGAAACCGAAAGCAGGAGTCCCTGCGGTGGTGGTGTCGTTCGAGATGGCTGCGAAGAGTCCGTGCGCTTCGCCGGCCAGACCGGCTGTCATGTAGACCGTGCTGGTATCTCCGCCACTAACTGAAGTGGTATTTCCCACAGTGGTGCCGCCGGGCAGGAGTTCCCAGAGACTGCCGTAGGAGAGCGGCGCGCCAGTGCCGTCAGTGAGTTGGCCGCGATAGACAAAGCTAGCCGGATCGTAGGCATTGATAATGCCGTTGCCGAAGTTGCCGATCAACAGCGAGCCGCCGAAGATGCCAAACCCTGCCGGAGCAAATGCCACCCCCCACGGGGCGTCGAGATTGCCGCCGGTTGCGATGCGCGCAATGTAGTTGCCATTGATGTCGAAAACGCTGACTGCGCCGGCACCGAGACCGCCGGTTGAGTGATAGGGTGCAGAGGCGCTTTGCTGGGCGTAGGCAACATATACCTGGTTGTTGAGAACGTGAACGGAAAAAGGAGCGTAGCCCGCGGGCAGATTGGGATCGGTAAATGTGCCGGGGAGTTTGGTGGGCTTGAATGTGCTGTCGTAGACCTCGATGGTTTTGCCTGTGCCGAAGTTGGCGGCGATAATAAAGCTCGATGTAGCGGTGTTGATGATTGCAAGGCCCGTGTAAGATGCGCCGGCGGCGCTGTTATTGATGGCAACCTGAGCGATGGCGCCTGCGGTTCCGAGCTTGCTGTTCCATCCGGAGATAGTTCCATCAAGAGTAGAGAACAGAAACGAGGCTTTGGTTCCATTAGGAAGAATCATTCCGGTGGCGCCCCCGGTGGTCACGCATCCGGTGGGCATTCCCGCTACGGTCCCGGAGGCCAGAGGCACAACCACTTTGAAATTGATGGTTCCGGGAGTGGGCGTTGACGCAACGACGTAGCCGCTTCCGGTGCCTGCTGCGCTGATCCACCACGTGCCGCTGGCGGAGACTGCCCAGGGATTGATGAAGCCTGGGTCAGTAAACGCGGCGGGAACGGAGCCGTCGGAGATGAGGTTGGTGACTTTATATGCGCCACCGACTTGCGACGAGGCCGGAACAGTCGAAACGGCCGCGAACAGAACGAGAGCTGCGACGAGGCCGGTGATGGCCCGGAAAGATCCGGGAGACTTGCGCGAAATGGATTGATCGGGGAAAAGGGGGAAGATTTTCATGGGACCTCACTTGTTCTCTGCCGGGGTTGGCGGAGCAGCTGATGAACTCGAAGCGAGTCCGGTCAAAGGTGAGGCTAGCGAATCTGGAAAGTTATATTGTCACGGGCCTGTCAAAGGATTGTCTTTTATCGGCTTTGAAAGCTGAAATCCGTGACGCGCATGCGGACGATTCTTCGGTAGGCGAAGGGGTGATGAAGGGATGCCGGGCCCGACGGTGGAAAAGTCGGGCGGTTGACCTGACTGCTGAGTGGGGGCGCTACTCGATGATCCGCTACTCGAGGGCGTCAGGGACGAGGGCGATGTTCTTTTCGCCGGCCGCTTTCTTTTCGTTGTAGGCCTTGACCCAGTCTTCCCAATGCTTGCCCGCGGCGCGATCTTTGCCGCTGAATTCGAGGCGGGCAATTTCGGCATAGCTGACCTTGCGCTTGTCGTTGGCCTTGGGCGTGAAGTACTGGACCCAGGAATCGGCCAGCGTTGCGCCGGTTTGGCGGTTGAAGATGTAGGCCTCGATGCGCTCGCCGGACTTGAGCGTGAGCGTGACGTCGCCGCGATAGTCGAGCGCCTTCTCAAGCGCGGTCTTAAGGTCGTCGTCGGAGGCGAGCTCGGGGATCCAGCCTTCGAGTTCCTCGTGTACAGAGCCGGGCGCAAGGTCGAGGTTTTCGATCTGTTCGCGCGTATATTTGAGAACTTCGGCGGTCATGGGACTCCTTCAGCGGAGTTAACAGTTAGCGGTGCTCGCGGAGTTCGCGCTCGCGCTATAACTTGGCCATCTCGCGCTCGGGGTGCTCGATCTGGACAAGCGAAGACGGGCCGTGCGGCATGGGCTCGTTGAGCAGGTTGAGCGCATGCTGGTCGGGGTAGCGAGTGAAGGTTCCGCGGACCATGGCGAAAAATCCTTTGAGCGAACCAAAGCCATCGATGACGGCGGGAGCCTCATATCCGCAACTGACCATGCAGTTGGCGCACTTGGGATTGCCGGAGGGCACGCCGTAGTCTTCCCACTTTGTCGATTCCAGAAGCTCCTTATAGGTTTCGGCGTAGCCTTCCTGGAGTAAGTAGCAGGGCCGCTGCCAACCAAAAATGTTGAAGGCAGGCATGCCCCAGGGAATGCAATCGTAGTTTCGATCGCCCATGAGGAACTCGAGAAACAGGGGCGACATGTTGAACTTCCAGGTCTTCTTGCGGTTGGAAAGAATGGCGCGGAAGAGGCGGCGCACACGGGCGCGGCCCATGAATTTGGTTTGATCCGGAGCCTTGTCGTAGCTGTAGCCGGGCGAAAGAACGATACCCTCGACGCCCATGCCCATGACTTCATCAAAGAACTTGCGGACGTTGTTAGGATCGGTGCCATCGAAGAAGGTGGCGTTAGTGGTGACGCGGAAGCCGCGCTTGACCGCCTCTTTGATTCCTTCAACAGCGATGTCGTAACCGCCCTCGCGGCAAACAGAGAAGTCGTGATGCTCACGGTCGCCGTCGAGATGCACGGAGAAGGTGAGGTACTTGGATGGAGTGAACTCAGGCAGCCGCTTTTTGAGCTCGAGCGCGTTGGTGCAAAGGTAGATGTACTTCTTACGCGCGATGAGACCGTTGACGATGTCGACAATCTGCGGATGGAGGAGTGGCTCGCCGCCGGGGATGGATACCATGGGTGCGCCGCACTCATCGATCGCGGCAAAGCACTCCTCGGGCGTGAGCTGCTTCTTGAGGATGTGGGGCGGATACTGCACCTTGCCGCAGCCTGCGCAGGCCAGGTTGCAGCGGAAGAGCGGCTCGAGCATGAGGACAAGCGGGTACTGCTTGTTGCCTGCGAGCTTCTTCTTCAGCACATAAGTGGAAACCGTCCACATTTGGGAAATTGGTACTGCCATCAGTTAAGCTCCTAGCTTCTTTCTGCCAAACTTTGATTCAATCTGCGCGCTGCATTGCACGCTTGTATGTTGTTAAAGCGAGCAACGGAAAATAATGGCGGTACATGGTGTATGCCAGATAAAAGACCTTGGGGAATCCTGTACCGGTGATGATGGCCTGGCGCGTCGGCCCTTCGCCCATCGATTCGTCCCAGCTTCCATCGCTGCGCTGCCGCTCAAGCAGCCAACGCACCCCCTTGGCAACAGAGTCGGAGCGGTCGTCGCCGGCGCTGAGCAAACCAAGCATGGCCCAGGCAGTCTGCGAGGGAGTGCTGGTGCCGATGCCGCGCGTGTTGGGGTCGTCGTAGCTGCCGCATGTTTCGCCCCAGCCGCCATCGGGATTCTGCACCATACGAATCCACTCCGCGGCCTGCTGGATCTGCGGCTCGAGGTGATCGACGCCGATGGCATCGAGCCCGCGCAATACCAGGAACGTACCGTAGATGTAATTGACACCCCAGCGGCCAAACCAGCTTCCATCCGGCTCCTGCGCATCAAAGACGAACTTGATGGCCTTTTGCACGCGCTTGTCGTCGCGCGTGTAGCCGTAAGCAGCAAGCATCTCAAGCATGCGGCCGGTGATATCCACACTCGGCGGATCGAGCATCGCGTTGTGATCGGCGAAGGGGATGTACTGGAAGATCATCTTGGTGTTGTCTTTGTCGAAGCTGCCCCAGCCGCCGTTCTTGCATTGCATGGCGAACTCCCAGCGGATTGCGCGCTCGGCGACAGAGATTTGATAGCGCTCGCGGGGATTGTCGACCTTGCTGAGGGCAAGCAGGACCTGCGCTGTGTCGTCGGTGTCGGGATAGAACTCGTTGTTGAACTCGAAGTACCATCCACCGGGGTCGACGTTGCCAGCCTTTACCGCCCAATCACCCTTGTGGCGTACTTCTTTGGAAAGCATCCAGTCGACGGCCTTGATGAGCCGCGGATCGTTGCGCGGCACCCCAGCCTCGCCCAGCGCGTGGACGGCCTGCGCGGTGTCCCATACCGGGCTCATGCAGGGCGTCATGCGGAAGGTCGGTTCGGGCATTTCCGGAGTGGGCGCCTGCTCGATGCCGAGCTTCTCAAACTCGTCTCGGGCGCGAATGACCTGCGGATCGTCTTCGGAATATCCCAGGCAACGCAGCGCGATGATGGCGTTGAGCATGGCGGGATAGATGGCGCCGAGGCCGTCAGTCATTTCCAGGCGCTCGAGCATCCACTTTTCGGCGCGCTTGAGAGCGAGCGTCCGCAGTGGGCGGATGTGAACTGCCTCAAACCAGTGCGTCATCCGGTCGAAGGCCAGGAAGACATTGCGCCAGGAGATCAGGTGCTTGCGATCGACGCGCAGACGCATGATTGAATTGGCGCGCCCGCCAACGAAAAGCTCATCGATTCCCTGCTCCGGCGGGATTTTCTTGAATGGCTTTTTGGCGTAGATGATGGCGAGCGGAACGAGAATGGAGCGCGACCACGCCGAGATTTCGTAGATATTGAAGTAGAACCACTTGGGAAAAAGAACGATCTCAGGCGGAATGGCGGGCACGGCATCGTAGTCGTACTGGCCAAGCGCGCAAAGATACATTTTGGTGAAGGTGTTGCAGGCGATGACGCCGCCATGAGCAAGAACCCATTCGCGGCATTTTGTGAGGCGTGGATCGTCCGGGCCAATGCCCAAGAGCTTGGCAGAAAAATAGCATTTGACCGAGAGCGAAACGTTGCCCGGTCCCCCGGGATAGATGCTCCAGCTTCCGTCTTCGTTCTGGTAGCGCATCATCTCAGTGAGCGCGCGCTGGAGACGGCCGGGATCGCCGCTTTCGAGCAGGGTGTGCAGAAAGATGTAATCGGCCTCGAGCATCGAATCGGCTTCGAGCTCGCCGCACCAATATCCATCGGGATGCTGCAGAGTAAAGAGGAAGTCGCGCGCGTGGGAGATGGCGCGTTCGACATCGGCCAAGTCGGCGTCAATTCTCCCAAAGCGGGGCCGCGCGACCAGCGGCGCTGCGGCAAGTGGATTCTGCGGCTTTGGAATCATGCGGTTTTGAAACGCCTCAATTCTCTCCTGGAACTCTCGAGTGATCGTGATGTTCCGGCTGTAAGGCGCGCCTTCAATCTCACGAGCCTCTTGTTCGAGAATCAACAAAAGCTACCTGACGGAAACCGATTCTGACCCGCCGGCACTGCCAATGGCTTGCACGATTTCAGGAGGCAAGCCGAAGCGAACATTTTCAGGCATGACCTCAACTTCTTCGACGTTTTCGAAGCCATTTTGATTCAGATAACTCACCACATCCTCAACCAGCACCTCGGGCGCAGAGGCTCCTGCGGTGACGGCAACTGTATCAACATTTTTTAGCCATTCGGGGTTGATGGCCTGGGAGTTATCGATGAGATATCCGATAGTGCCAAGGTTGCGCGAGACCTCAACCAGGCGATTGGAGTTCGAACTGTTCGTGGATCCCACAACCAGCACCAGACCGGCGTTGTGAGCCACGTTGCGCACGGCAACCTGCCGATTTT
>CAZKJB010000012.1:0-32261 GCA_964552975.1 uncultured Occallatibacter sp. | reverse complement strand
GTGAATAGGCGCGGGCCGGGAAATGCGCTTCCGTTTAGACTGATTGGACACACCATGAAAGATTCAATCAACGTATCGAAAGAGAATTACCTGAAGGCCATCCTCGAGGCTGAGGCCGAGGGGCGCCAGGTGATTCCGGCGATGCTGGCCCACTGGCTTGAGGTGTCGGCTCCCGCGGTGACCATGGCGCTGAAGCGGTTGAAGCGCGATGGGTTTGTGAAAGTGGGCGAAGACGGAATTGTGCGTTTGACAGCGGCGGGGCGCGAAACCGCCTATCGCACGGCGCTGCGCCACCACCTGATCGAGCGGATGCTGAGCGAGGTCTTCGGGATGGAGTGGCACGAGATTCACGAAGAAGCTGAGCGTCTCGAACACGCGGTTTCACCGGCCTTCGAGGCCAAGCTCAAAGAAAAGCTTGGCGAAGGGGGCGCCTGCCCGCACGGGAATTCCGTTTTGCCGGTAAACCCCGCTGAGCGCAAACGGCGGGGTGAGACACGGTTATCAGATGCGTCGGCGGGCAAGCGGTATATCGTGATCAGCCTTCAGGAGCGCGACCCCAAGCTGTTGGGATTCTTGCACGGTACGGGGATCGGGCCGGGCAAGAACCTAAAAGTGCTGAGCCAGAACTACGATCAAACCGTTTTAATTGAGCTGCCTACAGGGAGTCGGGTTCTGGGGCGCCCGGCGGCTGAGGCAGTTTGGTTGAAGGCAGATCGTTCTGCGTAATTTAATCTAACGAAAGTAATTAACTGCAATTAATCAGATGTGGCATACTGGGGTTGAGAGACGCAGGCGGTCTTTCAATCCCGACTTCATGTCCACACACCTTGTATCCCGAACTGTGCTCGCCGAGCCTTCATTGCCTGAAGTCCATTCGAGCGTGCACATCTCCCGGTCACCGCAGTATTGGCGGCGACTGCTGGGGTTTCTGGGGCCGGGCTTCCTGATTTCAGTGGGCTATATGGACCCGGGCAACTGGGCCACTGACATCGCAGGCGGCTCCCGTTTCGGGTACACGCTGCTGTTCGTCATCATGTTGTCGAACCTGATGGCAATTCTGCTGCAGAGTCTCTCGCTCAAACTGGGCGTGGCCACTGAGCGGGACCTGGCGCAGCTGTGCCATGAAGAGTACGGTCGCGCGGTCAGCATCGGGTTGTGGGTGATGGCCGAGATTGCCATTGCAGCCTGCGACCTCGCCGAGGTCATCGGTTCGGCGATCGCCCTCGAACTGCTCTTCCATATCCCGCTCTTTTATGGAGTGCTGATCACCGGATTGGATGTTCTGCTGATCCTTCTGCTTCAGCGCTGGGGATTCCGCTACATTGAGGCGCTCGTCATTGCGCTCATCGCGACCATCATCGCGATGTTCGGAGTGCAGATGTTTCTCTCTAAGCCCGAGTTCTGGCCCGCGCTGCGCAGCCTGCTGATTCCATCGCCGGCCATTGTGACCAACCCCGCAATGCTTTACATCGCAATTGGAATTTTGGGCGCGACCGTAATGCCGCACAATCTCTATCTGCATTCGTCGATCGTGCAGAGCCGCAAGTATAGGCGAACCACAGAAGGCAAGCGTGAGGCCATTCATCTCGCGAACGTGGACTCGGCGCTGGCTCTGATGATCGCGCTGTTTGTGAACGCGGCCATTCTGATCGTTGCCGCGGCAGTCTTCAATCGCAGCGGGCATTTTGAGGTTGCTGCGATCCAGGATGCGTACAAGCTGCTGAGCCCGCTGGTCGGCGCAGCGGGAGCGAGCACGATCTTTGCCATCGCGCTGCTGGCGAGCGGACAGAACTCATCGATCACCGGGACACTGGCCGGACAGGTCGTGATGGAAGGGTTCATTCACATCAAGCTCTCCCCGTGGCTGCGGCGGCTCATCACCCGGTCGCTCGCCATCATTCCAACCATCATCGTGGTTGCTGTTACCGGCGAGCAGGGCACAGAGAAGTTGCTCATCCTGAGCCAGGTGATTCTCTCGTTCCAGTTAAGCTTTGCCGTGGTTCCCCTGGTGATGTTTACGGGTAGCCGCGCGAAGATGGGCCAGTTTGTGAACGCACGCTGGCTGCAGGCGCTGGCCTGGGTGACGGCTGCGGTAATCGCAGGCCTGAATGTGTGGCTGCTCGTCGAGACCGCAATGGGCCGCTCCTGAAAAATCTCATTGCAGGATTTCCGCCCGAGAGTCGATGAATTCCTTATGACCCAGAGTGGTTATTGCAGGCCGGTCCGGGCCATGTTCCAATTTTCTCGGGTTCGTCCGTCCGAAAGCGCAAGTTAGCAGCGATGCTGAATGGCCAACGCAGTCCAAGTCGAGCAAAATGAGCCAGTAACAGCGGCCGCCGCTCAGTCGGGCGATCCCGGAGCCGCGGGCTTTTGCGTGGTGCCCTTCGCCGAAACAGGAACTCAGGAAGAGCTTTATGGATTCCGCGCCGCGATGGCTGCGGCTCAACCTCCACCAGAAGCAGCCCAGAAAACCACCAAAGCGATCCCATGGTTCACCGTCGCTTTGGCAGCCGCTGCGCTTGCGTGTATACCGCTCGTCATTCTGGCAACCATGAAGGTTGTTAAACCGAAGCCCCCGGTTCCTTATTACGATCTGGGATCGTGGAGGTTCGATGCTGCCGGTCTGGGTGGGCGGCTGATCGTGCGATGGGACGGGAGCGCAAACTATCAGCTTTCTATTAATCCGCTCGATCCTGACCAGATTCCCGGCTTCCAAGCCGTGGCGCAAGATCCGCCGCACCTGCTTTCGTTTACAGTCCGGCTCAGAAATGCGAAGGACGTCGTTGTTTGCCAGAAGGAGATTATTATCCCCACAATGAACCAACTGACGAACGGACCAGACCACGCCCAGGCGCTGCTAACGCAAACGACTCTCAGCGGAGATACGGCGCAAAACGTGGCTGGAGATCAGGGGCAGATCGGCGAAATCGATCTCTCGGGCCAGCTTGCTTGCCCGCTTGAAGCGTATCGGCAGATTACCGCGTGGGATTTCTCGACGAACTTTCCGAATCTCGATGACCAAGCTGTCTGGCTCAAGCACGAGAATACGCTGACGGCCGGCAAGAAACCGCATTCCAGCGATGGAGTCAATTATGGGCCGTACTCTTTGGTCAAGTCTCTGCCATCTCCTCTTGAGGGCGACGACGTGATCGTAAGCGATAATCCCTCAAGGGGAATTGTCGCGACCAGCAGTGGGCGCGCCTTCCTGGTTGGAATGAATGTCTTGACGAACCGCGCGCTCGATTGGCAGTCGTTTCCGGCATCGGTTCATTTCCGCTGCGAGAAAAACGCCATGTGCGCTGTCACCCGCCTCAACTCCCGAACCACAGTTCACGCGCACCTGCTCAGGTAATCGGGCGCCTGTCTGCTCTTTCGGTTCCCAACCATCCTCGAGATTCACGCCCCTTCTCGGTCCCTTGATCCTGAGGCTCTAGTACCATGAATGCGATGCACGTTCTGTCCGCAGCGGAGATGCAGGCCTGCGACCGCGCCACTACGGAGCGGTTTGGCGTTCCGTCGATTCTGTTAATGAGAGCCGCTTCAGCAGCGGTGGCGGACTTTGCGCTCGCGCGGTTTCCCGGCGCGCGGCGCGTCACAGTTTTGTGCGGCCGCGGAAATAACGGCGGCGACGGCATGATGGCGGCTCTGCTGCTTGCTGACGCGGGGCTGAAGGTGACAACTCTTTTGCTCGGTGCACCGGAACAACTTACCGGTGATGCAGCAGAGGCGTGGCGTGAATTGAACGACGGCACTCACGGAGTGGTTCACATTGTGCTGACAGTTGCGGACCTGGTTCAGCATAAGGACGCTTTCGCAGCCGACCTGATCGTGGATGCTGTCGTGGGCACAGGATTTAAGCCGCCACTCAAAAGCCTGGCGCTGAATGCGCTCGAATGGGTGCAACGAAGCAGCGCGCCGATTCTGGCGGTAGATCTGCCGTCGGGTTGGGCTGCCGACGAGACAGCCGCTACCGTGGCGCAGCCCGTCTATCCCGCCGATGCCGTGATCACCTTCACTGCGCCCAAGCCGGCGCACGTCTTTGGGCAATTAACGCGAAGATGGGATCAGCCGATTGTCGTGGCGCCGATCGGCTCACCGGACGCTGCAATTGTGTCGGCGCTCCAACTTAATTGGGCAGGTTCGTCGCTGGCGTTACCCCAGACGCCGCGCGCTTTCGGAGCCAACAAGGGAAACTTTGGCCACGTGCTGGTTGTAGGGGGAACTTTTGGATCGGCCGGCGGAAAGGCGGGCGCACCGGCCATGACGGCAATGGCGGCATTGCGCGCCGGAGCGGGGCTGGTGACGGCAGCGGTTCCCGCGGCGGCGCTGCCCGTGGTGGCGTCCTTCGCGCCTGAGCTGATGACCTGGCCGCTCAAAGCGAGCGCTGCCGGGCATATAACGGAAGAGAATCTTGCTCCAAAGCGGCTGGCGGCACTGACCGGCGGAAAAACGCTCCTCGCCATCGGAACGGGAATCGGGCAAAGCGCGGAGACGGCAAAATTCATTGGCGGATTGCTCGCGTCGGCCGAGATACCGGCGGTGATCGATGCTGACGCGCTGAATATTCTGGCCACCAAGCCTGCTCTGCTTGCCAAACTGAGCCGCAAAGGCAAACGAACATTGGTGCTCACGCCGCATCCCGGGGAGATGGCTCGGCTGGCTGGAATGAGCATTGCCGACGTTCAGGCGAACCGGCTGGAGACGGCGCGCAGCTTTGCGCAGCGAATGGCCCTCACGGTCGTGCTGAAGGGCGCGCGGACAGTCATCGCGCATCCCGATGGCCGCGTCGCAGTCAACACCAGTGGAAATCCCGGGTTGGCCAAAGGTGGCAGCGGCGACGTACTTACCGGGCTGATTGCGGGGTTGATGGCGCAATTCCCCGATGATCCGTTGCGCGCAGCGGAGGCGGCAGTGTATTTGCACGGGCTGGCAGCGGATTTGGCAGTGCGAGCAGGCGACGAACACACGCTGCTGGCCACGGACTGCCTTGACCAGCTTGCTCGAGCTTTTCGTTCACACAATCATCACTTTCATTCGGACGGTCCAAACGGGTATGTTTGGTTGCAGGGGGCATCGCATACGGCGGGATGAAATCGTGTGCAATGGGCTCCTTTGAGGGTCGTTGAATGACGAATGCCGCGCCAGTCGCCGAAGGCAGGATTCACGAGTTCACCACGCAAAGCGGTGCGGACACGATTGCTGTGGGGCGCAAGCTTGCCGGTTTGCTAAAGCCGCCGCAGTTGCTGCTGTTACGCGGCGATCTGGGCACAGGCAAGACAACTCTGGTGAAGGGCATTGCCGAGGCGCTTGACGCCGCAGAGGCCGACGAAGTGACTAGCCCCACCTTTACCCTGATTCACGAGTACGACGGATCGCGAAACGGCAAGCCCGTTAAGCTCTACCATCTGGACGTCTACCGCCTGGAGAGCGAGCGCCAACTGGAGACGCTGGGCCTCGACGATCTGCTCACGCCCGATGCGCTGGTGCTGGTGGAGTGGGGCGACAAATTCAAAAGCATCCGCAAGCGCGCGACAGGCGAGATCGAGATCGCCTCAGAAGGCGGCGACGCGCGCAAAATTACGGTGACGTTTAAGGGATAGCGGCTTAGCGCGCCGCTCGGACTGGAATAAGCACCGCTCGTGCCCATGAATCGCATTCCATTTGCAGAAGTTCAGAAAACGCTCGCGGGTATCCTGTGCAAGCTGGGGTTTGCAGCCGATCGCGCCGAGACGTGCGCTCGATTGTTTGCCGAGACCACGCGCGACGGCGTCTACACGCACGGCATCAATCGCTTTCCGCGCTTTGTTGAGACCATCCGCAATGGCACCGTGGATGTAGCCGCCGAGCCCGGGGTCGTGGCGCGATTCGGAGCGATGGAGCGCTGGGATGGCAACAGGGGCCCGGGAAATCTGAATGCGCTGGCCGCCATGGGGCGCGCGATTGCGATGGGTCGCGAGCACGGCCTCGGTTGCGTAGCGCTGGCCAACACCAACCACTGGATGCGCGCCGGAACCTACGGGTGGCAGGCTGCTGATGCCGGCCTCGTGGGCATCTGCTGGACGAATACGATGGCCAACCTCCCCCCATGGGGCGGCATTGACAGGGTGCTTGGCAATAATCCTTTGGTGATTGCTGTACCGCGGGCCGGCGGCCCGGTCGTGCTCGACATGGCCATGTCGCAGTTTTCCTACGGAGCGCTTGAGAGCTACAGAAAGCGCGGCGAGATGTTGCCAGTCGAAGGCGGCTTCGACTCTGAGGGGAAGCTGACGCGCGATCCCGGCGCGATCGAGAAGTCTTGGAGGCCCCTGCCGGTGGGATTCTGGAAGGGGTCGGGGCTGGCGGTCGTGTTGGACATGATCGCCGCAATGATGTCCGAGGGTCTGGCCACGAACCAGATCCCAGCCGATCCGCTGCTCGAGACAAGCGTCTCCCAAATGTTTGTGACCATGAACCCGGAGGCATTCGGGCCGGCTCCACGCGCTCGGCAGATCGCCGACGAAGTCGTGGCTTCATTGCATCACTGCACACCGGCAACGCCCGGGAAAACGGTGCGCTATCCCGGCGAGCAGACCTTGCACACGCGCGAAGAGAATCTGAGACTTGGATTGCCGGTCGAGCCGGCGGTTTGGGATCTAATTCAGAGCTATTAGCCGCGGCTGTGAAACCCGGCGGCGCTGGCTGGTTCGAAGCGCGGTATGATCGTAGCGAGTCCAAGCTCAATCATGGCTTGAGACTTGTTTTTCCCGGGCCGGTGCAATTGGCAGATCAAAAGCAGGTCTGCTGCCGATAAGTACCTCGGCAAAGGGAACTTTGGCAGAGTCGCGCGCGAAATGGACTACGGGACATTCTTTTTCACGAATATCGCCTCGGTCACCGTGTTCACGGTGTGCATGAGCCTTCTTGCGTGGCACAACCGGCGCGTGGTGGGGCTGCGATGGTTTGCGGTGGGGCTGGTTGTGGGATTGGCCAAATTGATTCTGCAGGGACTCGAAGGGGAAGCATCGGTTGTTTTGACCAGCATGGTCCCGAATGAGCTTTACCTGATCTCCTTCGCAATGCAGTTCATGGGCCTGCGCTGGTTCGTAGTGCGCACGCCGCTCAGGAGTCGCTGGCCATGGATCGTGCTGGCGATTGTGCTGGCGACCTACACCGCTACGTTTCTCGCCAAGATTACCTATACGGGCAACGTGATCAACATCCCATTCGTTGTGTTGTGCTTCGCCTCTGCATGGATGTTGCTGCGCCAAGGCAGTGGTTCATTCCAGCCAGTTTCACGCGCGACAGCCGCAATTCTTTGTTTGCAAGGCGTCGTGGCGGGGTATCGCGCCGCTCTCACCAACCTGCGCTATGCGCGCCCATGGGAAACGTTTCACGCTCATACCGATCCTCGCTGGCTCTATTCGCTGGCAGCGGGCGCATTTCTCGCGACGTTTATGGTGATGTGCGGGCTGTGGTTCCTGGTCACGGAGCTTCAAAATGAGCTCGCGAGTCAGGCGCGCACCGATCCCCTTACAAAGGCCATGAATCGGCGGGCGATGGAGGAAGCGGCACTGCGCGAGACGGCGCGCAGCGGTCGTCAGGCGCACGCGCTTTCGATGATCGTGTTCGACATCGATAATTTCAAGTACTTGAACGACACGCGCGGACATGCCGCGGGTGATCGCGCCTTGCAGGGTTTGGTTCGCCGCGTTCAGGCCGTGCTTCGCCAGCAGGATATGTTGGCGCGCACCGGTGGGGAGGAGTTCGCAATCCTGCTGCCCGATACAACCGAGATTGCGGCCCTTGCCATCGCGGAGCGGGTGAGGCAGGCAGTAGAGGAGCTTGAAGTGCCCTTCGACTCGGGGCCGATCAAGCTTACCGTCTGCGCCGGCGTCGCGCAGCTCGATCCTGCCAAGGGCTGGGAAGAAATGATGCGGCTCGCAGATGGCGCCATGTACGAGGCCAAGAAGCACGGCCGGAACCTGGTATCGGCGCAAATTGCGCTTGCTTCGATCGAGGAGCAACTCAGGAGTGGATACGATTTAAAGACGCTCCGCTATGTCCAAACCAGCTAGAACATGGCGCGAACGCATTTGCCGAGCCCATCAGAATCCCATGATGTTGTAGCCGCAATCCACATAGATAATTTCGCCGGTTACGGCGCTGGAAAGATCGCTGGCAAGGTAGAGTGCAGTACCGCCGACTTCGAGTTGATCGACATTGCGGTGCAATGGCGCGCGCTCGGCGTGGGCCTTGAGCATATCGCCAAGAGCGCCGACGCCACGCGCGGCCAGAGTCTTGATGGGGCCGGCGGAGATGGCGTTGACGCGGATGTTCTTGGGACCAAGCTCCCAGGCCAGATAGCGGACCGACGACTCGAGCGATGCCTTGGCTAGCGCCATGACGTTGTAATGAGGCACCACCTTTTCAGCAGCGTAGTAGCTCATGGTGATCATGCTGCCTCCCTCTGTCATCAAGGGCACTGCGCCGCGCGCGACGGCGATGAGCGAGTACACGCTAACATCGTGCGCGATGCGAAAGCCTTCGCGGCTGGTGTTGATGAACTCGCCCTTTAGGTCCTCAGGGGGAGCATAGGCGACGGCGTGCACCAGGATGTCGATCTTTCCGTATTTTTCCTTGAGCGTGGCAAAAAGGGACTCAATCTCTTGATCGTTAGACAGGTCGCACTGGAAGCCGCTAGCGCCGGAAAGATCGTTGATCAATTCCCCGGCCTCGGACTTCATGCGCTCGTTCTGGTAGCAGATGGCCAGTGTGGAGCCGGCCTCGTGGAGTTTTTGGGCGATTCCCCAGGCGATAGAACGCTTGTTGGCCAGCCCGAAGACCACGGCCGTTTTGCCCGCCAGATTGATCATGCGATTTAAGGTCCTCCAAGTCACTAGTCCAAAAGGGAAAACGACGGAGTCGCCGCCGTTTTTCAGAATACCAGAGTGAATTTGAGCTGCTCTGCTTCCGCTCGATAGAACTGTGGCAGATTCAGCCGCCGAGGTCGATCAGCTCAACCTTTCCGACGGGTCTTTCCAAAAACCGCGAGCCCAGATGCTCGAATTTCTCAACGGAGTCGGTAGCGAAACAGCGCACCTCGGTCTCGTGGCCTTCGTCAGAGGTATCGAGGCCAGCACGCTCGCGAAAGAGTTGCGCGACGGCCTGAGCCGTGGACTCTGCCGAGTCAATGACCTTCACCCCGGGCCGCACTGCGTGTTCAATCAGAGTCCGCAACAGCGGGTAATGCGTGCAGCCCAGAACCAGCGTGTCGGGTTTCAGACCCCGCTCTTGAGCCTCGGCGCGCAGTTCGTTCAAATAAATGTCGATCACTTCGGTGGTCACGGGATGATCGGTCCATCCCTCTTCGACCAGCGGCACCAGCAGCGGGCAGGCCTTCTCGATGGCGCGTAATCCTTGAGCGCGGCAAGCGGCAGCGTAGGCATGGCTGTGCACCGTTGCCTCAGTGGCGATCACCAGCACGTCTCCGGTTTGGGAGGCTGCGCGAGCGGCGGCAGCTCCGGGCTCGATGACGCCCAGCACTGGCACCGGGACGGCGTCCTGAATTGCATCGAGGGCGAGCGCGCTGGCCGTGTTGCAAGCGATCACAAGAAACTCCGCATGCTGCTGCTGAACCAGAAACTGCGCGCTCTGCGCGGCGTAGCGAGCGATTGTTCTCCGAGACTTGGAGCCGTATGGCAGGCGAGCGGTGTCTCCAAGAAACGCGAAACGAGCCCGCGGAAGTTTCTGCATCAGCGCGCGCAGCACAGTCAATCCGCCAAAGCCGGAATCGAAGACGCCAATCGTTACAGGAGTTGAAGAGGTCAGCGTGGCAGTCACGGATGCGTTCCCTCAGTGGGTACAGCTTCCGCGGCGAGATAGGTGCGAGTCAGATCGGCATGCCCGGCAAGCGTGGCACGCGGCTGGCCATCTACGAGAAAACGCACCTGTGCGACACTGGGCAAGTTTGCGTGCAACGTTGCGCAAATTGAAAGCACAGTGAGCGTCTCGGTTTCAAGGCCAGAGGGATGGCTGGCGGCAAAGGCGCTTGTCAAATTCACGACGGCGAGTTGAGGACCAGCAGGCGCAGAATTCTTTGAGCCTCCGTTTGAGCCTGAAGTGTTTGGGCTGGGCCCGCTCGCTCCCGCCGCATGGACCGGCAACATAAATACCTGTGCGATGGAAGCCGCGCCGCCCGGCACGGGATGCGTGGCGTCTGGAGCGGCGTAGAGATCGAGAAGCTTGCCAAGCACGGCGCGCCCCCGAGCCTCGGGGTTCTGCGGCAAGGGCAGCGTGAGAGGGCGTGCGAGCAGGGAGTTATCGGCATCGTTGGCCACAAACAGCGTGGCTTGTTCGGCTGGAGCCACTTGGGGAGCCTGCGTTGGCGCCGAGTCTTGGCCCTGGAGAAGCCGTTGGTGAGCGCGATCGAGCTGGCGCCACAATACCGTGCCCATGATGATGGCAGTGGCGAGCAAGACGATGAAGAGAACGGTCTGGTGACGGGGGATCATTGCTTTTGGATCCCCTTGTCGTCCGATCGCCACTCGACAAGCGCGGCGGCCAGAGCCTCGGCAACCTGAGCTTGGACATCGGATTCACTGGACGCTGGCGAGCCCGAAGCGTCTGCAGGTTTTCCCGGAGCAATTTCAACGGCGACGGCAGGGCAGGTCATGCTGTCGATGGCGGGCAGGCCAGTGCGTCCGAGGGTGACGGTCATGCCGGCGTGAGCGAGGGCCGAATTGAGCATTCCGGCCAGGGCCACGCTGCGCTCGACCCACGCGGCCTGCGCGGTCTTCCAGGGCGCGAGCCGCGTTGTTCCGGTGGGGGCAAGCGATGAGATAAAGATGTGAACCGCAGGGCTGGAACCCATATTGTTCGTTGCGGCATGCAGGCTGAGGCATGCCTGGGCTTCAGCGTGATTGGCGATCTCGGCGCGGCGATCGGGGGCCACCGTGGTGTCGGATTCGCGCGTTGTAACGACTGCAAACCCGCGCGCCATGAGTAGAGACCGGAGCCTCACGCTGAGTGCCAGGTTGTAGGATTTCTCCGGCTGGCCGCTGAGGTTCCCGCCGGCGTCGTCGCCTCCATGAGCGGCGTCAAGCAACACCACAAACCGCGCTGGCTGTGCAGGCTGCTCCTGCGCGGCAAGCGTGGATGCTGCCGCTGCGAACAGTATGCAAAACGCTGGGTGGAGGATTCCTGTGTTTCTCATCCGCCGAGGCCGACCGGTCAAACAGACGGGCCGCGAAATGGACAACCGGCCATTCATCCGCTCAATCCAGCGCATAGATAGCCAGGCCGCTGAGCAGCTTGGGAAAGAAGTCGGTGGATTTTTGCGGCATCACCTCGCCGGCAAACGCCACCTCGCGAAGCTGCTCCATGCTCACAGGGTTCGTGAGGAATACGACGTCGGCTTCGCCGCTGCGCACCTGCTCCACTGCTTCTCCGGCGTCGCGCAGATAACGGAGGTTGGTCTGCTCGCGCACCTTCTCGGCGTCGAGTCCGAGCAGGCGGTCGAGGATGATGGAGTGTAGCTGGGTCAGGTCGAGTTGACGCTGGCGTTCCGGCACATTGGACAGCGCCGCTGCCATCGCCTCAGGCTTGGCGCGCAGCAGGAGCGCGCTTGCCTTGGTGACGGCGACGAAGGCGGTACCTTTCTGAGCCTTGAGCGAGGCCACGTACTTCTGGGCATCCGACGCGGGCAGTGGCTCGATGGTGAAGAACTCCGCGGCGCGGGAACGAAACGCTTCCGGCTCGAATTGATCGAGGCTGTGCACCACGCGGTGCGTGGGCAGAATCACCAGGCCATCCGAATCCATATTCACGAATGTCATCATCACGGCGGCCTCCGGGTAAGGCGGTTGCGGCAGACCGGTGGCGCCGGTTTCTGGTTTTGCGGGGCCGTCCTGAGCGTGCTGCTTGGAGTAATTGAGCGCGGTTTCGTAGCGATGGTGGCCGTCGGCAATGATCAGTTTCTTGTCGGCCATCGCAGTGGCAAGCAACTTGATAATCGCCGGATTGTTCACGCGCCAAATGCGGTGCAGCACGCCGTATTCGTCGGTCACTTCACCGTCGGGGGCGCCGTTGCCTTCGTAGAGAATCTTCTCGACGCTGGCGGCGGGGTCAGAGTACAGCATGAAAATCTGGCCGAAATGCGCGTGTGTCGCCTTGAGCAGATTCAATCGGTCGTTCTTGGGCTTCGATAGCGTTTGCTCGTGGCGGAAGACCACCTGGTCAGCGTATTCGTGCAGCTTGCCGAGGGCGATAAAGCCGCGCCGCTCCTTGACGATGTCAGTCTCCGGAACCTTGAAACGCTGCGAGTAGGCAAAAACGCATGGGTCGTGTTCCTGCGTTAGAACGCCCTGCTCTCGCCAGGCGCGAAGGTCGCGAGCCGCGCGCGTATAGACGTTTTCGCCCCTTTCAGCGTCAAATAACTCGGGCAGCCCAAGGATGACACGCACCAGATTGTAGGGACTGCGCTGGTAATAAGCCTGCTGCATGGCAGGAGAGATTTTGTCGTAGGGTTGCGTTACAACGTCTTCCAGGCGAACCGCGGAAGGATTGTAGCGCCAGGCGCGAAAGGGATAGATACGAGCCATGAGGAAGGACTTGCTCTCCGTGAGGAAGGGTTGAATTGGAGGGCCTGCCTTAAGTCGTGAAGATGCAAGCTCTCAGGGTCGATTGTATCCCAGTTGCCGGAACGGGCAAGATTGACAGGATGCGCCGGGGCGGGGGCGGAATTACAATCTGGTGACACGAAGAATGCGCCCCAAATGCTACTATCGCGTTCGACTTCCATGGTGCTTAATGACGACGCTTTCGCTCCAGCGCGCGGGCCAATACCGGGAGTGCAAGCGTTCGTTGCTTGTCCTCAGAATACTGCTCTGCGGACTTGCCGCAGTGTGTTGGATGGGCCAAGTTCGCGCGCAGGACGACCAACTCAACAAGGTCCACGTGGAGCCGCCGGCCACTTCGACTGCTCCCGCGAACGAGCCCAAAGGGGCTGAGGCGGGCCCCGAATCTGGCGCTAATTCACTCAAGATCCATCCCGGGTCCTTCATCCGCCTGAACGTGGATATGGTGCTGGTACCGGTGACGATTACCGACCCCTTGAATCGCCTGGTAACGGGCCTCGAAAAAGATGACTTCCAGATTTACGAAAACAATGGCGAGCAAAGAATCGTCAGCTTTGCGTCAGAGGACGCCCCCGTTTCGATAGGAATTATCTTCGATCTCTCCGGCTCGATGACTTCAAAACTGGTCCGCGCCCGGGAAGCAATCCTGCAGTTCATCAAGACTGCCAACCCACAAGACGAGTTTTTCGTCATCGGGTTCAATGACCGGCCGGAGTTGATTGAGGACTTCACCAATTCCGTCGAAGACATTCAAGCGCGGCTGGCGACGGTCCACGCGGGCCATCGCACCGCGCTGCTCGATGCGATCTATTACGGAATTGCCAAGATGAGCAATGCGCACCATGAGCGCAAGGCGCTGCTGGTGGTATCAGACGGCGGCGACAACCGCTCGCGTTACACCGAAGGCGAAGTTCGGGCGCAAGTCCGTGAGGCAGATGTGGAGATTTACTCAATCGGCATTTTTGACCCCTACGCGCCCACTCCGGAGGAGCGCACCGGTCCGCAACTCCTCGACGATGTGAGTTCGTCCACGGGCGGGCGGCTGTTCCGGGTCGACGATGTGGATGAGATGAGCGATATCGCAGAGAAGATCTCGACGGAGCTGCGCAACCAGTATGTGATCGGCTACAAGCCGAAGGACATGTCTCGCGACGGCAAGTGGCGTAAAGTGAAGGTTAAGGTCAACCCTCCTCCGGGATTGCCTCCGCTAACCGTTTATGCTCGCACCGGGTACTATGCGCCTCTGCAATAACGCGGTTCTCGCCGTATTTCTTTCGACGGCCGGCCTTATCCTCCCCGCGCAGACGGCTCCGGCGCCGGCCGGGGCGCAGGGAAAGCCGTCGCCGGTCCCCTCGCTCACGCAGGACACGGATCCGGTCCGCTCGCCAGATGCCGTTGCTCCCGCTCCACCGTCTGCTCCGATGCAGAAGCAGGGGCAAGGTTACCTGCTTCACACCGATGTCGAAGAAGTGGTGCTGAACGCGACGGTGCTCAATGGCACCGACCTCGTCGAGAACCTCACAAGAGACGATTTTCAGGTCTTCGAAGACGGGGTCAAGCAAACCCTCATAAGCTTTCAGCACACCGATCTTCCCGTCTCGATCGGGCTGGTGGTCGACAACTCCGGGTCGATGTACCGCAAGCGGCCCTCAGTCAATAAGAGTGCGCTCGATTTGATTCAGGCTTCAAATCCACAGGATGAAGCCTTCGTCGTCAACTTTTCCGACGAGGCATTTATCGATGCCGACTTTACCGCCGACGTTCACAAACTGCGCGATGGGTTGTCGCACATCGACTCCAGAGGCGGCACCGCGCTTTACGATGCGGTGGTAGCTTCTGCAGACAAACTGGTGGCCGACGCCAAGCGGCCCAAGCAGGTTCTTGTCCTCATCACCGACGGAGAAGACAATGCATCGAGCCTGAACCTGGAGCAGACCATCCACCGCGTGCAGCAACTCTCGGGACCGGTCATCTATTCCATCGGATTGCTGTTTGGCGATGAGATGAGCCGCGCCGAGGTCCGCCACGCGCGCCGCGCGTTGGAGATGCTTTCCGGAGAGACGGGCGGCATGGCCTTCTTCCCCAAATCGATCGACCAGATCGATCAGATTGCGGCCGAGGTGGCGCGCGACATTCGCAGCCAGTACACGCTGGGCTACCACTCCAGCAAGCCTTCCACGGAGCCCGGGTTTCGCAAGGTTGACGTTACTGCCGAGAGCAAGTCGGCGGGCAAGCTGACCGTTCGTACCCGCACGGGTTACTTCCCAACCGTACGCACGGCAAAGCAGGCAGCGGCGGCGCAGAAGTAGGTTGCGGAAATGGCCGATGGGACGGATCGCAAAGCCCGACTCAAGCAGCTCGAACATTTGAAGGCCATGGGCGAAAAGGCCTACGACGACATGTACGAGGCCCGTTCCCCGAGCGGCGCGAACACATGCTACAGCGATGCCAAGGAATGTTTTTGCGACGCCATCGGGCTGGCCAGCCGGTTGGGACTGAAGGAAGAGGAAGAAGCGCTGAGCACGCGGCTTGCGCACATTAAGGCAGTTTTTCGCAGCCAATTTACGTAGAGATTAATCTAAGGTTTTCGACCAATCGAGTTGAACGGATGAACCGCTTCCGCTTGCCCGGCGCGCCGCCTGATCGCGATTAACGCCGTTCCGGCAGCCGATATTGACATCTCGATGATTTTGCGGAGCCATGCCAAACCCTCGCCACGATAAGCTAGAAGCCAGGAGCCAATGGCTAAAAGCTGACCATGTCCAAGTACAAATACTCGACCCTTGCCGTGCATGCCGGGCAACACCCTGACCCGCAAACGGGCGCCGTGAATGTGCCCATTTACCTTTCCTCGACCTTTGAGCTCACCGGCATCGGCACTGACCGTGGCTGGGATTACTCGCGTGCGGGAAATCCGACGCGCGACCGGCTCGAGGTAGCGCTCGCGGCTCTCGAAGGTGGTACGAGCGGCCACGCCTTCACGACCGGGATGGCCGCAATTGCGGCGCTGGTGGCGATGCTTCGCGCCGGGGATCACGTGGTCTGCTCGCGCGATGTGTACGCCGGCACGGTGCGTTTGTTTGACCAGATCGTGAGTGGCTACGGCATCGAGATCGAATATGTCGACACGAGCAAGCTGTGCGCGGTGGAAGCGGCGATGAAGCCGAATACCAAGCTGGTGCATATTGAAACGCCCAGCAACCCGCTGATGGTCCTGACTGACATTGCCGAAGTTTCGAAGATTGCCCACGCGCACGGCGCGGAAGTGAGCGTGGACAACACCTTTCTGTCTCCGGCGCTGCAACGTCCCCTCGAACTAGGCGCGGATATCGTGATGCACTCCACCACAAAATACCTGAACGGCCATTCCGACGGCCTTGGCGGAGCATTGATCGGGTCAAAGCCCGAGCACAAGGACCGCTTTCTTCTGATCCAGAAGGCGGCTGGTGGCGTGATGTCGCCCTTTGAGTGCTTTCTGGTGCTGCGCGGCATCAAGACGCTAACGGTGCGCATCCGGCAGCATGAAGAGAACGGCAGAGCAGTGGCGGAGTTTCTGTCGACACACCCCAAAGTCAGCAAGCTGGCCTATCCGGGTCTCAAGAGCCACCCGCAGTATGATCTTGCGGTGAAGCAACAGAAGGGCTTCGGGTCAATGATGAGCTTTGAGCTCAAGTCGCGCGAAGAAGCAGCCCGATTCCTGTCGGCGATTAAGATCTTCCTGAATGCCGAGTCGCTGGGCGGAGTGGAGTCGCTGGCCTCGCATTCGGCAACGACCACGCACGGCTCGGTTAGCGAAGAGGTTCGTCAGTCGATGGGAATCAACGAGGGACGCATCCGCCTCTCCATCGGCATCGAGGACAAAGAAGACCTGATCGCCGACCTTGGCCAGGCGTTGGCAGCGGTCTGATGAAGCACCATGGCTGAGTCTTCGCTGCTGCTCGCGATCGACACCTGTGGCCCATCGGGCTCCGTCGCGCTGGGCCGCTTGCCCGGCCGCGATCTCGAGATTCTTGGGCAAATTGAACTGGCGGGGCGCAGCTACTCGGCGACGCTGGTCTCAGCGGTGGCCGATCTGCTGCAGGCGGCCGGCGCCTCACTGCGCGAACTGCGCGGCATCATCGTGGTCAACGGCCCCGGCAGCTTCACCGGTATTCGTGTCGGCGTGAGCGCTGTGAAGGGTCTGGTTGAGGGCGCTACGACTCCGGTTGTGGCGATTTCGCGACTCGAAGTGCTGTCAAAGAAGTCCGGTGTGCCATCGTCGGCCCTCGATGCACATCGCAGCGAGATATTCCTCCGTCTTGAGCGGCTCGGCTCCGCACCAGTGGAGCTTCTTGCCGGCGCACGGGAGCTGGCAGCTGCCGCTCCAGCCCCAATGCGCGTAGCCGTTTGCGACGAAGGCGCCGCGGCTTTGTTGACGAGCGAATGGCCGAGGACGCAACTTGTGAGAACTGCGGCTCCGCTTGCGTCGGATGCGCTTCGTCCGGGCGAAGCGCGCCTCGTCGCCGGCGCTGTTGCTGATGTGGCGCTGCTCGACGGGCATTACCTGCGCCGCTCCGATGCCGAGATCTTCGGCGCAGATGCTCTTGGCGCGCATCCCGCGGCCGACTCGAAAGGCGCATGAAATCCTCCTTGGACAAACTGCGGATTCGGCACATGGTGGCTGGCGACCTGGCCCGGGTGATCGAGATTGCCGCGAGCCTGCCGGACGCGCCGCATTGGTCGCAGGCGGCCTACGTAGACGCGCTGAATCCGGATTCCACGCCCTCGCGGTTCGCCCTGGTGGCAACCGAGGTGGGTTCGGACCTTGTCCTGGGCTTCGCAGTGGCAAGGCTGGTCCCGCCGCAGGCCGAGCTTGAAACGATTGCTGTGGCAGCCAAGAGGCAGCGCCAGGGGCTGGCCAGCCGGCTTTTCAGCGCTCTAGCCGGAGACCTGCGGGCGGCTGATGTGCGTGAACTCCTCCTGGAAGTGCGGGCCTCAAACCAGCCGGCGCTCACGTTCTACCAATCGGTTGGGTTTAGGGAAACCGGCCGGCGACCCCGCTACTACGCAGATCCCATTGAAGATGCGGTGCTCATGCGGGTCCAATTTGGGTAGGCTGGGCTCCGGTACACAGAGTCCAGTTCCTGCGTCGGGCTGCCGGCGCAGGCCACAGTTTGACAGCCTCGGTAACCTGCTTTCGTCCCTGAAATTCACAGGTTCTAATTACTTTCAGCTGTTTTCCCGCTTGCCGATTCACCCATATCGGCGATATATGTAAATGTTCTAAGAAAATCGGTGGCCGTAAACGGCCAGACTCAAACCGCTGCACCGGGAGGTGCTTGATGGATGAAGTACAAGGTTCCACGCTGGGCGATGAGATTCATCGCCTGCACGCCGAACATCGCCGCTACGCTCAGCGTTTGGAAGAATTGCTTCAAAAGCCCTACCTTTCCGAGGACGAACAGCTTGAAGAAGTTCGTCTGAAAAAGCTCAAGCTGCATGCCAAGGACCTGATCTACGCTCTGGAGCGCCGCAGTCTAACACCGGCTGTCGCTTAGATCGTTTGGTTTCTTGAGGCAATTTGCCACAGAAAACGCCGACGCGGCGTGGCCTCTGGGTTGTGTCCCGCTGACCGCACCGACGCTCGCTGGCGAAGTTCTGAAAGCCCGTATAATCGTTGGGAACGATGGTTCGCGACGGTTACATCTACGGGTTCAGCTTGCTGGCGGTGGCCGCAGTGCTTAAGTGGCTTACAGGTGCTTGGGTTTGGTCCATTGTGCCGGTCCTGCTGGCCGCGTTCTTCCTGTGGTTCTTCCGCGATCCGCAGCGCAAGATTCCCACCGGCGAACGGCTGATTGTGTCGCCCGGCGACGGGCTGGTCACTGAAACTGCATCGATTGTCACCCCGGATGGACCCCGCCAGCGAATCAGCATCTTCCTCAGCGTTCTTGATGTGCATGTGAACCGCTCGCCCATCGGTGGGGTTTTGAGCGGGGTTCACTATCAGAAAGGCAAGTTCCTCAACGCAATGAACCCCGCGTCGGCGGAGCGCAACGAACAGAACATGGTGACTGTACGCGGGCAGGGCGCCGACAGTGGTCTCGAAGTCACGTTCAAGCAAATTGCCGGGTTGCTGGCGCGACGCATTGTTTTCAACTTCGCTGAAGGCCAGACAGTGGAGCGCGGGCAGCGCGTGGGGCTCATCAAATTCGGTTCCAGGGTCGATGTAGTTTTGCCGGCAGAAGCCGCGCTTTACGTAATGGTAGGAGAGCGCGTGAAGGGTGGCGCGAGCGTGCTGGCTGCCATGCCTCGTGGAGAACGCGCGTGAATCACTTCGATCCAGCGCAGGCAAAAGCCAGAACACGGGCGCAACTGCGGCGCGGGATGTACCTGCTCCCGTCTCTGTTTACTGCCGGCAGCATGGGGGCGGGCTACTTCTCGATTACGCAGACCATCGATGCTGTGAGCCGCGACACCCAAACCCACCTGGACTGGGCAGCGGTCGCCATCCTTTTCGCCATACCGTTTGACGCTCTCGACGGGCGCATTGCGCGCATGACCAACACCACGAGCGATTTCGGCAGGGAACTGGATTCACTGACTGACGCGATCACTTTCGGCATTGCGCCCAGCCTGCTGGCGTTCGTTTGGGGATTTCATTTCCTGTCCGACTCCATCAATTCGCAACTTCGAACGCATTTAATGCAGGCCGGCATCTTCATCTGCTTTCTATTTCTTCTGTGCGGTGCTTCGCGGTTGGCGCGCTTCAACATCAGCCACGATCCGCTCCCTCGCAATCCCGGCCGGCCAGGGCGAAAGTACTTTGTCGGCATGCCAATTCCGGCCGCAGCGGGACTGCTGGCATCGAGCGTGCACCTTTGCTACGGAATCCCGAACCAGTACTGGTGGATTGCGGCTCTGTGGCTCCTGCTCGTTGGGCTTACGGGATTCCTGATGGTGAGCACCTGGAGATTCTGGTCGGCGAAGGAGATCAACTTTTCCCGCAGACATCCCTTCCAGCTACTCATGTTGCTCGCAGTGATCGCCTACATCGCGCTCCGGTATTCGAATGTGGTCATGTTTCTGGCGGCGCTGGCTTACATGTTTTCGGGCATTTGGGCTCGCGCGGCCTACGGATGGTCGAGGCGGCGCCGCAGAAGGCCGCTGAATGAGCCTGCTCCCGCGCCGACTGCGCCTGAACCCGATCCCTGGAGACCATAGCCGGTCTTCGATCAAAATCAAAGGATGCCTGTGTACAAAATTGCAATTGCTGGTGCCTCGAGCTTGGTTGGCCGGGAGTTGAAAGACGTTATTTCGGAGTCACCGCTTGCCGACGCCAACTTTGTCTTGCTTGACGAAGAAGAGACGCAGGGCCAGCTCGATCAGGTTGGCGATGAGATGACGTTCATCCAGGCCATCAGCGCCGATGCTTTCGACAACGCAGACTTTACCTTCTTTTGCGGCACTGAGAATCTGACTCGCCGGCATTGGCGGCAAGCGCTCCGTGCAGGTTCCACAGTTCTCGACCTGACTTGCGCGCTCGATCAGGAGACCGGAGTGCTGGTGCGTGCCCCGTGGCTGGGAACAGAAGGCGCCGCGGTTGATTTGTTTACCCCGGCAATCGTACCCGCGCATCCCGCAGTCGTTGCCCTGGCGTTGCTGTTGGAGCGGCTGCAACAAGCCGCGCCCGTTCGCTTTGCCGCAGCCACTGTCTTTGAGCCGGCCAGTGAGTTTGGCCGCGCTGCCATGGATGAATTGCACCAGCAGACCGTGAGCCTGCTCAGCTTTCAGGCGATTCCGCGGGCAGTCTACGACACGCAGGTCGCCTATAATCTGCTCGGCGGCTTGGGAGAAAGCGCCACAGTGAGCTTGGATGCGGCCGAGGCGCGGATTCGCCGCCAATACCAGGCGCTGACGGCGGGGCGCGGTCCGGCGCTTGCTTTGCAGGTCATTCACGCGCCAGTGTTCCACGGCTTTGCTTTCTCAATCGCTGTGGAACTCGAGCGGCCCGTTGAAACGGTGGCGCTCGAAGAGGCTCTAAGCGGCGAACACGTCGACCTGGTGCTTGAAGACATCGATTCGCCTTCGAACCTGGCCGCTACGGGGCAGAACGACATCCTGGTTCGGCTTCGTCCGGAGCCGCTGATCCGCAACTCCAGCGTGGCATCGCGTCTCTGGTTGTGGGCGGCAGCTGATAATCTGCGGCTTTGCGCACAAAATGCCGTCCAGTGCGCGCTCGATCTGCGCCGCCTGCGTCCGCAAGGGACTGTACAGTAAATCAGCGCCCTTCGCACCTCTCCCAAAGCTGCACGATGTAGCTATCCGTCATGCCTGCAATGTAGTCGGCTACCGTGCGGGCCAGACCTTCAGTAGGGATTTGTGCCTGGTGATCCTCCGGCATTAGCGCGGGGTGGTCCATCAGATACTCAAAGAGCCGAACGACAACGCTCTCTGCGTGCGCGTGCACCTCCTCCAAACCGAAGGAATTGTAAAGGCTTTCGTGGAGGAACTCCTTGATGACGCTGCGCTCGGATTCCATGCGCGGGCTGAGCGCAGCGAGCCTTTCGGGCGCACGCCGGACATCCTCCACGGAAGTTGCTCCGAGCGCGAGGACGCGGTCGCGTATCGCTTCGACGAGATCGGTGACAAACGCATTGAGCACCCGCCGAAGAGCTTCGTAAACGACGACCTTGGGCGCCGCGTCCGGATAGCTGAATTGTGCAGCATCATGGAAGCCGCGGAAGAATGGCAAGGCCTCGCGTGCCTGGTCGAGAGCCAGGATGCCGGAGTCGAGCCCGTCGTCGAGATCTGCCGACAGGTAGGCAATCTCGTCGGCCAGATCGATCAACTGCGCTTCAAGCGGCGGAAATCTGTCGAGAAAATATTCGGCCAACTCTGGGTGGTCCTCGACCGAATAGTCGCGCGAGTGTTTCACGATCCCCTCGCGTACGGCGAGGGTGAGATTGAGGCCGCGAAAGGCTGGATAGCGCTCCTCAAACCATGTGACGATGCGCAGCGCATGGAGGTTGTGGTCGAAGCTGAGCCCGTGCGCGCGCAGAGCTTGGTCGAGGGCCTTTTCTCCGGCATGACCAAACGGCGGATGCCCGATATCGTGCGCCAGTGCCAGAGCCTCTGCCAACTCCGCATTCAATCCCAAAGCAACAGCCGCGGTGCGCGAGATCTGTGTCACCTCGAGGGTGTGCGTCAGGCGGCTGCGAAAATGATCCGAAAGCCCATCGGCCGGCAAGCGAGTGAACACCTGGGTCTTGCCAGCGAGGCGACGGAAGGCGCGAGCATGGAGGATGCGTGCGGCGTCGCGGGCAAAGGGTGTGCGATACGCGTGCGGCGGTTCGACGTGGGCGCGCCGAGTAAATTCGCTGTCGGCGCTTGGGCTGACAGCGATTCCTGCGGGTAACGGGATGAAAGGTTCAATCCGGGCCGTGATCATTAGGCGATTTTCCGATTCGACTCGACACTTCAGGGCTCACGTCTGGTTATACCGCAAAATTGAGATTCGGTTGGCGTTCTGTGTCGTGAGTCACGATGCTGCGGCTCGCGCGGCTGATATAAACAGACCCATAAATTAGGGGTTGGACAACGCCAAGTTCTTGGGAGTACGATCCTGCCCGAATTCTTTGGCGAGCTGGCGTGTGCACGAAATGGCGCCGGCCGCGGCGAATCTGCTCGCCCCAACGGGAGGAAACAATGAAACCCATCAAGGGAATAGGGCTGGCGCTCCTCGCGCTGGCAGCAGTATTGATGCCGGGGTGCGGGGCAAGGCACTCCTTGAAGGAGGTCTACTACCTGGTTGCCTCGAACATGTCGTCGACTTACTGGCAATCGGCCGTCCTGGGATTCAAGAAGGCCGCCGCGCAATACAACGTAACGGCTCAGGTGGCCGGCCCAGAAACCTACGATCAGCAGGGAGAGCTTGTTGAATTGCAAAAAGCGGTTGCCGCCAAACCCGCCGGGATCCTCATCTCGGTCTCCGATGCTTCGACATTGCAGCCGGAGATCGACGCGGCGATCAGTGCTGGCATTCCCGTGATCACGGTAGACTCCGATGCAGCGGGCAGCAAGCGGCTCTACTTCATCGGCACCAATAATCTTGAAGCAGGCCGGCTGGGCGGCCGCAGGGTTATTCAGAAGCTTGGGGGAAAAGGCAGCGTGGTCTTCTTCACAATTGCCGGCCAGCCCAACACGGAGGAGCGGCTGAAGGGCTTCAAGGATGTCTTTTCGAGCGAACCGGGCATCAGCATCGCTGAAGTCAACGACGTCAAGGGCGATACGCACATAGCCTTTGATCGAACCCAGGCGCTGATGGCACAAACCGGGGCCAAAAAGATCAGCGCATTTGTGTGTCTTGACTCGATGTCGGGCAAGATGGTGGCCGACGCCATCAAGCGTACCGGCGATACCAGCCGCCTGCTTGTTGCTTGGGACGTGAACCCGGATACTCTGAATGGAATTAAAGACGGCGTTATCGACTCCACCGTGGTTCAAAAGCCTTACACGATGGGATACGTCGGCCTGAAGGCTCTCGACGAGATCTTTCACAGTCCTCCGGCGCAGCTCGACAAAAACTACAGCTCCGACGCATTTGCGCCGTACCCGGCCTTTATCGATACCGGCACGTCTCTTGTCGACAAAAGCAATGTGGATGTGTACCTGGCGGACGTCGCGGCGCACGCTCAGTGATCGCTCTCATCGAGAAGGGCGGCGTTCCCGGTTGAGAACGCCGCCCTTGTTTTTCTAGGAACGCGCCACGTGCGCCCGCTTGCCGCGATTATGAGCTATTCCGGTTTGACCTGGCCCACGGAGCTTTCCTCCTTGGCCAGCTTTACGCGGGCGCCTTCCAGCTTCTTCTGGACCTTGGCCACATCGCCCGGTTCAACATCTGCGGGTGACGACTTCGTGTATTCATCCAGCGAAAGCTCCCACTGCGCCGCAGCCAGCCGGATGCGGCCGGTCTTCTCGTAAAGATCGCCCAGATGCTCGTGGACTGTGGGATCGGTCTGATCGCGATTGACCGCCTGGCGCAGATTGTCCTCGGCCAGCTCGTATTCGCCCATCTTGAAGTAAACCCAGCCGAGTGAATCCAGGTAAGCGCCGTTCATCGGTTCCTGATCCACGGCCTTCTTGATCATTTTCAGAGCTTCAGGAAGCCGCAGGCCCTTGTCAGCCAGCATGTAACCCAGATAATTCAAGGTCATGGCATTGGCAGGATCCAAATCCAGTGCCTGGCGGAAGTACTGCTCAGCCGGCTCCATATGCTTTTGCCGCTCGGCAAGCTCGCCCCTGAGGAAGAACATGTAGGTGCGATCTTCTTTCTTTGTCGTCAACGGCTCGGCCTTGTCGAACGCGTCCTCGGCATCCTTCCAGCGGCGCAGCCTGACATTCATCTGGCCGATTGCAATCCACACTCCGCGTTGCTCGTCGGGAGGAGCGTTGTCGAGCAGGCTCCTGGCCATGGCCAAGCCATCATCCGGTTTGCCCTGATCGGCTAATTCGCCGGCCAGCATCAGCTTCAGGTCGCGGTCGTTGGGGTCCGATGCTACCGCCTTCTTTGAGACTTCGATCGCCTTGTCAAACTGCTTGGCATCGCGATAGGCGTCCACTTCGCCTTGATAGCCCCGCTCTGCGGAACTGCCACCCATTTCGATCATTTTCTGGTAGGCGGCGAGTGCCTGATCGATTTTGTTCTCCTCAATCAGAACCGTTCCCAGGCGCTCAAGAAAGATGCTGCGATTATTCTTTTCCTCGTCGGTATAGGCGCCATTGGCGTGCGAGGTCAAATCGACCATTGCCTGATAGGTTTCCACTGCCTCATCGAAACGCCCGAGAATGTCGAGCAGCATTCCTTCGTTAAAACCGGCCTCAAGCGAGTTGGCGTCGAGTTTGCGCGCCTTGCGGACGGTGGCCAGCGCATCTTCGTATCTGCCCTGGCGGCGTTGAATCTCCGCAATATGAACGAGCGCTTCAGAGTTGTCAGGATCGGCGTCGGCGAGGTCTTTGTACTCTTTCAGGGCGTCGTCGAGCTGTTCATTGTTGAGCAGCGCCTGTGCCAGGGCGTCCATGGTCTGCAGGTCGCCAGGCTCCAGATCGTCCGCGCGCTTATAGGCAGCGATGGCATCTTTGGGCTGCTTCAACTGGTCATAGAGTGCGCCCAGCGTGAACTCCATCTTTGGGGTGCGGCCGTCGACTGGTACGTCTTCAATCGCCTTTAGGGCGTGCTGCACATCCCCGCTCTCGGCGTAGAGGTGCGACAGGTTCAGCACCACATCTTCTGACTCGGGCTCGATCGCCTGAGCCGTCTTGAACTCCGCTTCCGCTTTTTCGGGCAGGTGCTTCACGGTGTAGAGCTGCCCCAGCACCATGTGGTCTTCAACGCTCTTCGGCTGCAAAGCGACAATCTTCTCGAACTCCGCGATGGCCTGATCAAGCACGGTGTTAGAAGCCGCTGTTGCCGTGGCGCCGTTTTCTCCCTCGCCGAGCTGGCGCAGGTAAATGCGGCCAAGCAGCTTGTGCGCGTCAATGTCGTCGGGCGAGTTCTTGAGCAGGGTGCGAGCCGTCACTTCGGCGTCGTGCACTCTGCCGGTGCGGAAGTAGAGGTCGGCGAGGCCGTCGTTCAGCTCCGCCGAATTTGGATCGGCATTGAGTGCGAGCTTGTATTCTTCGATAGCGCGGTTCACCGCTTCTGAATGTCCGTCGGAGATCGCGTCGTCCTCATACACGCTGGCAAGGGCCAGGTGATAATAAGCGAGCGCGCGATTCGGCTCTGTAGCGGGTGCAGACGTCTTTTTGACTTGGTCCGCGTCAGCATCGACAGCCGAGACTTTGACCGGCTCGGATTGCGCTGGCGCTGTCGAGGCAGGGGCAGCTTGCGCTGGTGTGGCCGGAGTTCCGCTTGCCGGGGCGGTCTGGGCAAAAACGGGAGCTAAAGGCAACGAAAGCAGAATTGCTGCGGCGAGGCTGGGTCTGAGTGTCGGCATTGGTAAGTGTTTTGTCATCATGCAGGGAAATCCGCGCGATTTCAGCAGACATAGCGGAAGAACGCTATGCCGAGGCCAAAACCCGAGCGCAGGCAGCCGTCCTAAGCAACTCTGCCTGCTGTTAGAGACGATTTTACCTGTCATTTGTCGCAGGTGCGCGGCAGAATGCGGGATTTTGCTGATTATGGGGGATCCAATTGCTAAGCTCGGCACGACGCAACGGTTAGAGGGACCAGCGCGCAATGGATGCCACTAAAGTGGCAGCTATCTATCCCGTGCGGATCAATCTGGTGCAATGGAAGAACCGCCGCCAAGGCCCGCTAGAACAATGAACACGCCGGTCCCTTCTCAACACATTCCCGGTTTCCCTGCGTGCACGGTCAATGCCTGAAGTGCCTTATGCCGGTAAAGACCATCGCCATGCCCAGCCGGTCGGCGGCGGCAATCACTTCGTCGTCTTTGACTGATCCCCCGGGTTGGATGACTGCCGTGGCGCCAGCCTGGGCAACGGTTTCGAGCCCGTCGGGAAACGGGAAGAACGCGTCCGAGGCGGCGACGCAACCCTTCAGCGGCAGCACAGCCTTCATGGCGCCGAATCGGGCGGCGTCCACGCGGCTCATTTGCCCTGCGCCCACACCCAGGGTCTGCCCGTCGCGGGCATACACGATGGCGTTCGATTTCACGTGCTTGCAGATGCGCCAGGCAAACAGCAGGCTGCACAACTCCTCCGCAGTTGGCGGTCGCCAGGTAACGACTTTCAGCTCCGTTTCCGTCACGCGTCCGGTATCGGCGTCCTGCAAAAGCAGTCCGCCCGACACGTGCTTCACGATGGGCCGCGCCGGTGCTGCAACCACTTCGACCAGTCGCAAATTCTTCTTGGCGGCAAAGCGTTCCCTCGCTTCCGGCGAAAAACTCGGGGCGGCGATGGCTTCTACGAACAACTTCGCAATCTCTTCGGCTGCGGCCCCGTCGACCTCGCGGTTGATGCCTATGACTCCGCCGAAGGCCGAAACCGGATCGGAAGCGAGGGCTTTTTTGTAGGCTTCGAGCACTGTAGACCCAGTGGCCGCGCCGCACGGATTGGTGTGCTTCACAATGATGACGGCGGGTTCCTCGAACTCCTGCGCCAGCTCCCAGCAGGCGTCCAGATCCACCAGGTTGTTAAAGCTGAGCTCCTTTCCCTGAAGTTGGCGAGCGCCTGCCACGCCGAGCCCGGAGCCGTCTGCGTAGAGCGCCGCCCTCTGTTGCGGATTTTCGCCATAGCGCAACGACTGTGCCAGCGGCATGTTGATGCGCAACATCGCGGGCAGGGCGCTTTCGTCCGGCGCAGCAGCAGATTCGGGCACGCGCGCCTCGGTAATGCGCTCGAGCGTGTTAGCGATGGCCGAATCGTAAGCCGCCGTCAACGCGAAAGCCTGCTTAGCCAGTCGCCAGCGCGTTGCGCGGCTCAATACCCCGCCGGCCGCCTTCAATTCCTCGATCAGTACCGGGTAGTCCGCTACGCGCGTCACGATGGCCACATCTTCAAAGTTCTTCGCCGCGGACCGAACCATCGACGGCCCGCCGATATCGATGTTCTCGATGAGATGACCGAACGCAACACCCGGCTGGGCTGCTGTTTTCTCAAAGGCATAGAGATTTACCACCACCATGTCGATTGGCTTGATGCCGTGTGACGCCACCGCGGCTTCGTGCTCCGCGTTGCCGCGGATGTAGAGCAACCCGCCATGCACGAGAGGGTGCAGGGTCTTCACGCGTCCGTCGAGCATCTCGGGAAAGCCAGTCAACTCGCTGATGTCTTTCACCATGAGTCCCGCCTCGCGCAACGCGCGTGCCGTACCGCCGGTTGAAATCAGCTCGACCCCAAAGCCCGCCAGTATCTGCGCAAACTCAACCAAATCGGTTTTATCGGTTACGCTCAGCAGCGCCCGGCGAATGGGCTTTGCGCCCGACACACTCTGTCCCACTTCCACAGTCACTCTTCTCCTTGTCAAAATCCACGCTCGCGCAATCCTCCAGAGAGTCGCCGAGCACACACCAGACTACAACCCGCGGTAGTGCGGCTTTTGCACGGAATCCCGCACCGGGGAACCTCTGGAATTTCAAGTGAGGCGGCCCGAGCGTGCGGCCCGCGGTCGCGCGAGAAATGCTTTAGAGTGTTGATATGGGAAGCAATCCGACCCAGCCTCAGCCCGAGATTCTTCCTCCGGGAAACGAGTATGTGCCGCCACCGGCGCCCCGCCGCCGGCCGGGTTGGGCCTCCGCGCCGGCTACCTATTTGCTGGTAGGAATCAACTGCGGCGTATTTCTCGGCATGGTCCTGCGCGGGGCAAGCATCTGGATGCCCTCCCTTGACCAGCTTATGCAGTGGGGCGCAGACAGGCCCAACAATGTTCTGATTTACGGCGAATGGTGGCGCATCGTCACTGCGATGTTCGTGCACGTGGGCATCATTCACCTGGCGACCAACATGTGGTGCCTGTGGAACCTGGGGATGCTGGCGGAGCCGCTGATGGGCTCGCTCGGTTTGTTCGCGGCGTATATTCTCACTGGCGCCGCAGGGAATCTGCTTTCAACCCTCGCCAACTGGGTGCGGCCACTCCGCGACTCTTCCGGGACGCCATTCTTCCAGGCAGGCGCAGGAGCTTCGGGAGCCGTTTTTGGCATCGCCGGGGCACTGATTGTGCTTCTCAAATCGAAGCAGCTGCCGATTCCGCTCTCTGAACTGAAGCGGCTGCGCAAGTCGGTCATTTACTTTGCGGCGATCAATCTCGTCATCGGCTTCTCACTCAACTTTGGCAGCGGGATCACCGGCGTGGAAGTCGATAACTCAGCGCACATTGGCGGTTTCCTGTGCGGGCTTTTGTTCGCCGTGCCGATGGTGCCGCGCATCGGCTCGCAGCGCACAGTCTTTCAACTGCGTTTGCGCCTGGCAATCGGCATGGTCGTGGGTCTGCTGGTGCTGTTTGGGTTTTATCTGGCTCAATTGCCGCCACGAAACTGACCGCGCCGGCCGAAGGGCTTTGGCCCCTGAGGTGAGTTTCCCCGGATGCCGGGCCGAAGTTCTTGAACCTGGTTCTCGTTCTAGCGCACCGCAGTTGCGGCGAACTTCTTCACCATAGCGAGCAGCAGCTTGCGGTCGCTTTCATTCAGATTCGAAGAGTAGCGCCGTAGCTGCGTCAGGAAGCGCAATTCGTCGTCAGAGAGATTCTGCGCATTCATTTGCCGCGCAAGGGTATCGCTGGCGAAGAATTGCGCAATCGGCAGATCGAGGGCGTGGGCAATCTTGGCTAGCGTGTCGAGAGAGGGTACCGTGTGTCCGTTCTCAACGCGCGAAAGATAGCAGCGGAGAAGCCCGGTTTTCTTTTCAATGTCGCCTTGCGACAGGCCCTTCTGCAGGCGATAAGAGCGAATCGTCGTACCGATCTTCATTGACGTTCCCGTCCTGTCCGATGCATCCCAATGTTTATAGAATTGGTAGCAATCAGGAAATTATTAGCTTAAGAGTTAACATGCGCTCGCGCGGAATGCAAGCGCAAAGTTGCTCCTGCGGTTATAAATTCAGCAATTTAACCCTCTGCCACACAACAGGATTGCAAGTGACATTCGTAAACCTTCACACCGCGAGACTCGTCAGACTGAATGCGAGCACAATATGGCGGGGAGTCCGAATGCGGCAACAGGCAATGAGGCGTTCGTGTGCGGCAGCAATGATTCTGGCCGCTTGTTCTGCAGCATGCGCCCAGGCTCCTGCGCAGACCAACTCCGCCGCACCGACCGCTAGCACGCCTGCTGCGAGTCCACAAACAGCTCCCCTTGCATCGCCCGTCGCGCCAAGTACGGCTCCGGCGAACAATGCAGCCCAGGCTCCGGCCAATCAGTCCGATCAAAACGCGGCAGGACCAACGGCGGCTGGCTCTTTGCCATCGAGCCAGGCCGTGGTTGGCGGCAAGCTGCATGGCGCTGTGAAGAGCGGCAATGTTCCGCTGCCCGGCGTCACCGTAACCGCGCAAAACACGCTGACAGGCAAGCGCTTCTCTACCACCACAGATGTCACCGGCATGTGGACATTGAATATCCCGCAGAATGGCCGCTACGTCATCCGGACTCAGTTCGCGGCCTTCGCGCAAGGTTCGCAGGAAGGCGTTTTGAACGCCACGAGCCACGATCAACTGGTCAACTTCCAATTGATCCTTGCCTCACGAGAAGCTCAGCAGGAGCAACAGCAGCAGGCCACAACACGGCAAGGAGCGGCGAGCCAGGACGTGAGGCAACTCGCGGGAAATACGCCGGAAAGCGTGAGCCTGATGAATACCCTCACCGCCGATACCGACACAGAATCCGGCACGGCGGGCGCCAGCGGTGCGGCATTGCCGTCGATCGCCAACAATACCGATTTCAGCGAGGAATCAGTCGCCGTCAACGGGCAAGCAGGCCAGGTAAGCGCATTGGCTGGCATAGACCCCAATCGTTTGCGCGACGCCGCGCTGTCCATCCAGGCGCAAGGTGGATTAGCCGGGCAAGGTGGTCCCGGAGCGCAGGATGGCCAGGGCGGACTGTTCGGCGGATTTGGCGGAGGCGGTGGATTTGGCGGAGCTTTCGGCGGCGGCGGCTTTGCAGGCGGTGGAGGCTTCGGTGGGGCCGGTGGCGGAGGATTTGGTGGAAGAGGCGGGGGAGGCGGTGGCGGAGGTGGCGGACGCGGGAACTTCCGCGGCTTCAATCCCAGCCAACCGCATGGCGCGATCGCATGGAACGGAACCAACTCCATCTTTAACGCGCTTCCGTTCTCCCTCGAGAATCAGCCCCAGTTGCAGCCATCCAACGGATCCAACCGCTTCACCCTGAGCTTCACTAGCGCACCGTATATTCCGCATCTCACCAAGCCCAGCGGAAAGGACACCGTTTTCCTCACGCTCTCCGGCTCGCGGTCGTCGACTCCGCAAGACAACTACGCCACCATCCCGACAGATGCGGAGCGCAGCGGCGATTTTTCGGCGGCTGGGTTGCCCGCGATCTACGATCCCGCTACGCTCCAGCAATTTATTTTCAACGGTACGCCCAATGTGATTCCGCCCACGCGGATCGCCGCGCAGGCTACGGCACTGATGCAGATTTTCCCCGAGCCGAACCTGACGCCAACCGGCGGCCTCCCGTACAACTACCACCTGCTCACGACTGCGCAATCGAACTCAACGCAAGCCGGCATCCGCTACAACCGCAGCCTGGGCGCCAATGCCACCCGGCCCGGCGGTGGCCGCGGTGGTGGTGGAGTAGGCGGCGGTCGACGCGGCCAGAATACGAATCAAGGTCTTCGCCAAAGCATCAACCTCAACTACAACTGGTCCCACTCGGCGTCGGACCTGGTGAGTCTGTTTCCGGAACTGGGCGGCAAGAGCGCCTCCAGTTCCTACTCGCTGCAGGTGGGGTACACGGTCGGCTATCATCGCGTGACCAGCATCTCCAACCTCAACTGGAATCGCAGCAACAGTCACACAACCAACTTCTTCACCGACACAGCGGACAATCCTGGCGCTACTGACGGCGTGAGTGTGCCCAACGACGTCCCGCTCAACTACGGTTTTCCTGTCATTTCACTGAGCAATTTCCAGGGGATTAGCGAAGTTCAGCCCAGCTTCTCCATCTCGCAGACCATTGCATTCACTGAAACCCTGAGCTGGATTCACGGCAAACACAACATGCGCTACGGAGGCGACTACCGGCGGGTTCACCGCGACTTCCTCGCGGGCTCAAACGGGACGGGAAACTTTACCTTTAGCGGATTGTTTACTGAAGATGCCGCGCAGGATCAAATCACTGGCTCTTCGCTCGCTGATTTCTTACTCGGCCTGCCACAATCCACGACTCTCAACTCGTCGCTCAACAAAAGCTATCTTCGCGACAACGTGATTGACGCCTACGCCATGGATGACTGGCGGTTGATGCCGTCGCTCACGTTGAATTACGGCGTCCGTTACGAATTCTTCGCGCCGTACACAGAGAAATACGGGCACTTGGCCGAAGTGGCGACCAATCCAGAAGGCGGATTTACAAGCTTGAGCGAGATCTCGGCTGGTGCAAGCGGGCTGCCGAATTCGCTCGTCTATCCCTGGCGCAAAGGTTTCAGGCCAAGTGTAGCGCTGGCGTGGCGCGTGCCCAAGATCAAACAGACGGTCGTGCGCGCCGGCTTTGGCATGAACTACGTTACCGGCCAATATTCAACGTTCGCGAACACGATGGCGCACCAGCCGCCTTTCACCAACGAGCAGACGAACCAGGAAGCCATCGGAAATTCGGCTTCATCGGCATGCGCGCGAACCGTGCCCATGACCTGCTTCACGCTGGCTAACGGATTTCCTGCGCCCGCCACTCTGGGTAACTACGCGCTCGATCCACACTACCCGTTGCCTTACGTGATGGCCTGGAATCTCGACATTCAAAAGACATTGCCATGGGGCATGATTCTGAACGTCGGTTACAACGGGGCAAGGAGCGATCACCAGAACACCGTGATTGCGCCGCGCGCGCTCGCCGGCAGTCCAGGAACTGATCCGTCGGTCGTCTGCCGAGGATCTCTGCCCTGCGTCCCGCTCAGCTTCAAATATGAAGAAGCCAAGTCGTTCTCAAAGTTCAATGCGGGCACCGTGCGCTTGAATAAGCGGCTGACCAAAGGATTTTC
>CAZKJB010000011.1:0-33671 GCA_964552975.1 uncultured Occallatibacter sp. | reverse complement strand
ACCACGATGCCCACTGCCGCCGACCAGAAGTTGTGCGTCGCCAGTCCGACCATCTCAGTGAGATAGCTCATGGTGGACTCTGGCGTGTAGAACTGCCAGTTGGTGTTGGTGGTAAAACTGGCGGCGGTGTTCCAAGCCAGGTCGGTGCCAACGTTGGCCAAATGTTGCGGGTTAAGCGGAAGAGATGCCTGCACCCGCTCGATGAGGTAGGTGAGAACTAGCGTCGCCGCCGAAAAACCGAGCATCGCAAAAGCGTATTCGCGCCAGTTCATCTCTTCTTCAGCGTTTACGCCGCAGAGCTTGTAAATAACCCGCTCGAGCGGGCGAAACACGGGGTCGAGCCACGTGCGCTCGCCCTCCATCACATGCGCCAGGTAGATACCCACCGGACGAACCGTCGCGAGCAGAACCAGGGAGTAGATGGCGAATTGCAGCCAGCCATTCACAGACATTTCAGAATTTCTCCGGGAAAATCAACGTGGCAGTCAGGTAAACCAACAAGAGAACGGAGAGAGCGAGGCCGGTCGCCGTAATCCAATCCATATGCATTGCGCTACCTCAGCTTCTGGCAAGCCTTGACGTAAAGAAACGCCACGGCGAAGAAAATCGCGGTGAACAGCAGCATCACAGCATCTTGCATGAATTTCTCCCAGGCGCATTTGAATCGGCTCGGGTCCAACAATGACCGAGGGCCGATTCTGTAACGCGTCCAATTGAATCCCTGGCAGCGATCATCGGTACTTTACCAGGAAGTTCGGGCAACGTGAGTCCAAAGGAAACCGAACTGCCTCAACAACAACAATTCTGGCTCGCCACTGATTTGAGTTTCGAAAAGATTTTCTAAATAAACCGTAAGGATTGGGCTTCGGTAGCCGGAAATCGATGAAAAATCAATAGCCAAAGGATGAGGCGCGGCTCGCAAAGCCATGCCGGGCTCAATCACTCCTGGTTGCTCGACCAGCCCTCGGGGATGAAGCGGTAGCCAACCCAGGGTTCCGTTTGGATATATTGGCGACCGGTTTCGGTTTCCAGTTTTTTGCGAAGTTGGCCAACGAAGACACGCAGGTATTCGGGTTGGTGAGCAGATTGCGCACCCCAGACGGCCGTGAGCAACGCGCGATGGGTCATCACTTTTCCTGCGTTGCGGGCGAGGTGGAACAGCAGATCAAACTCTTTGGGAGTCAGGTGGATGGGTTTGCCCTGCACGGTAATGCTGTGGGCATGGGCGTCCACAACAAAATCTCCGGTTTCAAGGGCTGCTGAGGCACGTTCCGGTGCGCGACGCAAATGAGCTCGCACGCGGGCCAGCAGTTCCTGAATGCCAAAGGGCTTAGTCACATAGTCGTCGGCGCCCGCGTCAAGGGCTTCGACCTTCGACCGCTCGTGCTCGCGCACAGAGAGCACAAGCACCGGCGTTGTGCCCCGTGAGCGAATGTTCCGGCAGACGTCAACCCCACTCATGCCGGGCATCATCAAATCGGTAATCACAAGATTTGGCGGCCAGTCGCGAAAGATCCGCAAACCTTCCTCGGGATCGTTGGCCGTGCGGACATCATAACCCTGCGCAGATAAGGCAGCGCGCAGCACTCGAGTGATTTGTGACTCGTCGTCGATCACGAGAATTCTTCCGGACATTTCGTTCTTCTTTCAATATGAGATTACATCAATGAGCAATGTGGGTATGATTCGAATGGGTAGAAAGATGAACCTGCGCGCAATTCTCGGGCAGGCCCTTCGCTGGATGGCGGCTACGGCGGCGGCCGCGTTAACAACGTTCCTACTGACTTGGCTGGGCGCCAATTCCACGATCGCCGGCATGGTGTACCTCGTCCTGGTGGTGTGGTGGGCGACACAGACGGGGGCCGCACTCTCGATCTACATCGCGGTTCTCTGCGCCCTTTCATTCGATTACTACTTTTTGCCTCCGGTGCACACATTTGTCATCGGCGGCGCTTCAGCGTGGGTTGCGATGATTTCGTTCGGGCTCAGTTGCATCGTGGTGAGCCGGCTGTCTGAGCGGGCCCGA
This sequence comes from uncultured Occallatibacter sp., assembly GCA_964552975.1. Classification (GTDB taxonomy): domain Bacteria; phylum Acidobacteriota; class Terriglobia; order Terriglobales; family Acidobacteriaceae; genus Telmatobacter. The sequence goes on along the minus strand of CAZKJB010000011.1, from coordinate 31,645 downwards.
CAACAGACAAAACAGGCGGAACAACGGCAAGCCGACGTTGAGCGGCTCTACGCCCTCAGCCAGGAGATGATGCTCGTTGAAGACGCCGATCGCCTGATCCATGACATGCCAGTGCTCATCAACCGCATTTTCGGATTGAACGGAGTGGCCCTTTACGTCTGTGACCAGGACCGCTATTACTCGTCGACAAGCGAAATTCCCGCCAGCGTGCAGGTGCACATGCTCGCCATCACCCAGGGACCAACTCCCATCGAGGCTCCGCTTGACGGATATCACATCGCATTGCTTGCCCTTGGGATGAGGCCGGTGGGAGCGCTGGCATGGCAGCCCGAATCTCTTTCGCTCGAGGTTGCCACTGCCGTTAGCGCACAGGTATCGATTGCAATCGCGCGTTCCGTCGCCATTGAGGCGTCGGCCCGCATGGAGGCGGCCCGCGAAGGAGAAAAGCTGCGCACGGCTCTCATTGATTCGCTAACCCACGAATTGCGGACCCCGCTCACTTCAATCCGCGCCGCGGCCACCACATTGCTCGAGACCGATGGGCTAGATGAGGCCGGACGTCTGGACATGGTGCGAATTATCGACGAAGAAGCGGCGCGGCTCGATCTGTTGGTCGGGGAGTCTGTGGAGATGGCCGAGATCGACGCCAATGTGGTGAAGGTAAAGATGACGCACCAGCATCCCCGCGCTTTGCTCGATGAGGCCGTTGAAGAATCGCGAAAGATTTTGCAGTCGCACAAAGTGAGCGTCTTGGTTAACGCGAAAGGCGGAGCCGATGGGGACCAACTTGCGTGGTTCGATCCGCAACTACTGGGCAGGGTCCTTCGCCACCTGCTTGAAAATGTGGCCACGTACACACCGCCCGGCAGCCGCGTCGCCCTCAGCTGTGACCGCGACGACGATCGGTTGGAATTCACAGTAGAGGACAATGGCCCCGGCATCGATGCTCTCGACCTGCCGCTCATCTTCGAGAAGTTTTATCGTGGCAAGCGCGGAGCAGCCGGGCGCAAAGGCTCCGGCATGGGCCTTGCGATCACCCGCGCAATTTTGCTAGCGCACGGCGGTGGCATTGAGGCTTCAAGCATTCCCGGCGGAGGCGCGAAGTTTCGATTTTGGGTCCCACTGATCGAGAAAGAGCCCAGCAGAAAATAATCGGTTCTCGCTTTGTGCAGCTAAGCCCTCAATTCGGCTCCTGGCTCCAATCGCAAACAATCTCGCACCGTTTCTCGGAACTTTCGGTCGCAAATTCCAGCAGTCGCGCCACGCGCCAGCCGTCCACGGCGCTGACAGGCGGTGGGGCCTTTCCCAGCAACGCATCGCGAATCCCCGCGTAGTAGTGCCGATAATCTCCAACGAGCGCCGGAACAGGCCGGCTGACCGAGCCGCCGTCGATGCCCACGTGCAGCACGCCCCACGACGTGGGTGACTCCTGGCCCCAGGCCGGACCTCCAATTTTCTCGTCGATGCGCAGCACTTTGCTCAGCGCGGCCTCTTGCAAGTCGAGACCTGATTTCAAATAATTTCCCTTTGTGCCGCGAAGGTGAAAGCGCGTCGTCGCGGGCAGTGAAAGACTGTTGGCTCCAAGAGTCACAACGAATCCTGAATAGCGTAATCGGATCGTAAAAGCATCGTCGACTCCCGGCCCATCTTTCTCTCGAGCCACGTCTGCGCTGACCGTTTCAGGCTTGCCGAAAAGTGTCAGCGCTTGATCCCCGAGGTGAGGACCCAAATCAAGCAGTGCACCGCCGCCAAGGTCAGAGTTTTCCTTCCAAAGACGTTCGGTAAGAGGAGCAGGCCGCCAGCGGTCAAATCGGGATTCAACCGCGACGAGCCGGCCCAGCGAACCTTCATCTAGTAGTTTCTTAACCGTCAAGAAGTCGCTGTCCCAGCGTCTGTTATGAAATGGAGTAAGAAGCGTTCCCTGTTTTTTAGCGAGGCCAATTAACTCGGCAGCTTGCGCCGAGGTGACGGTCATCGGCTTATCGACAACAACATTCTTGCCGGCGCTGAGAACCTCTTTGGCGAGCGCGTAGTGTGTACCATTCGGGCTGGCCACAACAATCAGGGCAAGTGTGGTATCTGCCAGCATGTCCTGGAGCGAGCGATACACCTTGATGTTGGGATAACGCTCGACCGCCTTATTGGAAGTGCGTTCCATGACGGCAGCCAGTTCCAGCCCCTCAACTGAAGAGACCAGAGGCGCATGGAAGACGCGGCTCCCCATGCCAAAACCCACCAAACCAACTCGAATCATTGCAATCTTCCTCTAAGAATCGCTGCGGACAAATAACGTCTAGCCTTCGAGTTTAAATCGGGTTTCCGCCAGCCGGTAAAGTCTGCGCCACACTAAGCGGTTCAACGTGACGACCATCAGGGAGATAAGAATCGTGGCCATCAGCAGCATAGCGAAACGGCCGCTGTCGGTCGCGGCGTCAATCTGCGCGCCCAGACCGATGGTTTCGAGAGTTTGGCCTTGAACATGCGAGTATTCGGCCATCACCGATGCGTTCCAGGCCCCGCCGGAAGCAGTCACCATGCCCGTAATGAGGTAGGGAAAGATGCCTGGAAGAATCAGCCTCGTCCAGCGCTGCCAGCGTGTGAAGTGAAAAAGTGACGCCACTTCCCGAAGGTCTGAAGGAATCGACATTGCCCCGGCAATCACGTTGAAGAGGATGTACCACTGCGTGCCCAGTAACATCAGTGCGATCGATCCGATCCCCAGTCCGCCACCGATCTTTACCAGCCCGATGAGGAGGATGGGGAAAAATGCGGTTGCTGGAACCGAGGCCAGAATCTGCGCCAAAGGCTGCACGACGCGCGCCAGCTTTGGGTTGAAGCCGATGGCGACGCCTACGGGAACCGTCCACGCCGCGGAGATCAGCAGCGCAGCGCTCACCCGCAGAAAAGTTGCCGCAGCGCCTTCCAGCAAGAGGCTAAGGTCAGCCAAGGAGATTGTCCTGAGCATGAACATCGCCTGTATCGCCGCCCAGCAGACTACCAGGAAACCAGCTACTCCCAGTGCCCACACGCCGGGCGAAATTTTGCCGCTGCGGGTTTCGTCGAGCGGCCGAACCACGCGGCACTCTTTTGACTGGGCCAGACGGCGATAAACCGGTTCTTCGATTCTGTTCCAGATGCGCCCCGGCAGCTCCTGCCAGAGTTTGGATCGGCGCAGCACCTCAAGGATCGGCGATGCAACGCGGTCCGCCGATTCCACTTGTTCAAATTTGAACTTGTCGCTCCAGGCAATCAGCGGCCGCCATACCAGCTGATCTGTAGCAACAACGATCAGGATCACGGTTGTAATGCCCGCCAGCAGTGCATGAACGTCGCCTGCATTCGTCGCGGTTTGAATGTAGCTGCCCAGCCCCGGCAACTGAAAATTGCGATCGCCCATCGAGAACGTCTCGCAAAAGATGAGCGCGAACCATCCCCCGGCGACTGAAACGATCGAGTTCCACACAAGGCCAATGGCAGAGTAAGGAAGTTCGAGCTGCCAGAATCGCTGCCACCCGGAGTATCGATAAATGCGCGACGCCTCCAGCATCTCTCTCGGGATCGTTTTCAGAGAAGAGTAAAAGCTGAAGGCGAGATTCCACACTTGCCCCGTGAAGATGAGCAGGATGACAGCCATCTCAATGCCCAATTGGTGGCCGGGAACGAGCGAGACCATGGCCAGCACCACAGGGGGCAAAAAACTCAGCACCGGAATGGACTGCAGTATGTCGAGAACTGCAACCATTAGCGGCTCGATGCGCGGATTATATGCGGCAATGTAGCCATAGGAGACCGCGAATGCCAGGCTCAGCATGTAGGCGATGGCCATGCGCACGATGGAGTAAAACGCGTACAACGGCAAAGCCCTAATCGAGTTGGAGATGGGAACAACGGGAATCGGCTTTTGGAACCAATAGACTCCGGTGCTCACGATGGCAAAGAAAATCGCGAGCGCGCAGGCTGCCACTCCGAGGTCGATGACGAAAGGCCAGCTTCGAACGGTGACGAGAGATCGCGCGAGAGGGTGCTGGGTCTTCACTTGGCGTCCTCGACCGCCGCCTCTTCCAGCGCGTCAGGCATTACAAAGCGGCGGCGCGCAGAATCAAAGTCGAAGAGCTCAGCGTACCGGCCCCAGTTCACGGCAGTTTCCAACTGGCGCAGGCTTTCCTCGTCGCTAAACTGCTCGTCGAGCATGTCGAGGAAGAAATCTTCGGGAACCGAGTGGTCGCTCTTGGTTTCCAGGGCGCGGCGAATCTGCCGCAAGAGCAGTATGTTTTCCACGGCGGCTCCGCGAAATAGCTCTTTCTGGCGCAGTATTTCGGAGTTGGCAAACTCCGTACCGCTCGGGGTAATGGCAGCGTCGCCTTCTTCGATTTTGAGAAAGCCGAGCAGCTGCGCGGCATCCACAATGGGCAACAGATCGTCGATCTCAAACGAGAGATCGTCGGCGAGCCGGTAGATGTCGTCGCGACCGCCTTTATCCAACAGCAACTCAAGCAGGCCTGCAATGCCGCCGGGCCGCGCGTGAGGCAGCATCTGATAATGCATCTGGCGCTGGTCGCGAATGTGCGGTCCTACTTGTTGACTCGGGGCCTCGGCCGGTTCAGTGTCGGGCCGGGTGAGCACTTTGTAGATGTAGTCGACCAACTGCGTGAACGATTCGGATTTGCGGTCGCGCGGTTGCGGCAAGCGCACGGGAAAATCCGTGCGAATGTGTCCGGGGTTGCGGCCCAGCACAATGATGCGGTCGGCGAGCAGCACGGCTTCTTCGATGTTGTGCGTGACGAGAAAGACCGCCTTGGTTGGCATGGTCTTCTTCGCCCACAGTTCCAGCAGCTCACTGCGAAGGTTTTCGGCTGTCAGCACATCGAGAGCCGAGAAGGGCTCGTCCATGAAGAGAACTTCGGGCTCGACCACCAGGGCACGGGCAAAACCGACGCGCTGCCGCATGCCGCCAGACAGTTCCTTGGGATAGGCCGCTTCGAATCCATCGAGGCCCACCATATCGAGCATCTTCATGCTGCGTTCGCGGCGCTCGGTTGGCTCTACGCCACGCGCTTGCAGCGGAGCCTCAACGTTTTCGAGCACTGTAAGCCAAGGAAAGAGTGCGAAGCTCTGAAAGACAATCGAAACGTTGATTTCCGCATCGGCAATCGGAGTGCCGTGCCAATAAACCTGCCCGGCAGACGGGGTGGAAAGCCCGGTCAACATGCGCAACATGGTGGATTTTCCCGATCCCGATGGGCCAAGCAGGGCAAGGATCTCGCCGGGTAAGATGCTCAGGTCGGTCGCCGAAATCACCTGGATGCGGTTCTGGCTCGGCTGCGCATAGTACTTCTCAATTCCTTCGGCGCGAATAATCGCCTCAGCAGCCAGTGGCTCCTCGAGGGTCGCGTTTGGGGTCGCGGTCTCCTGCATATCCGATTCTCCGCTGGATTGGCTCTGGCAGATCTGCAGCCAGTCTTGCCAGTATATGTTTGGCGCATTGATTTGACATGAATGGACTTCGGGCCGCCTGCGCGCAGCGGGCGCCGAAACTCCGCCGGGCCCCAAAGCGTATCATAATGTCAGAAGGAAGCGCCCCGACGGGCGGAGCGTGGCCTGCTTATTGGCTTCTCATGACTTCCTCTCATCCAGACTGTTATGAGCAACCAGGAGACTATGCCCAACACCGATGCCAAACACAAGGTTCTCGTTGCCGACGATGAACGAGTGATTGCCGATACGCTTGCCATGATTCTGAATCAGAGCGGATTCGATGCTCGCGCCGTGTATTCGGGCGAGAAAGCTCTGGAACTCGCTTCGACCTTTCAACCCGACATGCTCATCTCCGACGTGATCATGGCCGATCTGAACGGCATCGATGCGGCCATTCGCATTCGCGCGCTGCTTCCCGGAATCAAGATTTTGCTGTTTTCCGGCCAAGCCGCAACGGCCGATCTGCTTGAGAAGGCGCGAGCCGAGGGGTACGAATTCGAAATCCTCGCCAAGCCCGTTCACCCACAGGATTTATTGAGCAGGCTGCGGGCTTAAGTTCCACCGACAGCCGATAGCACCACCCTGCCGCGTGTCCGTTTTTGGCGCTATCACTTGATCCCGGGCTCTTCGAGCGGCGAAAGTAATTTGAATATGGTTCATGCACTTCGATCGACCCGTGTCCATACGGCGGGTGGTTTTATCGCCGCCACAGTCGTTGTGGACCAGGAGCGCATTGCCGATATCCTTCCCTGGAATGAGGCGCCACCCGGCGCGATTCTCCGCGACTTTGCCGACGACCTGCTTCTGCCGGGACTGGTTGACACGCACGTTCACATCAACGAGCCGGGCCGCACGGAATGGGAGGGCTTTCATACGGCCACTCAGGCAGCGGCCGCGGGCGGCGTCACCACGCTTGTTGACATGCCGCTGAACTGCGTCCCTGAGACGATCGATGTGGTTGCCCTTAATGCGAAGAGGAGCGCTGCACAAGGTAAGGCCTGGGTGGACTGGGCCGCCTGGGGTGGCGTCGTACGGGGTAATGCCGAGGTGCTGCCGGCACTCGCCAAGTCTGGCGTTCCCGGCTTCAAATGCTTCCTCATTCACTCCGGCATCGAAGGCTTTGCGTGGGTCAACGAATCCGATCTGCGGACGGCGCTCGAAAAGCTGCGCGGATCTTCTATCCCGCTGTTGGCTCATGCTGAGATATCCGGCCCCGTGAATCGCGCAACGCAAGCGCTGAACGCTGAAGCCGCCGACTGGTGTAAATACGCAACTTATCTTGCTTCTCGGCCCGACGCCGCGGAGGTCGAAGCCATCGCGCTCCTTATTCGCCTGGCTGAAGAGTTCAACGCTCGAGTCCATATCGTGCACCTCGCGAGCGCTCAGGCGTTGCCACTGCTCGCCGCTGCTCGTGAGCGCGGCATACCAATCACCGTTGAAACTTGCGTGCAATATCTTTGGTTCGCCGCCGAAGAGATCCCCGACCGCGCCACGCAATACAAATGCGCGCCGCCGATTCGCAACGCGGCGAATCGCGAGGCGTTGTGGGCTGCACTGGAGGGCGGAGCGATCGATATGGTGACGACAGACCACTCCCCTTGCCCGCCCGCGATGAAGCGCCGCGAAGAAGGCAGGTGGAATCAAGCGTGGGGCGGCATCGCGAGTCTGGGACTGGCGCTGCCAGTGCTCAACACGGCCTTGGTCCGGCGCGGAATGAAGCTTGAACGCATCGCCGAATGGATGGCGGCAGCCCCCGCGCAGCTTGCCGGCTTGTCAGGGCGGAAAGGCGCTATTGTTCCCGGTGCAGATGCAGATCTCGTGGCGTTCGATCCGGAAGCCGAGTGGAAAGTTACCCCCGATGATCTGTATTTCCGGCACAAGCTCTCTCCGTATCTGGGTGCAGAGTTGCGCGGCCGCGTTCGCGAAACCTGGTTGCGCGGCGAGCCAGTCTTCTGCGGCGGTAAGTTCGTTGGCGCTGCGCGCGGCAGAGAGCTGGTGCGCACGTGAACGGCCAAGCATTGAAGGACCGCGCGTTGCGCGCCATCGCAGAATGCCGTCGCATTGCCGCGATGACCGAAGAACCCGGCCGCATCACGCGCCGCTTCCTCACGCCGCCGTTTCATGATGTCCATGGATTACTGCGTGGCCGTATGGAAGCTCTTGAAATGTCGGTTCGCATCGACGCGGTTGGCAATCTACGTGGACTATGGCAACCGCCCAACGGCCGCAGGAAACGCCTTGTGCTGGGCTCCCACATTGATACCGTCCCCAATGCTGGCGCCGATGACGGTGTGCTTGGCGTGGCGCTTGCCCTTGAATGGGCGGAGATCGCACAGGAGTTGAACCTTCCACTCGCGATTGAGGTCATCGCCTTTTCAGAGGAGGAGGGCGTAAGGTTCGGTGTGCCTTTCATCGGAAGCCGCGCCGTAGCTGGGCGCTTCGATCGGTCGCTGCTGGCTCTCAAGGATGCCGATGGTATCTCGCTCGAAGCTGCCATCCGCGCCTTCGAGCTGGATCCTGCCGAGATCTCTGAAGCGCTCCTCGACGAGAGCGCGCTCGGTTTTGTTGAGATCCATATTGAGCAAGGCCCGGTACTGGAGGCGGAAGGATTGAGCGTCGCCGCAGTGAACTCGATCGTTGGGCAAACGCGTTTTGTCGTGCAGTTCATCGGGCACGCAAACCATGCAGGAACGACGCCCATGCACTTGCGTCGTGATGCGCTCGCCGGAGCTGCGGAATGGATCAGCACCGTCGAGGCGTTGGCAAAGCGCACCGACGGCCTGGTCGCAACTGTAGGCAAAATAGATCTAGATCCAAACGCCGGAAACGTGATTCCGGGCACCGCTCGCGTGAGCTTTGAAGTGCGACACGCCAGCGATGCAGTCAGGACCACCGCGGCAAACACACTCCTGGAAGAAGCTCAGGCTATCGCCGCCCGGCGCGAATTGTGTTGCGATTGCGTCCGCCAAATGGAACAGCCTGCAGTACCGATGGACGAGCGGCTAACAGCGTACCTTCTGGAGGCGATCGAAGCCGTCGGGCTTCCCGCACACCGCATGCCAAGTGGCGCCGGCCACGATGCCATGGTAATGGCCGCACGCGTGCCCACCGCGATGCTTTTCCTGCGCAGCCCGGGCGGCATCAGTCATCATCCCGATGAAGCCGTCCTTACAGAAGATGTCGAAGCCGCGCTCGCGGTTGGGCGTAAGTTTTTTGAGCGGCTCGCCGCTGAAGTCCGCTAAAATCGATCATCGCACCTGTCGGAATTTCCCTAGAGAGAGGTCGCACGTGCAACATCTGGGATCAACACGCAGCAGACGCGGACCCGACCATCTGCTGCAAACGCCGGATACGTTCATTCGCTCGCCGCTTCCTGGCGCAGATGGAGTGGAGTCGATCGTTCACACTGCGCCACAATTGGGCGCGCGTTTTACGCAGTTCACGGCGGAGTTCGCAGCCGGGGGTTCGCTTGAGGCAGCTCCGGCGCAGCGTTTTCTGTACGTTATCGAGGGCGAAATTGAGCTCACTGCCGGCGACAGCCAGCACACTCTGGTGCCGGGCGGATTTGCCTATCTACCGCAAAGCGTCGCCCACTCATTCCGTTCGTCTCAAAAGGCGCGCGCGGCCGTCATCGATAAGCCCTATGAGTCGCTGGCCGGAGTGGACTCTCCAGGGATCGTAATTGGACATGAATCCGCCATCGCTCCCGTTGCGTTGATGGGCGATGAAGGCTTGCGTGTGTCCGCTCTCATGCCCGACGGGCCGCCTTACGACTTTGCAGTAAACACCATGACCTACGACCCCGGGGCCTCGCTTAGCCTCGTCGAGATTCATGTCATGGAGCACGGGCTCCTGATGCTTGAGGGCGGCGGCATCTATCGCCTCGGCGACGAATGGTATCCGGTCCAGGCCGGCGACTTCATCTGGATGGGCGCATACTGCCCGCAGTGGTTCGGCGCTCTGGGAAAGAAGCCCGCGAAATACCTCATCTACAAAGACTGGCGCCGTCATCCGCTGGGAGCCGGAACAAAATGACCACGACTCGCCCGGAGCTCACAATCGACAGGCTGATGTCGGAGCTGATGGCTCTGGCGCAGATCTCCGAAGCTGAGCCGCCGGTGGTCACGCGCGTCGTCTTCGGCGAGGCCGACATGCGCGCTCGCGCCTATGTTCGAAGCCTTTGCGATGCTGCGGGACTCAAAGTAAGCCAAGATGCCATCGGCAACACCTTCGCGCGCTGGGAAGGTAGCGACCCAAGTCTCGCGCCTGTCGGTACCGGCTCGCACATCGACGCAATTCCCAACGCCGGCCTCTACGACGGCTGCGTGGGCGTGCTCGGTGGCCTTGAGGCGATTCGCGTTTTGCAGCAGCTTGGCTTAAAGCCGCACCGACCGATTGAACTCGTGATCTTTACAGCCGAAGAACCGACGCGCTTTGGCATCGGTTGCCTGGGCAGCCGCATAATGGGGAGCGTGCTTAGTCCGAAGCAGGCACTTGCCTTGCGTGACAAAGACGGCCGCGGGTTGGAGGAGCTGCGCGCGCAGGCTGGATTCACCGGGCCGCTTGAATCCGTTGCCGTCCCCAAAGGGCGTTTTCACCAATTTGTTGAGCTGCACATCGAGCAAGGTCCGTACCTTGAGCAGGAAGGTCTCGACGTCGGACTCGTAACGCATATTGCTGCTCCGGCCAGTCAGCGCATCGTGATCGAGGGCGAAGGCGGACACGCCGGCGGCAAGCTGATGCCGGGGCGCAAAGATGCGCTGGCCGCTGCGGCGGAGTTAATTCTTGCGCTCGAATCCGCAGCCAAGTCGACCGGCGCCATCGACACCGTCGGCACGGTGGGTATATGCGAAGTCTTTCCCGGTGCCGTCAATAGTGTTCCCTCGCGCGTCATGATCACGACTGACGTCCGCGACATCGACCGCGCGCGCCGCGACGGCATCTTGGCTTCGCTCGCCTCCGCTGCCAATCAAGTGAGCGCTCGCCGCGGTGTCACCATTACCACCGAGTTGATTAACGCCGATCCTCCAACGACGTGCGATCCTGCGATACTCGCTGCGCTTGAAGCATCGGCAATCGCCGCGGGCAAGACCTACAAGAAGATGGTGGCGCGTGCTTATCATGACTCCTCGTTCGTCTCGTGCATCGCGCCGACTGCCATGCTCTTTATTCCCTGCCGCGGCGGAGTGAGCCATCGGCCTGACGAATACGCCTCGCCGGAGTGGATCGGCAGCGGCGTACACGTGCTGGCGCGCACGCTTGCCCAACTGGCTGGATAACCTGCGGGCTTTCAAAAAATCGGCGTGCCGTTGTATGCTATGCCTCAACTTGTTCCGTGTTTAGGCCCCTCCGACTATGAGCACGCATGCGACAACCCGCATCGTCGGCGCCCCCGTACCCCGCAAGGAGGGCGTGGACAAGTTGCTGGGCCGCGCCTGCTATATCGACGATATGGAGCGCGCCGGAATGTGGTTTGGCTCGACTGTGCGCAGCACGATTCCCCGTGGCCTCATCCGCTCCATCTCATTCGATTCACGCATTGACTGGAACGAATTCACCGTCGTCACGGCCAAGGACATCCCGGGCGACAATCACATCCAGCTCATCATTGCCGACCAGCCTTGCCTCGCCGACGGCGCCGTAAACCATTGTGAGGAACCGATCGTGCTCCTCGCGCACCCTGACAAGCACAAACTGCGCGAGGCCGTGAACGCGGTCAAAATCGAGTATGATCGGTTACCAACTGTCTTCAGCATCGAGGAGAGCGAGCGCGGAGACGAGATCATCTGGGGTTCCGACAACCTGCTCAAGGGCTTCCTGCTCGAAAAAGGCGACGTCGACTCCGCCTGGGCCAACGCCGCTCACATCGTCGAACGCGAATACCGGACTGGTGCGCAAGAGCACCTCTACATCGAGAACAACGGCATCATTGCGGAGTACAGCACAGAGGGCGGCGTCACCATATGGGGCTCGCTGCAATGCCCCTATTACGTCTTCAAATCGCTGAAAGGTGTGTTCCGTCTTCCCGAAGACAAACTGCGCGTCATTCAGGCTGAAACCGGCGGCGCGTTTGGCGGCAAAGAAGATTATCCATCCATTCTCGCCTGCCACGCGGCGCTGCTGGCCATGAAAAGCGGCCATCCGGTAAAGATGGTCTACGACCGCATGGAGGACCTGGCCGCGACCACCAAGCGCCATCCTTCCCGTGTGCGCCATCGGACCGCTGTAGATGCCGACGGCAAGCTGCTCGCGATGGATCTTGATCTGGCGACCGACGGCGGCGCGTATGCCACGCTCTCGTCGACGGTGCTGTCGCGCGCCACGCTGCATTCAACCGGCCCCTACGTGTGCCCCAATGTGCGCGTACGGTCGCGCTCCTGGGCAACAAACATGGTCCCCTACGGAGCGTTTCGCGGCTTCGGCGCCCCACAGGCGATCTTCGCCATGGAGCGGCATATGGATGAAATTGCCGCCGTCATCGGCATGGATCCGGTGGAGCTGCGCCGCAAGAACTTTCTCCACGTAGGAGACACCACTGCGACAGAGCAGTTAATGCGGGAACCGGTCATCATGGATCAATTGCTCGATCGCGCGCTTGCGGAGAGCGATTACCACTCCAAGCGAGCGCGGTACGCACGAGAAAATCCCAGCAGCCCGCTAAAACGCGGAATCGGGATCGCAGCTTTCTACCACGGTTCAGGCTTTACCGGTTCCGGCGAGGTGGTCTTGAATTCGTTGGCCGGCTTGGACGTTACGCCCGAGGGGAAAGTACGCGTGCTGGTATCGAACACGGAATTCGGCCAGGGCACCAACACAATCCTCACGCAGGTTGCAGCGGAAGCGCTCTCGATTGACTACGCCAACGTAACCATGGCGCCCGCCGACACCGGCCAGGTGCCCAACAGCGGGCCAACCGTCGCGTCGCGCACATCGATGGTCGTCGGCCGCTTGATTGAGCGCGCAAGCTTGCAACTTGTGGCGATGCTCCGTGAACATGCTGGGCTTGGCGCCAGCTATACACCCATCGAGTTCTTCGCAGCTTGTGAACGCTATCGTGCGGCGCATAGCGAAGTCTTGTCGCTGTGCCGATACGAGCCGCCGCCGGGCATCGTCTGGGACGACAAGAAGTATCACGGCGAAGCATATCCCGCATTTGCATGGTCGATTCATGTGGCGCAGGTGGCCGTTGATACCGGGACGTATTCAGCGGAAGTTGAAGAGTTCTGGGCCGTGCAAGAGGTCGGCCGCGTGCTGAATCCGGTGTTGGCTGCAGGGCAGATCGAAGGCGGCGTCGCACAAGGCATCGGCTACGCTCTGTATGAAAAAGTTGTCTGGCAGAATGGCCGCATGGCCAACAACCAGATGACGAACTACATTATGCCGACCGCGGAAGACGTCCCGCCGATTCACGTACATTTTGAGGAGATGCCCTTCCTTTATGGCGCATTCGGAGCCAAGGGTATCGGCGAACTGCCGCACGACGGGCCAGCTCCCGCCATTCTCAATGCGATCCGTGACGCAACGGGCGTCGGCTTCCGCGCCATTCCGCTGCTTCCTGAAGATCTGTTCGCCGGCCTTGCCGCGAGCCGACTAGTCGAGGAGCCGGCAGTCTTATGAGCGGGCCTTGGACTCCAATCAACTTCACCGTGAACGGCGAAGGCCGGACCGTGCAGGCGCCGCCAATGAAACGATTGCTCGACGTGCTTCGCGAAGACCTGCATCTAACCGGGGCCAAGGAGGGATGCGGTGAAGGCGAGTGCGGTTCCTGTTCGGTGCGCATGAACGGCGAGCTGGTGAATAGCTGCCTGGTTCCCGTGTTGCAAGCCCAGGGCGCCCATATCCAAACTGTCGAAGGCCTCGCGCTGAACGACACGTTGCATCCATTGCAGGAAGCATTTCTCGCATGCGGCGGTGCGCAGTGTGGAATCTGCACGCCTGGTATGTTGATGGCGGCCGTGCAACTGCTCGAAAACACGCCTCATCCCGATATGTCCGAGATTCGTGAGGCATTGGCGGGTAATCTCTGCCGCTGTACGGGTTTCATACGAATCTTCGAGTCTGTAGTCGCAGCAGCAGCAGGGTCACCCAAGTCGAAGGATGAGGTGCACCATGCGCGGTAATGCTGAGGTTCACGCCCTCATTGCTCCCGGCAGCCTCAGCGCGGTGCTTGAGCTGCTCGCCGCCGAGCCGGGCAAGTGGACGCCGATCGCCGGCGGCACGGAATTGATGGTTGCCTTCTCCGCTGGCAGGCTCAATGCCCCAAAGCTTGTCAGCCTGTGGGGCATTCCCGATCTGAGCTATATTCAAACGCATCAGCAAAGCATTGTCGTCGGCGGCGCCACCACGTTTCTCGATCTGCGAAAGAATGCAGCGATCGCCACAGAACTTCCGCTTCTGGCCAAAGCCGCAAGCTGGATCGGTTCGGTTGCCAACCAGACGCGCGCCACGCTTGGCGGGAACCTCGTCAACGGCTCCCCGGCCGCTGACTCGTCGCCCGCATTGCTCGCCTACGACGCCGAGATTGAGATGACCTCCGTACGTGGCAGCCGTCGTATCCCCTACTCCGAATTTCATACCGGCTATAAGCGCAACTCCCTTGCGTCCGATGAACTGCTCTTCGCGATTCACATTCCGCGGCGATTTGCGCGCCACAAACAATACCTGCGCAAAGTTGGGACTCGCCGAGCCATGGCCATCGCCAAGGTCGCGCTCGCTGGAACGGCGCTGCTTGAGAACGGCGTGATTCGCGAGATTCGCCTGGGAGCTGCGAGCCTGGCGCCATTTCCTGTGCGCCTTAAAGAAGCCGAGGCAGCACTGCTGGGGCAAACTGTCACTAGCGAAACGGTGCTTGCCGCGCGGCGCTCGCTGTCGGCCGAGGTTAAGCCCATCGACGATATCCGTTCCACAGCCGAATACCGGCGTAGCGTAGCCGCCAATCTCCTCGAGGAATTCCTACTCGATCTGCCACGGGAGGGATCGCAACCGTGAACGTCACCCTAGCAGCGTGGAACCAGACGGACGAAACTGCTGCGATGGACAAGATGATGGCCTGCTGCGGATCAAAACGCTGGGCTACAGCCATGGTTGCCCTGCGTCCAATTGTCAGCGTGGAAGAACTCTCCACTTCGGCCGACCGAGTTTGGACCACAATGCTGGAAGCGGATTGGCTTGAGGCATTCGCCTGTCATCCGCGCATTGGCGAGCGAAAAGCAACAGCACACGCAGGAGCGCAATCGACAACGTGGTCCAAACAGGAACAGGCGCGGGCGACTACGGCCGATGATAGTTTGTTAGCCGAGTTGACCGAGTTAAATGAACTGTATGAGCAGCGTTTCGGTTTTACTTATATCGTGTGTGCAACCGGCAAAAGCGCAGAAGAGATGCTTGCGATTCTGCGGCGCCGCCTGACTAGCAGCCGCGAAGCTGAACTGCAGGAAGCGGCAGAGCAGCAAAGGCAGATTCTGCAAATTCGTTTAGGAAAATGGTTAGTCGAATGAGCGCAATCACAACGCACGTATTGGACACAGTCCTGGGCAAGCCGGCAGCGGGAGTTTCAGTTCGCCTTGAAAGACACGAGGGCGGCGGTTGGATCGAAGTCACTCATTCCGAGGGCAAAGAGCCGCCGTGGACGGAGAGCGTGCAAAATTCGCCTGGCTCGTGGACGGAAGTCTCTCGCGGCGTCACCGATACAGACGGACGCTGCCGCGATCTCGCGCCTGATC
Source organism: uncultured Occallatibacter sp. (assembly GCA_964552975.1). Taxonomy (GTDB): domain Bacteria; phylum Acidobacteriota; class Terriglobia; order Terriglobales; family Acidobacteriaceae; genus Telmatobacter. The sequence goes on along the minus strand of CAZKJB010000011.1, from coordinate 16,448 downwards.
TGCCTGCCGGAGTCTACCGGCTCACATTCGATACCGGCGCGTATCTACTCCAAAACGGCCGCACCAGCATCTATCCCGAGATCTCCATCACCTTCACTTGCAGCGGCGAAAGCCACTATCATTTGCCGCTCCTGCTCAGCGACAACAGTTACACAACTTATAGAGGAAGCTAAGTCATGGCCAAGATTGGGCAAAATCGCTACGGAAAATCGCGCGTTCGGCTGTCGCGGATCACGCGTGTCAAAGATGCGCACGGTGGCGACCGTCACGAGTTCAACGAGTGGACTGTCTACGTGATGCTCTACGGCGACTTTGAAACCAGTTACACCGCTGCCGACAACAGCAAAGTCCTGCCCACTGACACCATGAAGAACACCGTCTACTTTGTGGCGCGCAACTCGAGGGCTGCAACCATCGAGGCCTTCGCCATGGAGTACGGCGATTATCTGCTCAACAACAATCCGCAAGTGTCGAAGGTGAGCGTCAAGGTCGAACAGAAAGCGTGGAAGCGCATGATCGTCGATGGCTCACCGGAAGCAACGACGTTTCAGATGGGAGGCCCGGAACTCGAGACCGTCAGCGCCGTGCGCGAAAGGGGCGCCGCGTGGGCGATCACTTCGGGCATCGTTGGCCTCACCATCCTCAAAACTACGAAATCCGCGTTCACAGGCTACATCAAGGACAAGTTGACCACGCTCAAGCCCGCGACAGACCGCATTTTTGGAACGGGTGCAACCGTCGAGTGGGAATATTCAGATGCCGCGCCAGACTATGCGCAGGTTCGCGCGCGGATTCTCGCCGCACTGCTGAAAGAATTCGCGGTGCACAACAGCATGAGCGTGCAACACACGCTCTTCGATATGGGGAAAGCCGCGCTCGAAGCCGCGCCGGAGACTGCGCGCATTCATCTCTCCATGCCTAACCTTCATCATCTGCTTGCGGACTTGAGCCCCTTCGGCCAGGACAATCCCAACCACATCTTTGTGCCCATTGACGAGCCGCACGGATCCATCGAAGCTACAATCGAGCGTTAAGCGCGACAACCAGCACAGTGAGGTAAAACCAGTGACCCGCACAACGAGCACAACGGCCTACGTGTCCCCGCCAGCGGAGGCCGGCAACAGAACCGCGATCGGCCTCCATGCGGGTGTCCTCGGCCCCGTCGAAACGCTGGCGCAATCCGTGTCCGCCACGGCGCCCAGCACCACCGCTTCCCTTACGATCCCATTGATCTTTGCGGCGGCCGGCAATGCCACCTGGTTCGTTTATCTGTTGGCCACCATCTCCATGCTTTTGGTGGGTTTTTGCGTCAGCCGTTTCGCGCGACTTTCGGCGTCGCCCGGATCACTCTATACCTACACGGCCAACACCCTGCCTCCGGCCTTCGGCGTCACGGCTGCGTGGGGCCTGCTTCTTGCTTATTTGGCCACGGGTGCTTCGGTCGCGGGCGGAGCGCTTTACTACGCCACTGTCCTTTCGCAGCAGTTTTTCCATCGGGCTCCCATGCCTCTTTTAACGCTAGCCGTGGTCTGTGGCACAGCTAGTTACATCGCGTATCGTGATGTAAAGCTTTCTGCCGAAGTCATGCTGTGGATCGAGGCCGTATCGGTCACTCTGATCCTGGCGGTGTTGGCGCTGCTTCCGTTTCGAATCGGCCTGCAGTTCGACGTGAGCCAGTTCCAGTTGCACGGCACTTCCTTCACCGGGCTAGGTCCTGCGCTGGTGCTTGCCATCTTCAGTTTTGTTGGATTTGAAAGCGCCACCACGCTTGGTGGCGAGGCGCGCGACCCGTTGCGCACCATTCCCCGGGCCGTGCTGCAATGCGCATTGCTCGCAGGAGTTTTTTTTATGCTCTGCGCGTACTCTGAGGTACTGGGTTTTCGCGGCCAAGCAGACGCTCTCAGTAACTCCACCAGCCCCATGCACTTGCTCGCCGCTAAGGCCGGTGTCTCGCCGCTCGGCGTTGCCATCGACTTTGGCGCATTCGTGAGCATGTTTGCATGCGTGTTGGCCTGCACCACCGCAGCCGCACGAGTTCTGTTGCGCATGGCTCACGAAGGCCTCGTGCCCTTAGCACTCAAGCACACCAGCCCACGCCATGGAACACCGGGAGCAGCCGTCGCGTTGTCCGCTGCGATCATGTTTATCGCCGTCGGCGCCATGGCCATTAACGGTGTAACCGGCTACTCGATGTACGACCTGCTGGGGTCGCTTTCGGTCTTTGGCTTTCTCACTGCGTATGCGCTGGTGGCTGCCGCGTTGCCATTTGCGCGCCGCGCGGTAGGCCAACATTCGCGTCTGGTCGCGGCCCTGAGCTTTCTTACCGTCGCGACCCTACTCCTCATCGCGTTCTTTGACCTAGACTCGGCCTCCGACGTAATTCACGCGAGGATCCCCTACCTCTATCTCGTTTATATTGCGGCGGGTGTTGCCTGGTATGGGCTGCGCCGCCGGAAATCGCCTGCCAAATAGTGTCCTGAGGGAAACCTCGGCGCCCCGCCTAAAATCCCAATTTTCTTATGAGAATTTTATGTGTGTGCCATTAATCTTTCGATAACCCGCATCGTCCGCGGGACCTGCCCCAACAAGAAGGGTCGGTTCATTGCAATATCTCTTTCCCGTTTGGGCCTAAACGCTCTATAACGCACGCATTTTCAACCTTTCAGAGTGTTTCGTTGACCCCCCCAGAATCTTTGCGGGGCATCCCAATTCAGAGGCCACATCCTTGAAACAAATCATGCGTGTCTCTCTATCCTCACTTCCCCGGCTGGTTGCAATCGCGACAGCCGCTGTGCTGTGTGGCGGCCATCTCGCGGCACAGCAGATCACCCTGGGCGGCATCACGGGCGAGGTAACTGACGCCTCAGGCGGCGTGATTCCCAATGTGACGATCACTGCAATCGACGAACAAACTACGTTGACCCGCACCAGCAAGACCAACGGCGCAGGCAGCTACACTTTCGTGAACTTGCCCATCGACACATACACGCTCACGTTTACTGCCGATGGTTACCAGGTGCAAAAAACGCCACACATTACAGTGCAGGCGGACCGCACAGCGACGGTCAATGCATCGCTTAAAGTTGGCCAGAATACGACCACCGTTGAAGTGGAAGCCGCGCCGCTGATGAATGCCGTCGACACCACGAACGGTTACGTAATGGAAACCACGCAGATCGCCGACACGCCGTTGCCAACCGGCAGCTTTACAGGTTTGGCCATCCTCTCCACGGGCGTGGATGCTGAGCTGCCTTCAGGCACGGGCGCCAACTCCGGTCTCGGCAACCAGCCAATCTGGGCCAACGGACAGCGCGACACATCGAACAGTTTCCTTCTGAATGGCGTTGACGCCAGCAACCTTTTCAACGGCAAGAGCACGAGCCAGGTTCCCTCCGCGCGCATCATTAACAGCACTGGCGCCCAGACCAGTCCCGGCGGCGGCGGCGGCGAAATTCAGTCGGCTGCCTCCATCTATCTGACCATTGGAAATGCGTTGCCCACTCCCGCGCCCGAGATGCTGCAGGAAGTTCGCGTCAACGCTTCCATGTATGACGCCGATCAGGGTTCAACCTCCGGCGCGCACATTGATATGAGCACCAAGTCAGGCACCAATGACCTGCATGGCGCGGTCTTCTTCCGTCGCGGAACCAACTGGATTAACGCCGCTCCATTTTTCTTCAATCAGGATCCCGACGTTCCGGCGAATCAAAAGGTTCCGCAATTGCACCGGTACATACTTGGCGGAACCTTCGGCGGACCCATCATCAAGGACAAGCTCTTCGGTTTCGTCGGCTATCAGCACCTGCACGTCTCCGACGCAGAGCTCGGCGATTCCTTCTTCGATGTTCCCGTCGGCCTTTCAGACGACCGCTCCGCAAACGGCCTCGCCACCGTGAGCAACAAATCATTTGGTGCCGGCACCTACCTCGACAATCAGGTCTCTGCGGCGCAGATTGATCCGCTCGCCCGAATTCTGTTCAATTCGCCCGCACTGCCCGGGGAACCCGGAAAGTGGCTCATCCCCAACGATTCGCTCGGTGGCGTCGCACCGTCAGTCGCACACCTCGACAATGCGTTCCTTCCCGGCACGGGCCGGTTCAAGGCAGACATCGGGGTAGCTGACGTGGATTACAACGCAACTGCCAAGGATACCCTCGCGTTCAAATACTATTACCAGCACGATCCCACTCTTGCGCCTTACGCCTACTCCAGCGTTCCCGGCTTTACTGAGCACCTCGACTCCGGTGCGATGGAAGGCTCCATCAACAATACTTTCATTGTCAAGTCGAACCTGAGCACGACAGAAACCATGGGCTTCCTGCGCGAAAAGGATTATGCAGACAATGAGCAACCCTTCGGCCCAACTTCCATCCCCGGCGGCACGGCGGGAACCGGATCTATCAATGTCTTCGGATCGAGCTATTTCCCCGGCGTCTCCATTTACAACATCCTGGGCGAAAATCAGCCGAGTGGCGTAAGCTCGGTCTACCTCAACATCGGCCCCAACGCTGAAGGCCAGGCAAGCAATACGGGTATGTTCCAGAACCGATTCGCCCCATCCGGAAATGCGATTTGGATTCTTGGCAAACACACCATCAACTTCGGCACCAGCTACAGTTACACCCAGCTCAATACCATTGACCATCGCACCGGCACAGGCACCGTTGCTACGGATGACTTCAGCCAATTCGTGCAGGGCTACGTCACGCCAGGAAATGCAGCGACCGGCTTCTACGTAACTTCATTTATGCAAGGCAACGCCAACCGTTACTACCGCTCCAATCAGCTTGGCATGTATGTGCAGGACAAATACCAAATCACGCCCACGCTCTCATTCACGTTGGGTGTGCGCTACGATTGGGACGGCGGACTAACCGAGAAGTACGGGCGGCTTTTCAACTTTAGTCCAAAACTCTACAGCTACAGTGCGGCTTCCGATACCATTACCAATCCCGGTTTCATCATCGCGGGCAACAACGCCAACGGCACCTCAGGCGTGAGCAACACCACCCTGACAGGCCGCCAGTGGGGCATCGGTCCTCGCGTCGGTGTCGCATGGCAACCTGGAATGTTCCATAGCAAATTGGTCGTCCGTACGGGCGCCGGCATCTACTACGATCGCGGCGAGCTATTCAGCTATTTTTCGCCCGGTTATGCTATCGGCACGGTGACTGGCGGCCCATTCGGCGTCAACCAGCAACTGCCCTTCGTGAATGTCTCAACCTGCCCCACATCATCTCAATCCTTTTACCAGTACTACATTCCCACTTGCGGCGGGGACGGCGGATTCGATCCTCCAACGGGACCGCCCACGGCAACGACCGGCAACCTCGAGAATCCCTACGGCACCACTCTTCAATATGCCGCTCCCACCAACCCCAAGGCTTCGGATCTCAGTAAATTCCTTCCCAATGCCTGCAGCATCGTCAACTACGGTTACAGCGGAATTCCCGGAGTTTGCCCGGTATCCGCCGCGACGCCAAACGGTGAGATTACCAACAATGGCCAGCCAATCTCGCTTGGCGTCTACGACAGCGCCAATAAACTGCCATACACCATCAACTACACCCTCGATCTTCAATGGCAGCCGCGCAACGACGTCGCCATTGAGCTCGGTTATGTAGGCAACATCGGTCGCCATCAGGTGATTCCGGTGCCCTTCAACCAGCCAACGATTGCGTCCAAGGGGAGTCCGACGCTATCTGGCGGAGCTTGCCCGCAGCAGTATACCTACGGATACAACGTTTCTTTCAACGACCTCCCAAATGGATCGGCATCCTGCTTCGGTGCGCCGGCATACTACCTGGCAAACTACGAAGGCGGCAACGTGGACTTGCGCGTGCCCTATATCGGCTACGCGGCAGAGTCGATCGATTATCTTGCTGAAGGCATCGATAATTACAACGCGCTTCAGTTCCACATCGACAAGCGGATGAGCCACAACTTCCTGGTAAGCGGCTCTTACACCTGGTCGCACGCGATCGACGAGCAGAGCGGATTGGGACTGTTCTACAACGGCAACAACCCGCTCAATCTGCGCAGCGCCTATGGCTCCGCAGACTTCGACCGCACTCACGTCATCAACTTCAACTACGTTTTCAATATCCCGGGCTTTGCGTCAAAAACCTCCTTTGCCGGCAAGGTGATCGACGGATGGTCGCTAAACGGCCTCACCGTGCTCCAGAGTGGCCAGCCCTACAGCGTGATCGATTTCTCCGGAGCGATTGGCAGCATCTACTATTCAACCTCTGACGGCATCACTAATCCGATTGTTCCATTAGCGAAAGGCTACACAGCCAAGAGTGCGGTAACCGGTGCATCTGGCGCATGGACCCCTGGAGGAGGAAAGCCGGCCTTGAATTCCGCAGCGTTCACCCTTCCTCTTCTCCCTGCAGGCGGGTTGAATGGCGCGATTCCTCCAGACGATATCTACGAGACCGGCTTCACCAACGGCCAACGCAACATCTTCCGGCAGGCGTTCCAGAAGCGCGCCGATGCTTCGCTCGTAAAGGTTACGAGCTTCGACAAGGAGCGCTACAGCCTCAAGTACACCTTCGATGTTTACAACCTGACGAATACGACGAGCTTCGATATCCCGGGGAACGAGGTATCGCAGAATGCCGGCTACAACGCCTTCCCTTCCGCAGGCCAGCCAGCGACAGGACCCGACGGACTTTATTCCTCGCCGGCAGGTCTCGGTATCGTGACGCACACCATCGGCAGCCCGCGACAGATTCAAATGTCGTTGCACCTCGACTTCTAATCTTGGTTCTCTCGCATGCTCTCGGGGGCGGCTCCCATCGGGGCCGCCTTTCCTTTTCCGCCCGTGGCGCTTCCCGTCTGTCGCCTCAATTGCCGGGCTACAATCTCGCTATGACACCATGGACGATTCGTGAGCTTCGCGGATCGCTTGCTTCCGGAGCTCTGCGGCCATCGGATCTGGCCGGGACCGCGCTTGCCAACGCAAATCACAATGCAGGACGCAACACCTACATTTGGCAGGATGCGGCCTTTACGGGCTCAGAAGCAACACGCGTCGAAGCAATGCCAGACGGCGCGGGCGGCGTCTTTGGCGACGGCCGTTCTCCGCTTTGGGGATTGCCCATTTCTGTGAAGGATTGCTTTGACCTGGCGGGCTCGCCAACAAGTTGTGGCGTACATTTTTACCGCGATCGCAACGGAATCGCTGCGCGTGACTCCTGGCTCGTGGAACGACTGCGCGCTTCCGGCGCGGTAATCGTCGGCAAGACACATCTGCATCCCCTGGCCTACGGGATTACCGGTGAGAACCCGGAGTTTGGCGATTGCGTGCAACCTGCCAATCCTGAGGTGCTTACCGGCGGTTCTTCGAGCGGCGCGGCAGCCAGCATACAGGAGGGTTCGGCGCTCGCAGCCATCGGAACTGACACCGGCGGTTCCATCCGGGTGCCGGCGGCACTCTGCGGGCTTGCAGGCTACCGCTCAACTCTTGGGCGTGGCGACTGGCGCGGAGGCGCGCATCTTGCCAAGTCATTCGATACCATGGGCTGGCTCTTTCGCGATCTCCGGGACGCGCCTTTGCTTGCCGTGCCATTCGCACCGCATGAAACCCCTCCTGCCTCGCAATTCACTCGATTCGCCTTCGTCGCCGAAAGTTTTCTTTTCGATTGCGAGCCGACGGTCGCCGACTGTTTTCGCTCCGCCATCCGCGAATTCGAAGCGCTCGGCCTTGAAGGGCATTCGATCGATTCGGATTGGTGGGCTGACGCAGTCGAAATTTTCGCTCCTCTTCAAGCCAGTGAAGCGGCTCGACTGCACGCGGGCAACTTCGATCGCTTCGAACCTGCGATCCGCGATCGACTGCATTGGGGCGCCGGCATTTCACCCGGCGAAATTGCTGCATTGCGCCAGCGTCATGCGGCCTTCCGCGCTCGCATGGACGATCTCTTCGCGGACGACTCTCTCGTCTTGCTGCCGTGCGCTCCGGTCGCGCGCCTCCAGGCCGGCGCCGACCATTCCGAAACACGCGGCCGATTGTTGCGTTACACTGCGCCCTTCTCGCTCGCCGGCGTTCCCGCAATTGCAATCCCATGCGCACACGGCGGCATGCAGTTGGCCTCAGCCCGCGGCAGCGACGAATCGCTGCTTCAGCTTGCGGCCGAGCTCGGCGCGCAAAGATACGCTGCTCCACCTGCATGAAACTTTTCAAAATAAGATTTCGCGCTTAGAAGGGCTTGTCGGTCAGGAACGGCTCGGGAACTATTGAACCATCGCGCTGCTTCACCAGCATCTGCACCTTGCCTTCGGCAGCATCCAGCTCCTGCTTGCAGGCGGCAGAAAGTCCCACACCCTCCTCGAAGAGTTTCAGCGAGTCTTCCAGCGCCAGATCACCTTTCTCCAGTTGCTCGACGATGGATTCCAGCTTTTTGAGCGATTCTTCAAACGAAGGCATGGCGTTTACTCCCTCTTTTAATTTTCCGGCCGCAACACGGTCTTCACTACTTCAGCGGCAACATCGTAGTTGCCGAACGGCGCGCTCACCTGCACTCCCTGCACATAGGGCCGCACGGCCGTGACCATCTCCTGCGCAATCTTGATCCCCTCCGCGCGCGCGGCTTCCGGCGTGTCCGCCTGCGCCATGCGCAGCATCATCTCCTCGGGCATTGAGATTCGCAGGTCATTCTTCATATACTCCGCATTGCGCAGCCCGGTGAGCGGCCAGATGCCCGCAATCAGCGGGATGCGATGTTCCTTGATCCGCTCCAGAAACTCCTCCAGCAGACGCAGGTCGAAGACCGGCTGCGTAATCACGTACTCTGCGCCCGCCTCCACCTTGTAGGCAAACCGTCGCAGTTCGTTCTCCATGTCGGGAGCGCCGGGGTTGGCCGAAACACCAACGGCAAAGTTTGTGCTCGCTCCAATCGAGTTCGAACCGACATCGAGTCCGCGATTCAGCCGCTGCGCTATGTTCACCAAACCGATGGAGTCCACGTCAAATACTTGAGTCGCGTCAGGATAATTGCCCACCTTGGGCGGATCGCCGGTTACGCAGAGAATATTGTGCAGTCCAATCGAAGAAGCTCCCAGCAGATCCGACTGAATCGACAGAATATTGCGGTCGCGGCAGGTGTAATGCAGAATCGTGTCGATCCCGGTGTGCTGCTGAATCTGGATGCAAAGCGTCTGCCCGCTCATACGCGCCGAGGCTTGCGGCGCATCGTAGACGTTGATGGCATGCACGCCCAGCCTTGCCAGCATCCGAGCGCCCTCAATCTCCTTCGAGCAGTCGATTCCCTTCGGCGGAACAATCTCAACCAGGGTGGCGAACTTATTGCCGGAGATCAAAGATCCAATGCGGGATCGTTGGGCCAAAGGCGCCGGGGGGATCTCTTTGCTCAGCTCCGGTGCCGTTCCGCCGCCCACCACATGCGCCTGCTCGTCCATGGCGCGAATGGCTGCTCGCATCGCCCGGATGTGATTCGGCGTCGTGCCGCAGCAGCCTCCCACAATCTGTACGCCAGCTCCGATGGCCTTCCGCGCAAAGCTGGCCATATATTCCGGAGAGCAAAGATAAATGTTTCGGCCTTCGACGGCTCGCGGCATGCCGGCGTTTGGCATGGCCGCCAAAGGCAGAGTCGTGGCAGCGCGCATAGCCTCAATGGCTGTCAGTACCGTCACCGGTCCGGTGGAGCAATTCACGCCAATGGCTCCGGCTCCCCATTCTGTCAGCAGGGCCGCCGCCTGCGCAGGCGAGGACCCGTCCAGGCACTCGCTCTCGTCGTCGACTGTCACCATCACCAGCACAGGAAGATGCGGCGCCACAGCTTTCGCAGCCTCGAGCGCCTCGTGGGCTTCATTCAGCGCCGGCATGGTTTCTACAATCAGCAGATCCACGCCATTCGCGGCAAGCACGCCGATCTGCTCGGCAAAAGCAGCGCGAGCTTCATCGAGCCCCGTCTTACCCAACGGCTCAAGACGCACTCCCAGCGGCCCGACGGAACCGGCCACCCATGCTTCGCCAGCTTGCCTGTCCTTCAAATTCTCGACAGCCTTGCGCGCCAGCCCAACGCCTGCCGCATTGATTTCTTTAACCTTCCCACCCAACCCGTGCCGCGTCAATCTGAAGCGGTTGCCTCCGAAAGTATTGGTTTCAAGAATCTCCGCGCCCGCCTGCAAGTACTCTTCGTGGACGGATCGGATCAGATTCGGGTCCGAGAGGTTCAGTTCGTCGTAGCAGCGGCTGATTTGCACGCCGCGGGCGTAAAGCACGGTGCCCATGGCGCCGTCGGCGAGAATGGGGCCGTCAGCGAATATCTCGGCAAAGCTGGTCATTCTGTTGCCATGCTAACGCATCGCCAGCCGGGACGTTGGCGGAATCCGCGCGCTTTCGGGCTGCGTTTTCCCGAGCGGCTTCGATCGCGGCTGCAGCAGCCGCAAACGAGCTACGCATCGCGTCGCGTTTCTCGCGCAAGCTTGATTCCGCTCACTGGCTTACCGGTCCGGAGCATCGGGTCGCTTTGTTATACTTCGAAAGTCATAACCTGCATGGAAACCGGTTCTGGCCTGCGCATTTTCGGTCTCTTCCGTGTGCTCAAATTGCCATATATTCAACGTTGCGGACGGTTCTGCACGATCGATAGAGGGTTGGGATTTTGAAGAAGAGAAGTCTTTGGATTAGCGCCTGTGCAGCTTTGGCGGCGGCCGTTGCGCTGGCAGGTTGCGGAAGCACTTACTACTTTGACGGCCGCGTGTTGCCGCCCAGCAAGCTGGTCAACCGCGTCATGATCGCCATTCAGAACCCCGGAGTTCTCGCCAAAGGCTCGCTTGAGATCGTCGATGCCTTCTACGACGAGCGGAGCGGTTACAACGGAGTGCCTTCCTCCTTCTCGATCGCCGGATTTGGCGGCGCGCTTCCCATCTCCATCCAGAGCATGCCAGAGGAGCAGTTCGGCGCCGTCTACGGGGCCGGCGACGGCAGCCTCGCCCTTGCCGACTATGCAGCCGAAAAGACCGATGGCACCGTTAGTGGCCTTAATGGCCTTTCGTCCAGCATCTTTATTACCCGCAACCGCCAATACGTTTTCGCCGCCAGCCAGGGCTCTCACGGCCTTACTATCGTGAACCAGAGCCTCGGCTCATCTGTCGGTCTCGGTCTTCCGAACGTCTACCGCGTTAGTGTGAATCCCGGCGGCTCCGTCGCGCTGGCCTTCGTCCAGAACTCGAACTTTGCCTACTATCCAAGACTGCTCACCGCGGCGCAATCGCTTTCATATGCCGGTGGCCCCGCGACCTGGCCCAAGGCTGCGATCGATTGTGAGCCACAGGCCGCGCCGAGTTGGTGCCTGTTCCAGATGCAAAGCCCCGACCACGTCGATGCGACCGGTAATTATTACGGCGCTCCTCTGGTCTTTGATCGCCCCGTCAAAGCGCTTTTTTCGCCTGACGGCGGCACGGCTTACATCCTGAACTGCGGCCCCGAGTGCGGCGGTACAGCGGCTTCGATCTCGGTTGTGCCTGTGGCGCCAATGATCTTTCTCCTCGCCCAGCAATCCGGATTGCTCCCCTGCAATTTACCCGCAAACGCACCTTGTCCCAACGCGAGTGCCGCCCCCATGGCGAATATTCCCATCCCCGGTGGAGCAAGCAATGCTCTCATTGATTCCTCCACCATGTACGTTATCGGCCAGCAGCCGCAAGTAATACAGGGGCAAACACTCTATGGCGGCAACCTGACGGTTGTGAATCTCACCAGCAAAACGACTTCACTTCCGGTTCCCATCAGCGATGGACAGCCTGGAGCAACCAGCCGCATGCTCGAGGCCGATGACAATACCCTCTGGATCGCGATGACCGGGTGTACCGCCGGTGTTCGCTACGCCACCAACCCGGCCATTGGGTATGGCTGCCTCACCATGTTCAACACGTCCTCAAATAAGGTCGTCCTCCTGGAGCCATATATCGGCGACGCCACAGGTATTGCTGCCGTCACGGGACTGCACAAGATCTACACCGCCGAGGGCGGACAGGTGTACATTTACTCCACCAAAGACGGCTCGTCGATCGATAACCAATATGTGACCGTGACCGGTACGGCCTACGATGTGGCTTACATGGACGCTATCACGGACACCAACAATACCGTTTACTGATTGATTCCAATGCCCGCTGAGGCGATCGATTTCCAAGCCGATGTGATGGCTATCGCCGCTCACCGCGACGACGTGGAACAAACCTGCGGCGGAACTCTGCTGCGCATGGCCTCGCGCGGATTGCGTACCGCCATCCTCGACTTGACGAGAGGAGAATCTGGAACGCGTGGCACCGCCGAAGACCGCGCTCGCGAGGCCGATGAAGCCGCTCACATCCTTGGCGTGGGTTGGCGGCAGGCGCTCGATTTGCCCGACGGCGCCGTTGCCAACACGCTTGAAAACCGCATCGCCATCGTGCGTGTCCTTCGCCAACTGCGCCCGCGCGTCGTCATCCTTCCCTACTGGCAAGCCCGCCATCCCGATCACGCCGTCACGGCGGCACTCGGCTCTGAAGCGTGTTTTCTTTCTGGCCTGAAGAAAGTGGAAACCGGCGCCGAGCCGCATCGCCCCTTCAAAATCGTCTACGCCAGCCTTTACGCCGACGTTCGTCCGTGCTTCATCGTCGACATCACGCCTTTCATTGAGCAGCGCCACCTGTCGTTGATGGCATACCGTTCGCAATACTCCAATCAGCCCTCGGGTAGCGGACTCTTTGTTCCCGAAGAAGAGATTCGCGACCGCACATTCGCCGAGGCGCGCCACTATGGCCTCCTCGCCGGCGTCCGCTATGGCGAACCGTTTGTCCAAAAGGAGGTCGGCCTCGTCGATGACCTCACGCTCCTGCCGGTCCAGTCCATATAGAATAGGAATCAAAATCCAACCACCCCGGGGACATACCCGAATCCGATGACTACGATCAGCCGACGTCATTTCATTGCCGCTGCTGCGTTTTCCGCTGCCGCAGTTCGTCTTTGCGCACAAAGCCCAAAGGATACCCGCATCACGCTCGCCATTCCCGATGAGGCCACTGGTCCTCACATGCCCGATGACTTCGTCGGCCTCTCCTACGAGCTGCAGCAACTTGCCGACCCTGAATTTTTCTCTGCGAAGAATACCGGCCTGATCCGCGCATTCAAATCTCTTGCTCCCCATGGCGTGCTGCGCCTTGGCGGCAATACCAGCGAGTTTGCCTGGTGGAAACCGACGCCCGATTCTCCCGAGCCCACGCACCCCCAGACTCGCGAAGTCGCCGGCGAGCCCAAAGCCCAGTACTATGCCGTCTCGGCCGAGGCGGTGCGCAATCTTGCGGCCTTTCTCAAGCAGACCGGCTGGACCTGCCTTTACGGCATCAACATGGGAACCAATACTCCCGAACGCGCGGCTCAGGAAGCCGAGTTTGTCGCACAGACTCTCGGCGAGAGCCTGCAATACTTTCAGATTGGCAATGAAGTCGACCTGTTCGGCCGGCACTTGCGCGATTCCCAAACCTGGTCCCCTAAAACCTACCTCGACGAATGGCTCACCCTTGCTCGAGCCATAAGCGCCCGCGTGCCCGAGGCGAGATTCGGACTACCAGACATCGCATCCAAGATCGAATGGCTTCCGCAAATCGCTGACCTGTGGGGCGCAGTCGAGAATCCACCGCACGTCACGACCCTTACACATCATTACTACTTCGGCGGCCCCGCCACCAATCCCGACGTCAACATTCCCAATCTGCTCAATGCGGCAACGATGGCCAAAGTCCAGAAAACTGCGGATACAGCCACCGCAGCGGCCGGCAAGATGGCAATCCGCGTCCGCATGACTGAAGGCAACACCTGCTATCGCGGCGGCAAGCCTGGAGTCTCCGATGTCTTCGCTGCCGCCCTTTGGTCCGCCGACTATTCCCTCATGCTCGCCAGCAACAATTATTCCGGCATCAATCTGCATGGAGGCACCGGCAAGTCCGTCGCGAACTCGGTGGGAGGGGTTTTGCCCGGCGATGTCATGCTTGAGGCGCGAGGTACAACTCCGCGGCAGATCGCCACGCACCCGCACCCCTTTTACACGCCCATCGCGACCTTCGGCTCGGAATACTCCTTGGAACCGGTTGCCCATGGCCTCAAGTTCGCCGGCTCATTCAGCGGAGGGACTTTCCTCAATGCCGACCTGACCGGAAAGCTCCAGGCTGCGGGAGTCAATGCAACCGCCTACGCCGCGAAGCTGGCAGGCGGGAAAACATCTGTCATCGTAATGAATAAAGATACGAAAAACGATCTCGCGCTGCGTCTGGATTTTGGCGATGGGCGAACTGGAGCGGTCGAGATTCAAACTCTTCATGCGCCGTCGCTTCAAAGCCGCACAGCTATGCTCAGCCGGTCCGCGAAACCTGGCCGTCTCAACGACGGAAAGCTTGCGGTTCTCGTCCCCCACGCGACCGGTCTTCGTGTGACTCTCGGATAATGCCATCACGGCTGCCCTCGTCACTTCGTCGCGAATCGACCTGCTTTCGCCCGAAGGTCCAATTGCCATTTCCATGGCCTTTCGGTCATAGTGTTGTTTCCCCCGAACACGCCCGCCCCGGCTTCCCCAATTGCCTGGGGCTCGAAATTGTTATCGGAGGCCGCTGTTGCCGCAAACCTGGGACCCCGCTGACTATGGCCAACATGGCGCTTTCGTCCACGAACTCGCCGAAGGCGTGCTCGAATGGCTCGCTCCACAACCTGGCGAACGCATCCTCGATCTTGGCTGCGGTGATGGAAAGCTCACCAAGCGCGTCGCCGCTTCAGACGCCACCGTCATCGGCATCGACTCGTCGCCGGAAATGGTGGCCGCCGCGCGCACAATCGGCGTCAAAGCCGACATTGGCCCTGCTGAAAAACTTCCTTACCCCAACCAGGTCTTCGAAGTTGTCTTTTCCAATGCTGCGCTGCACTGGGTCCGGGGCCAGGACGAAATGATGGATGAGGTGCGCCGCGTTCTTCGTCCCGGCGGCCGATTTGTCGCAGAGATGGGCGGCCATGGCAACATCGCCGCCATCCGCGTAGCATTCGCGGCCGTGCTTGCAGCTCACGGCCACTCCGATCTGGGCGACCGCGGTAACTACTATCCCACGCCCGAGACCTACTCTCGTCGATTGGAGCGGCATGGTTTTACGGTCTCACGCATTGCCCTCATCCCTCGCCCTACCATTCTCGCTGAGGGCGGCATGGCCGGATGGCTGCGCACGTTTTGCCGTGGCGCGCTCAACACCCTTCCTGAATCTCTGCGCGAAACTGTCGTCAATGAAACTGTGGCGCTGCTCGCTCCAGTTCTCCGCGATCATGGAGGCCACTGGACAGCCGACTATGTTCGCCTGCGATTTATTGCCACATCTTAAGACGACTCATCCGGAGATAACTTTGCAGCTCCGGCGACGGGTCTTGAGGGGCCACGAACGGCGTCACCGTTTGAATCTCCGGCGGGATTCGGCCCTAAACAAAATCCGGGGACCTGGATCTTATTGAACCAGTTCCCCGGATCTGTTGATCGAACCTGAATTC
Source organism: uncultured Occallatibacter sp. (assembly GCA_964552975.1). GTDB lineage: Bacteria > Acidobacteriota > Terriglobia > Terriglobales > Acidobacteriaceae > Telmatobacter. Next base: position 916 of record CAZKJB010000011.1, on the reverse strand, counting down.
TTCAGCTCTTGAATCAGTCGGCTTCCAGCAACTTGGTCTTGAACAGCAACCCTGCCACAATTCCTCCGATGCTGGGGAACACGAGAAACAGCCACACCTGCTTCAATGCATCGCCCCCGGCAAACAAGGCTGGTCCCAGACTGCGCGCGGGATTCACGCTCACACCCGTGATGTGAATGCCGAAGATGTGAATCGCGACCAGGGTGAGGCCGATAGCGATTCCCGCAAATCCTGGGGGCGCAGTTTTGTGCGTCGAGCCAAGGATCACGATGACAAAGATCAGTGTGGCTACAAACTCAAAAAGAATGGCCGATTGCATGTTGTAACCGCCTTGATAACCTGGCCCCCAACCATCCTGGCCAAGCCCATTTGCTGCAAGGTTGTATCCCGCCGTGCCGACAGCAATCACCAGCAGCACCCAGGCAGCAAGAATTGCGCCCACAAACTGCCCAACCCAGTACCCGATCATGTCCTTAAGCGTCATCCGCCCAGCCACCCAGACGCCGAGGCTCACAGCCGGATTGATGTGGCAGCCGGAAATTGGGCCGATGCCATACGCGCCCGCAATCAGCGCCAATCCAAAAGCAAACGCAATGCCCAGAATGCCGACCTTGTCGCCGGCAATCACCGCCGTCCCGCAACCAAATAGCACCAGAATGAAGGTGCCCACAAGTTCCGCCAGGTATTTCTTCATACTTCCTCCTTAATAACGTGTCTTGATGACGTGTTTCGGTCAACTACGAAAGTCGGGGGATTCGACATCCCCACCAGAGCGCACTACTCCTGCTTCAAATCACATCGCGACAATCAGTCACGCGGGATCGTGCGGTCCGATTGCCGGGTCGCAATACTTTGAGGGGGAATGTGCGCTGACAGTCTCCCAGACGTGCTGCGGCTAAGTCAAGGAAAAATCGGC
>CAZKJB010000010.1:0-33688 GCA_964552975.1 uncultured Occallatibacter sp. | reverse complement strand
CGCCTGCCTTACAAGCAGGAAGTCGGGGGTTCGAGTCCCTCACTGCCCACCAGCTTTGGGAACTCTTCTGAGAAATCAGGAGATAACCCATGACATGCCCCTCGCTTGGTCTTCGAGCCCCTGCCGAACGCTATGGCTCGAATTGGCGCACATCCTACCTCCATCGCGCTCTGCGCGCAACCAGAAAAGCTCTGCTCCACATCACTCAGGTAATTTTTGGCTGTAACCACCGGAACCTTTCTGAAGTTACCGGCGAACAGCAGACCTGCCTCGATTGCCACGCCTGGCGCTACGTTCTGGCGCCCACGGTGCATCTCGAAGCTTACACCAGCCGCTGGCATTCCATGGAATCCAGGCCCCGCGTGAATGCGCCGGCCGCGCCGGCCGCGATCGCCTGCCCTCCGGCTCTGCGCCGCCTGCTTGACGAGGATGCGCGCGACGCCGCCTTTATCAAGCTGCTGTTTGCCGCCAAGCGCATGGCTGACCGAAAGATGCGCTACGGGGTCGCGGAGACCGAAACCGAGGGCGCCCTGGTCTGCATCGAATGCGGCGCTCGCGTTCGTTCCGGACGCCTCGAGCATGACCGCACCTGCGACACCGGCGCCGTCCTCGCGGCGATCGCCGAGCTTGAGTCCCTGGTCTCTAAATCCCACGAAAAGGAGGCTGCGGAAGGCGAGGAGACGAACGGCGCGGGCGACGGGATTCGCCCGCGCGGGTTCGATGAGTTGATCTGCCTGAAATGCGGCCAGCGCGGCGGTGACCGATGGACCTCGCGGTTCGTGAGGGAGGCCATTGATCTCCCGCCGCTGGGCCTGAACCAGGTCGCGAAGAGAGCCGGCCTTGGCTTGCATGTGCTCTACACGCACGCCTGCGCGGCGGCAACCGCCGTCGATGAGCTGCCGGCGGTGCGCTGCCATGAAGGCGGTGCGCGATGAAAAAAGCAGGGACTGAGGGAGCAGGGAACAGGGAACAGAACGGCGCTGCGCGCATCGAGACGCTCGGCCTCGACTGCCTCCTGCCCTCTGAATCGAACGCGCGCAAGACCTACGACCAGGTCGCGCTCCACGAACTTGCTGACTCAATCGGCGAGCACGGGATCCTGAACCCGCTCGTGGTGCGCGAGCTCGAACGTCCGGAAGGTTGGAACGACGGTCCCCGCTTCGAGATCGTCTGCGGCCACCGCCGCTACAGGGCCGCAACGCTTGCCGGATTGCATGTTGCGCCGTGCGAGATCCGCGAGCTTGACGACGACCAGGCGCGCGAAGTTGGCTTGATTGATAACCTGCAGCGCGAAGACGTGCCTCCCATGGAAGAGGCCGAAGCGTTCGGCGCATTGCTCGACCGGATGACGGGCATCCCGGCGGTCTCCCTTCGTGTGGGCAAAGATCTCGCCTATGTGACGAAGCGCTTAAAGCTCCGCTCGCTCGGCGTCTGGTCGCGCGATGCGCTCAACGGCCGGCTGATCACGATTGAGCACGCGCTGCTTCTCGCGCGGCTTGGCGTTGACGACCAGGACAAGCACCTGAAATGGTGCCTCGATCCCCAGGCCGGCGTGAAAACGCCCGTCGATAAAGTCATCGCGGCATCGGCGAAATCGCTGGGCGACGGTAACGCGAATCGTTATTTCGGCCGCTACTGGGAGCCGCAATCGGTTCTCGATCTGAAGCAGCACATCGAGGAGCATGCGGGCCGCAAGCTCTCTCGCGCACCGTGGGATCTCGACGCCTCGGGCTATCTGCCCGATGCGGGCGCCTGCGCGGATTGTCCCAGCAACACGAAGGCCAACACGGCGCTGTTCTCCGATCTCGATATCGAGGAAGCGACCTGCGCCGACGGCGGCTGCTTCGAACTCAAGCGCCAAGCCTTCGTCGAGATCCAGTTGCGCAAGGCCGGCGCGGATCCCGATGCGAAACCGCCGCGCCTGGTGCCGCGATTGAGCTGGAAACCCTCGAGCGTGAAGCCGAAGACTTGCTTCAACGATCTCGCGGCCAACGGCAAGATGGCAACCTCGGCCGATCCTAAAAAGATCCTGCGCCAGGGCCAGTGGGTGCAGGCGAAAAAGGGATCCTGCCCCAACGTGCGCCCGGGCGTCACTGTCGACTGGAGCGATGACGGCAACCGCGGTTACGTGGGCGGCAACAAAAAGCTGCGCAAGCCCGGGGAGACGTTGCTGGTCTGCATTGCTTGTGGCTGCAAGGCGCACAAGAAGGAGTACGAAAAAACCAGGGAACAGGGAACAGACAACAGGGATCAGAAGGCCGAGGCTGAGCAGCGTGCGAAGCGCAAGGCGGCGGCGATCGAAGAGAGCAAGCTGCGTATGGCGGTGGCTTCTGAGGCCGTCAAGGGCGTCACGAAGCTGCCTGCCGATGCTGTGCGCGCGCTGGCGCAGGCCTCGCTCTATCGCTTTTGCGAAGTGAAGATCGCCGAGGCGGTTCTGCCTGGATTCCGCAAGACGCTCCAGGTCGCGAAGATCGACAGCGCTGAATTCGCCAAGGCCTTCGCGCTGGTTTCGCTGCGCGAGCTTGCGGCGAACGAGTGGGGCGAAGCTTCGAATGGCCGCGCCGACTTCCTGGCCAGCGTGAAGCGTCTCGGCTGGACCGGGCCGGATCCCTGGAAAAAACCGGCAGCGCCCAAGGCGGCCAAGAAGCCCGCGAAAAAGGCCGCGAAGAAGTCGCCGGCAAAGAAAGCGGGCCGCAAATGAAGGCTGCGCTCGCGCTGGCATTCACGCTCGCACTGCGCGCGGCCGCGCAGCTGCCCGAGGCGCCCAGGCCGCATCTGGATCGCGCGGAGTGGGCGTTGCTCACGGTCGACGCGGGCTCGCGCGCGCTCGACACCTACTCCACGCGCCGGGCGCTCGCGCAGGGCGACCATGAAATGTTCCTGCCGGGCTTCGTCGTCAACCGCACTTGGACGCTCGCGGCCTACAGCGGCGGCGCTGTGGGGCTTGATTGGTTCGCGGTACGCCAACTTGAACGCCATCGTTACGCGCGCCTGGCGCATGCCGTTCCCGTGATCGACGTCGCGAGCAATCTGCCCTGGGCGATCCACAACCTCTATCTCGGGCGGCCGCGCCCAAGCTTCAATCCCTCGGGTCCCCGGCCGCCGGCGAGGAGATGAGCCATGTCGGCGATCACCGCCGGAACCTGCCGGCATTGCGGTTGCACGGAGGAGTGCGCCTGCCGCCTGTCGACGGGAGACCCTTGCTGGTGGACGAACACGGAGCGTACGGTGTGCTCGAACCCATCATGCATCAGCGCGGAAATCCGCCGGCTGCGCGCGGAAGGAAAGACGAGGCGGGAACTCCAAAAGGCGGCGCGGCGCTTGCACGGGGACCGCTTCGTCGGCATGGGTTACGGCGCGATTTGCATGGAGCTGCGTAAGGACGCGCGCGAGCGTGCGCGGCGCCGGAAAGGGATCTCGTGAAGAAGGCGAGTGCGAATGCGGCTGTGGCGGAGTGCTTTGGCTGCGGGGATCTGACTTGCGATCGCTACCGCGATCTGCCGCTGTGCATCCGCTGCCAGCAGGAGTGCACGGTGCTCAATCAGCTCTTCGCTCTGCCGTCGGAGCCGCCGGAGCAAACCGTCGCTCGCGAGGCGCGGAAGCTGCATGCGTTCCTGCGCGGCCGCGAGATTGGCGAGTTGGCGCGGCGGTGGTTGCCGATCGCTGGCCTCGCCGTGGCGGCGTGCGCGTTGGTTTATATCGGCTGGAAGCTCGGCGATGCGCTCATCGCCTGGGTGCAATCGTCGGAGGTTTGGTGATGGGGAAGCCGAAGAAGGTTCTATTCGAGCTGATCAAGCCCGATGAAGTGATCCTGAGCGGGCAGCCATATGAGCTGCTGGCCGAGATCCGCGCGGAGCACCACTTCGACACGGCGGAGGCGAAGATCGCGCTTGCCTGGCGGAAAGGGACGAAGCCTGATGTTGATGGGCATCTGGTGCTGGGACGCTGTGTGAAACAGAGCGATCTCGCGCGGGAGCTCGTCGACTACGACTTCGTGATCGTGCTCAACCGCGAGGTGTGGGAAGATCCGGAGTTCGATCGCGAGAAGAAGCTGGCGCTGCTCGATCACGAGCTCTGCCACGCGGCGCGTGTTGTCGATGACGACGGTGAGAAAAAGGTGGACACGAAAGGGCGCCCGGTGTGGCGCGTGCGCGGTCATGACATCGAGGAGTTCATCGAGATTGTGAACCGGCGCGGCTGCTGGAAGCGGGATCTGGAAAAGTTCGGCGAGGCGATTTTGCAAAAGAAGAAAACGCCGTTGATCACGCCGTCCGCGAAAAGCGCGATCGCCGAAGATCCGAAGCTCCTGGGAGCATTGGATCGGCTGGCGTCGAGCGTGGGCACAGGTGAAGTCACGAGCTTCTCGCCTTCGTGCTCGGGGATGGATCCCGTCGTGATCGACCAAACCGCGGCCAAGCGAATTCACGAGCGTGCGCAACGGGCGCGCGATCCGGGTTAGATAAGTTTCGCGCTCAGAGCTGAGGGGCAGATGGGCGCGAAGGGTGCGGCGGCCGTGCGAGCAGGTGAGCGTTGGCCTATGGCAGCTCAGCTTCACTTGTGCCGCCGCACCGACAAAAGCAGGGAGCAGGCCTCAGGTCGCAGGCACCGACAAGGAGAGAATGGTGGGACCAATCGAAGCATTGAAGGCCGCGTTAGCGATGGCGCAAATAAGGGGCCCGGCGCGCGTCGCGATGGAAAAAGAAAAGAGCTGCCACTATCCGGAGTGGCGCTCAAAGCGAAAGACCCGCGGGAGACGCGATGCTTCGCTTCGCACCCGTTCTAATCGGCGCAAGGGCGCGGCAAGGGCTTGAGTGATGGCGCGCACGCCGCCGGATTGGACGCGCACGGGAACGGTGGAGGGCTATGCCGAATATCTGCGCAAGTCGAGCGACGCAATCTGCGTCCTGGTCATCCGGCCGCACGATTCGGTGTTTGCCGTCGATCCCAGGTGCGCGCCCGCCGATGCGGAGCAACTCGTGAAGGACTATGTGCCGCGCCTGGCCGCAAACGTGGAGTGGGCGCGGAAGGAAAAGAAGACGGCGGCGCGGCTCGAGCTGGGCGAGAACAGAGAGTAGACGATGCAGCACTACACGCGCAATACGGTCGAGGCCTGGGCCTGGTGCAGGAAGTGCAGCAAGAGTACGCGGCACCGCGTGGATGGAGTGAAGCTGGGAGCGTGCATACCATGCCTGGAGCGGCTCGAAGCCGAATCTGAAGCACGCAAGGCGAAGCCCAAGCCGGCAGAGCAGTTGCCGATTGTCTTTCTTGCGGGCATGTTGCTGCTCTTATTTGCCGGCTGCAAGGCCGCGTCGACGCCGACGCCTCCGGTTGCGCCGCCGGTGGTTGCGCCCTTGAACCCGCCGATCCCATCCGCGGCTGTGCCGGTGGCTCTTTATTACGATTACGATTTTCCGAACGCGTTTATGCTGTGCGTTCCCCAGGCGCCGAACGGGGGAGACGGGATCAACTTTTGGTGCTGGCATCCAACCGGATCGGTGACGGTTCAATGAAATGGGCTCAGGGTGAAGTCGCGCGGGCAGACGACAGGGACCTGGATGGTTTCATGGCGATACTTCGTCTGCGGCAATGGACTGTCCGCCGCCTTCCTGGAATGCGATGCGGTTTGCCTGAGCGCGGGCGGCCTTCGAGGCGCTGCTGGCAGGAGAAGGCGAAGCACATGGCGGAGGCCAGTATCGTTTCGGTGATCGATTTTGAGCGCGTCATGGGCAGCCTGCCTGCGTTTCGGAAGGCACTTTTGCTGCTCATCTATCGGGACGGCCTGAGTCACGCTGAGGCCGCAAAGGTGCTGGGCTGCTCCCAACGCACGGTTGCTACCGCTCTGCCGGAAGCGCGGCGCGGCCTGGCGCGAGCTCTGGATCGGCTGGGGCTGCTATGACGGCGGTGCTCAAGGCGAAGCGGGAACGGCCGGCGGACGGCGGCGTGGTGTGGCACGCGGCACAGTGCGTGTTCGAATGCAAGGGCTGCGGGGAGCGGATTGCGACGTGCAGGCCTGTCGCGAACAATCCCGAGCAGCTGGCCATACGGGGCGAGCTGCTGGCGATGGAACACGCGGCCTGCTGGGACTATGCCGATGCGGTGCACGCGCGCCTGGCGCGGTGCCTGAGGAAAGAGCTTAAGCGCCGCGAAGCGATGAAGGCGCGGGTGATGAAGGCGCTGGATCGAATCTGCGGAGTGTGAGCGTGAGCGGGAGGGAAAAATGAGGAACCCAGAGATCGGAAAGTTTTGGCGGCCGATCGTGAATTGGTGGGCGAAGCCTATAACTGTGCTGCGCAAAATGGACACCGGCGAGTGCCATTCCGGCACGGCGGAAAAGATTGCGGAGTTGCGCGCCGAGATCGAGGCGCTGGACGAGGCGCGCCTGACGGCGCTGGACGAGGCGCGCCTGACGGCGCTGGCGGGACACGCGGGGCGCGCGGCGATGCTGGCCGGCCGCGTGTTGCGCTATGGATGGGAGCAGCGCCGGGAGCCCGGTGCTCCGACGCTGCGAGAACTGCTCCTGCGCGAGAGCGATTCGCTGATCGCGATTTCGAAGCAGATTTGCGGCCTGCGCGCGCCGAAGGGCGCTGACCTGAACTGACTGCTGCATGTGTGAGTGGGAGTGCGAGCGTGGGATTGCGGCCTGAATCTTCGGTGTCGGTGGTGTTCGACGAGTGGGGCGTGATGGGCTTCGCGGGCGACCGCCCCAGCCCCGTCGTGCATCGCACGCCGGAGGAGCTGGGGATTCCGCGCGTGATTCCGCCGGATCCGCCGCGGCGGTTGAGCGTGTGGCCCTCTGAGTGGCCGGCTGAGTCCGCGCGCACGGCGAGAAGTTACGCGGAGCGGTTCGGGCAGAAGAGACTGAAGTCGCGAAGTGAAACTGTGAGTTTGGGTGCGGAGACGGTCGAGCTGCGCACCATTCGCGGCGTCGAGGTTCGCATGCCCGCGAATGCGCAGATGGGCGCGGAGATGATCGATTTGATTGCGAAAGAGGAGAATGACGTGAACAAATATGACCTGGAGGAAGCAGCGAACCGGAAGATCGTGGCAGCGCCGGTTTCGACGCCTGCCGCGGTATTGGCCGCGGAGCTTGGCGTTGCGATCAGCCGCGTGTATGGCGTGCGGTCGATGGCATACAGAACAGGCAAGCTCATAAAGCGTAGCGCGAGTGATCTCGGCAAAGCAGCCCATCGGGGAACTGCTGCGAAGAAGGCTGTGGCTGTGCGTACGATCGAGGTTGACGCGAAGCGGCCTGGGACGGCCTCGGCGCTGATCAACGCGCTGGCCAGGCGCGATGCGGCAACGGCCGTGACTGTTCGGCTGGAGCTGACTGAAGGCGAAGTGGTGGGCCTGATCGCGAAGCTGAGCGGCGAGCAGCGGGCCGCGTTTCTGGCTGCTGGAATCAAGGCCGCGATTCTCGGATAGCTGAATCGACGAACGACGACGCGCCGCTATGGCGGCGTGCGAGGGGATTGTTGTGATTTTTGGCAAGTGGACGGCGCGCGGATGGGGGGGCAGGCAACAAACGCGCGCCAGCGTTCCGCGCGAATCGGGGGCTGACCGATGAGCGTGAGTGTGATGGCCAAGGTATGGGAATCGACGCTTGAGGATGCGGTGTCGGTTGCCGTGCTGCTGGTCCTGGCGAACTACGCTGACGACGACGGGATGAATTCCTTCCCGGGGGTGGCGCGGATCGCGAGGATGAGCCGGTACTCGGAGCGCACGGTGAAGCGGACGATCGCCGAGCTCGCGACGGGTGGGTGGATCTCCATCAGCGAGCGCGGCGGCGGCCAGGGTCACCTGAGCGGCTATGAGCTGAATGTGGAGCGGCTCAAACGGTGTCAGGCTGTCACCGTTCACAAAAAGCGAACGGTGACAGCCGCGACAGGGAAAGGTGCCAATGGTGCACGGAAAGGTGCCAATGACGAGATGCCCTTATTTGTATCCGTCATAGATTCACCAGTGAACCATTACCCCCCTGCCCCCCTTGCGCTCGGCGCGAGCGCCTGGGGGCATGGCGGGGTGAAAGCTCTCAACCGGGCTGCTGACCAGGTGTGCTCTGCCCTGGGAATCAGCAACCGGCGCAAACGCAGACTGCTTCGCGATGTGATTGCTCTCGAAGCCGAAAAAGGCGATCTGCCGGCGACGATCGCGCTGGCTATGATCTCTGCTTGGAACGCGCAGGCCGTGAATTCGCCGGTATTGCGCGTGAAGTTTGGACTCGCGCGGTTTTTCAGCGAGGGCATTTGGAAAGATCAACGGCGCTGGCACTGGGACGAACAGCGGCTGCGCGATGGAGCAAACGCGAGGGTGGGGAGCTGACATGAGACCGAAGAAGAAGATTTTGCTGATTGATGCCGACGAGACGCGGTGCTCGGTGCGCAGTTTCGTTTTAGCCAACCGCGGCTTTAGGGTTTTCCCGGTAGCCAACGCCGGCGACGCGCGGCGGACGGCGGCGATCGCCGATCTGGACCTGGTGATGCTTTGCTGGCCTTTCGAGCGCGGAGATGAGCTGCTCAACGAGCTGCGCGCGACGTGTGCGCACGCGCCGTCGCTGGTGATTGCCGAGAAGTCAAGGGAAGCGCCGGCAGGCCTGTTCGCCGATGCGATTTTGCTCAAGGGCGCGTGTTCGCAGCCTGAAGTGAATGAACGCGCCAGGGTGATGTGCGCGCGCAAGCGCGGGCCGCGCAAGGGCGCGCAACGGAAGCAGCCGCTCGCGGAATGCGCCGCGGCGATCGCGACGGTGGCGTGATGGGCAGGCGGGGGGGGAAGACGGAGGAGGAACGGCGCTTCGACGCGGAAGTGGGGCGCCGAATCGAGCTCCTGCGCGTGGCTAGGCGGGTGACGCAACGCGAGCTTGCCAAGGCGGCCAAGCTGGAATCAGCGCAGCTCTATAGCTACGAGAGTGGTGGATCGCGCTGCCCGCCGTTTCGGCTGCGATTGATTGCCAGCTATCTCGATGTAGAGGTCGGGGCGCTAATCCCTGATATTCACATAACCCATGGGGAACCTCAAGTAACTCATTACGCTCTTGCGGCCGTGGCGAAGGCGTGTAGAGTTGTGAACGGAACGGACGATGGTTCGGACCCGTCGCCGGCAAGACCGGCGAGCACTACGACAGTGGGCGCGTAGCAAAGGTAGGCTGAGCCGTCTCCCAATCCCGGACTCGCGAGAGTCAAGAGGGGCGCTCGGCCGGGAAAAGCGGCCGAATGCTTAGAAATGCTAAGGTCGCAGCGGTTTCTCTCCTCGCCTCCCGCAAAATTGCATGGGCAAATCGCGTGCCGAACGCCGCAGTATAAGCGGCATAAAACTCACACTGTTTTCGAGCGACACCACTCTGGGCTGGAGACCCATCATGGAAGTTCCGGCGCGGCTCGCGCTGGCAAAGCTCGCTGCGCGGCAGTGGCGCGAGATCTGGCTCGAGAACGGGGACCTGGCCGGCGTGCAGCCCTTGAAGCCGGAGCAGCAAAAGACTCTGCATCAAATCTTGATCGAGCAGCTGATCGCGGTGACGATCACGCTGGCGGAACTGAAGCGCAACGCGGGATTGTACGGGCGATCGCACACGCTGGGCATGAGCGAGTGGAAGCGGCTGCGCAGGCAAGCGCGCTTTGATCCGTCGAAGATTTTGCCGCCCGAAGATGCGACGGAGCGCGCGATTGAGAAGGTGCGGTTGTGGCCGTATCCGGCGTCGGTGATTGGCGCGGATGAGAACGGAAGTCCGGTGTTTGGCGACAAGGCGGTGCGGGTGTATCCGCACGCGCCGCGGGGGAGAAAGTGAATCCGACCGAACAGTTTCTGGGCACCATCCTCGTGAATCTGATTATTGGCGTTTACGTCTACGGACAACTCACGCAACGGGTGAAGGACTTGAGCAGCTGGTCGAAGAAACACGACTCAAACCTGGACGAACACGGCAGGCTGCTCTTAAACCACGAAGGCCGCATCTCGCATTTTGAGGGCTTGAAGAACGTAAAATTCGGCGGCGGCTGAGGCCAGGGGCTGGAGGCTGCGGCAACAACGGAGGCTCGGTTATGAGTCTGATTTCAGGAATCGAAAGGAAAATCGAAATGAACTTCATCGAGAAGCTGATCGCGGGATTCGTTGAGAGATCCTGCAAGAACTACGTGACGTCGATCATCGGCGCGCTGGTGATCGTGAGCGCGACGCTGGGCGGAATGGCCGGCGCCATCTCAGACAACCTTTTGCTGTACGGCATCCCGGTGCACGCCGACTTGGTAACCATCGCCGCGATCGCCGCGGGCGTGGCTCTGATCCTGGCGAAAGACACCGGCGTGAAGCTGCCGACGCAGCTAGGGATGGTGCTGCTGTTGGTTAGTCTGGCGCTGATGTTGCCCGGGCGCGCGCAGGCGCAGACAACCTCGCCGACAGAGACCGCGGTTAGCAACGGCTTCGCGGCAGCGGGCGGTCCGATCGCGGTGCACTATAACGGCACATGGAGCGCAGCGAGTTTCACGCGTGAGTCCTACGACTTTGTGGACTTCGGCGCGAACAAAGCGAATCACCTCTACCTGCAGGGCGTGGAGCTGGTGATGCCGACTCCGGGCGTGAATGTTTACATGGGCGGCGTTGCAATCCAGCCCGATCTTTCCGCGGCATTCAAAAAGGTCAACGTGCCGGCTGGGAGCTTTGGGGTGTTCTTCGACGGCAACGCGGGCAATGGTGTGCCATCGACGGGCGCGAGCCACATTTCGTGGCTGGCCGGCGGAGGCGTGCTCTACAAGATCACGAACGCGCTCACCTGGACGCCGCTGACGGTACAGTACGGCCGATTCGGCAGCGCGGGCTTTGTGGCCATGTCGACGCAGCTGCAGTTTGTGTTCGGCGGCCAGAAGTAACGAGATCCACAGAGCAGAAGCCAATAGCGAAGGAGGCGGCGCGGACAGCTGGGAAGCTGACTGCGCCGTTTCTATATGGGTCGAATATGCGCATCATTGAATACATTCTCGCGGTCTTCGGTGCGATTGTCGTCGTTCTCATAGCGTGGCAGCTGATCTACGCGTGGCTGCAGCATTTGCGCGGAAACGAATGGTGGCAGAAGTGGAACTGGCCGCCAAACAGAAGGTCGAAATGAACAGCAAGCCGCTCGAGGAAAAGCGCTCAGGGCAATGGCCCAGAGTGCGCGCGGAGCATCTGGCCGCGCATCCGGCGTGCGAGGTTTGCGGGCACACGGGCGAGAAAATCAACGTCCATCATATTCTGCCGTTTCACCTTCACCCTGAGCGCGAGCTCGATCCGAAGAACCTGATCACGCTCTGTGAAGACGAGAATTTTGTGAATTGCCATCTCTTTATCGGCCATTTGGGCAATTTCCACGGATGGAACCCAGCCGTAAGAATTGACGCCGCGTTATGGCATAAAAACCTGATCGCCAACAAGGCGCGGATCGCAGAGACTGCGAAAGCGCTGGATCGCGAGAAGGCGGCATGAACAGCTTTGCTCAGCAGGACGTGCTTGCGGCGTGCGAGTTTTACGGCGATCAGCTGGCAGTGACGGCGCCGCTCGATGGCGTGAAGGTGATGATTGCGATCGCAGCCGTCGAGAGCGGCGGTGGCGATGTGAAGTTCATTGGCAACGATTGCGGGCCACGTCACGAGCCGGCCTATGAAGCGAACGGCGCGGCCTGGGCGCAGAAAGCGATGGCTCCGCTGCTGGCGGTTTACCCGCCGATTGGCGCTCCGCCGCAATCGCCGGCGGCGTGCTCATATGGGCCGTGGCAGATGATGTTTTGCAATTTCGTGAGTGCGACGCCCGCCGAGCTCGAAAGCAATCTCGATCTGTGCGCGCGCAATTTTCTGCGCTTTTTTAACGCGTATGTGATCGGATCGCAGAAGGCGAAGACGCTGGCCGACATCGGCGAAGTTTGGAACATGGGACATAAGGGTCCAGATCCAGCGTACGTGGCGAAATTGCAGATTGCCTACGACGCGGCGTGAGAGGCGATAGTGCCATCGGGGATCAAGCGGCCATGCCGGCAGCCAGGTTGCACGAATCTTGTAGCGCACGGCTATTGTGCGGCGTGTAAACCGAAGGCGCCAGCGCGTATGGCCGAAAAGCAGCGGCCGAACGCAGCGGCCCGCGGTTACGGGCGGCGATGGCAGAAGACGAGCGCTGCGCGGCTGCTGAGATTTCCCTGGTGCGCTGATCCGTACAAGGTGCATGGAAGGTTCCCGACGGCGGCGACGTGCACTGACCATATCAGGGCGCACAAGGGCGATATGAAGCTCTTTTGGGACCCGACCAACTGGCAATCGCTTTGCGATTCCTGCAATAGCCGAAAGGCGGTTGAGGAAGAAGGCGCGTTCGGTCGTCCGATCGCTGTTAGAGAGTGAATATGTCGATCGGGATGCAATTCCCAGTACCTTGACCGGGGTGGGGCGAAATGTTGCCGGGTCTCGGCGCGTAGACCGACATGGAAACCAAACTTTTACTTCCGCAAAATACGAAAAACGGCTGAAATCAAGCCAAAAGCACCATTCTTTGGCATCTCGGCCAGGAATTGGCAGCAAACGCATGCTAACCCTCCAGGAGGCGCTGAAACGAGTCGAGCGTCACGCGCAAGCCTCCGGAAGCAGGAAGCCGCCCTATGTCGCGACCACGAACGCCGCTCTACGTACTCGAGGCTCGCGGATCGATCAAAAAAGACCCGCAGCGCTATCGCGAGCGCCAGGAGCAGGCGCGCAAGGCGCCCAAGGCCGAGCCCGTTGGGCCGCCGCCATCGCGTTGGACGGTCTTTCATCCGCTGCAGGCGCGTGCTTGTGAACTATTCTCGGCAGGCGAGGGTCTCAACGCTGTCGCGGCGGCGCTCGAGATTCCGTGGGAGAAGGCGAGGGAACTGAAGGACGCCCAGGTGGCATTCCGCGAAGGGCCCCGGCTCTGTGCTATCTGGGCTGAGTTTGCACCGCAGGTTACGATTCGGACGCCGATGCGCCGCGCACTGCTCGAGCAGTTCGTTGTGGCGATGGATAAGTTTCGCAGGTTGGGCGAAACCATGAGGACCTCGGAGAAAAACAACCTGCTTTCGCTTACGGCGAGGCTCGAGCTCGATCAGCGGCTGCCAAGCGTAGGCAAGGGCGTGCGTGGCGAAGATGGCACCTGGGAAGAGTACGACTAGGCCTCCTACTCGCGCACAACTCGATCGTAAGTTCGCAAACGCGGCTACGCGCTATGCGCGTCAGGCTGTCGCCGGCAAGATCATCGCCGGCAAGTGGGTGAAGAAGGCGTGCGAGCGGCATCTGGGAGACTTGGCGAAATCGGCATCGGCTGATTATCCCTACAGGTTCGAGGCGTCCAGGGTTGGCCGTGTCTGCCGTTTCATCGAGCAGCTGCCCCACGTTAAAGGAGAGTGGGCGCGCGTTCAGCAGGGTCGCAGCGGGACCATTAAGCTCGAGGCCTGGCAGATTTTTATTGTCGCGTCGCTGTTCGGCTGGGTCTCGAAGATTACCGGTTTCAGGCGCTTCTCTGAGGCCTACATCAAGGTCGCGCGCAAGAATGCGAAGTCTACCCTGGCCGCGGCCATCGGCCTCTACATGCTTGTGGCCGACGGCGAAGTCGGCCCCGAGGTCTATTGCGGCGCCACTACCAAAAAGCAGGCGATGGAGGTTTTTCGCACTGCCCGGCGCATGGCAAAGAAGGCGCCCCGATTCAGGGAGCATTTCGATCTCGAAGTCAACGTGGAATCGATCGTAGCCCGGCGCGATGATGGTAAGTTCGAGCCGCTGATCGGAGATCCAGGCGACGGTGCATCGCCTTCCTGCGCCATTATGGACGAGCGTCACGAGCACCCGAATAATAACCTGCGCGACACGATGGTGAGCGGCCAGGGCGCTCGCCGGCAGGGCATTGCGATCGACATCACGACGGCAGGCTCAGACACCGGCAGCCCCTGCTACATCGAAGAAAAGGATTGCGAGAGGATCCTCGACGGGTTGATCGAAAATGAATCGTTCTTTGCGATCATGTACGCCGCCGACGAGGAGGATGACTGGAAATCGATCGAGGCGCAGAAGAAAGCTAACCCGAACTTCGGCGTATCCGTGTTTTCGGAGTATCTCGCCCAGCAGCTGCGCGGTGCGCTGCAGTCGCCGCATAAGCAGTTCATCTACAAGACCAAGCACCTCGATATATGGGGCGGCGCGGTCAATAGTTTTTTCAACATGGAGGCGTGGAATAACTGCAAGGATCCCAGCCTCTCGCTCGATGAATTCAAAGGCCAAGCGTGCTGGATGGGCAACGACCTGGCCGCGCAGACAGATCTCGCTTCGCGCATGCGCATCTTTCAGGAGATGCGCAAAAACGAGCAGGGCGTCCTGGTCCGGCACTACTTTGTTTTTGGGCATCATTATTGCCCCATGGATCGGATCATCGACGATGACCATCCGCACTATCAACGCTGGCATCTCGATGGCAAGCTCACCGCGGTGCCGGGCCCGGAAATTCAGCTCTCTGTTATCCAGGGCGACATTGAAAGCGAGATAGAGGATTACGATTTTCAGCGCATCGCTTTCGATCCATGGTCGGCCCTGCAGATGCAACAGCAGCTCGCGGCGCAGCTCGGCGAGGACGTCGTCATTTCGGTGCCGCAAACCGTGCAGTACCTTTCTCCGGCGATGAAGGAGCTCGACGCGGCGATCCGCGCCGGCCGCATTCATCATAACGGCGATCCGGTTCTTACCTGGGCAATGTCCTGCGTAATGGCCCGCGTCGATAACAACGACAACGTCTTCCCGCTGAAGCTTAAGAACGGGAAAGATAAGATCGATCCTGCGACCGCCCTCATCACTGGCCTCAATCAGGCCATGGCGGGCGAAATCAAGCGCCGTTATACGCCGGTCAGGATCGGGTACTTATAGGGGGAAGTCTTGGGCATCAAGTGTTTCTGGCTCGAACCGACAGACCGCGAGAAGCGCTATCTGCGGCGGTACGCGTCAAACTCGAAATGTTCTGCGCCGATGGGCTACCACGATGCGATGGTTTTTCTCGATGAATCGCGGGAAGTCATGAGCGCAGACGGGACGCATTGGGTCGATAGCCGGGCGACCGCAGAGGATTTCAAGGGCAATCCGCTGTGGCCCGCGCGCTGCTCCTGTGGCTACGAGTTCGCCGCTTCCGACGAATGGCAGCTTTTCAGCTCGCATATTTATTGCCGTGTCGATACCGGTGAGGAGATGACACTGCGCGAGGCTCCCGACGGGGCGATGTGGGACGCTGCATGGTTTCACGATTGCCCGAGCTGGTGCGGCCCGGACGGCAAAGCGATTGTGTGTCGGGTTCCCAACAGTCACGACTGGCTTATCGACGGCCCGTGCAATAACTGCACGCGCCCTAACGAACCTCACAAATGCTGGGTGCGTCACGGAGTCCCTCCCAACCTCACGGTCGATAAGGCGGGCGACACTTGCGCGGCGGGGGCTGGCTCGGTTCTCACGTCTTCATGGCATGGTTTTTTGCGGAACGGCGAGCTGATTTCCTGTTGAGGGACCTGAAAAGGAACGTATGCCATCTAAAGATTTCGCTCCCGGACGCGCGGCTATTCCGACTGCGAGCATCTTCGCCGGCCTGGGCATCTTATTTGGGATCGCCGCCTTTTCTTACGGATTTTGGCTGGCCTGGCGGCCTTTAGGATTCATTGCCGCCGGTGCTTCGGTTTGCGTAGTAAGCGTGCTCGTGGGCCGCAATGCCGCACGCCGGATTCGGAGGACCTCGTGAATCGAGTCGGCTCCGCGCTTCTCGGATTCGGCGGTCTGCTCGCCGACGTCGCCGGCATCGGCGGTGCTCCTGCCCCGTGGGATGACTACTGGTATTCGCCGATAGGTTCGCCTTCAGTCGCGGGCATGCGCATCACGCCCGATACGGTGAAGCGTCTCTCGACTGTGATCGCGGCGGTGAGCGCCAAGGGGCGCGCCTTGGGCGTGAATCCGTGCCTCATCTACGCCGACCTTCCAGGCGGAGGCAAGACTGTCCTGCGAAAGCATCCGAACTTCAGGCTCCTGCATGACCGCCCGAACGACATGCAGACGGCCTATGAGTATTTTCAGATGCTGCAGGGGCATGTCGAGCTCCGCGGAAATGCCTATTCGGAGATTTTGACCAGCTCTCGCGGGGAGATCGGCGAACTGATCCCGATGCATCCCGATAACGTGCACGTCGAGATGCTGCCGAACGGCCGCCTGCGCTACCAGTATGACGATCCGCTCAAGCGTCAGGTGCGCACGCTGGTCCAGGACGAGGTGTTTCACGTTCGCGACTGGTCGGATCATCGCCAGGTGGGGCAATCGCGCATCGCGATGGGGATGGACGTGTTTGGCGTCGCCCTCGCGCAGCAGGATTACCGCGGGAAGTTTTTGAAGAACGACGCCAGTTCGGGCATTGTCATTACAGGGACGAACTTCGCAAGCAAGCAGGACGAAGATCTCTACCTCAAAGCGTTCGAAGAGGGAAACACCGGAGAAAAGCGCCACCGCGCCAAGCTTTTGCCGCCTGGCGTCGATATCAAGACGCTGGGCGTCAAGCCGATCGACATGCAGCTCCTCGATGCCGCCAAGGCTTCGGCTGTCGAAATCTGCACGATTTTCAATATTCTGCCGCACTTGATCGGCGTCGACACCGGCAAGGCAGCGACTTACGCGTCTGTCGAGCAATTCAATCTGATGCACGCGCAGCAGTCGGTGCTTCCCATGGCGGTTATGTGGGAGCAGGCCATCCAGCGCGATCTCTTCAGCCCGGATGATCCGGCCTATTCGAAGTTTTCGCTGGCATCGCTGCTGCGCGGCGATTACGCCACCCGTATGGCGGGCTATGCGGTGGGCGTCGAGCACGGTTGGTTGTCGCCCGACGACGTTCGCGAGCTTGAGGACCTGAACCCGATCAAGAATGGGATCGGCAAGCAGTACTTCATCCCGATGAACTGGAAGAACCTCGATCCGGCGCTTGCGCCTCTTCCGGCTTCGCCGGCGAGCCCTGATCCGGGCGGTGATCAGGATGTCGAGGATCAGCTGGACCAGGACATTCCCGATAACTCCGATCCCGATCCGGCGCAGAAGGCGCTACTGCGCACGCAGTTTGAGTTGTTTGCGCACGACCAGGCCGCGCGGTGTGCGCGGCGCGAAATCGGCGCCGTGCGCAAGCTGATCGACCGCGAGGCTGAATTCGCGGAGATCGGCGCGTTTTATGCCGAGCACTGCCGCTTCATCTGCGAGGCTTTCCATCTTCCGGCGCTGGGGCAGCTCAAAGCGAAACAGGCTTGCGATATCCGGGCGTCGGAGCTCGCCAGGCTGCTCCACGAAGAGGGCGAGGGCGCCGCGGTGGCCTTTATCGAGCATGTTGCCGCAACTGAGCCTGCACGTCTGGCGGCTCTGGCCGTCGAAGGAGTTCTCTGATGCGTTATTCCGCTATCGTTCGCGCCGTATACTCGAGCGTCTGGGCGATCCTGCCTGAGAAGCTCGAGGCGATCGCAGCTTTTCTGCATTTGAAGGTCGCCGGCGGCTTTGCGGCGCCTGAGCTTATTGCAGCGATTCGCGCCGAAAATGAGATCGCCGCGGCCCGCATGAAGAGCCTCTCGGCCGACAAGCCGGGCTCGGTGGCTGTGCTCCCGCTTTATGGCATCATCAATCAGCGCGTCTCGGGCGATGTCTCCGGGCCGAGTGGAACCTCGGTGCAGGAGTTCACGCAGCAACTGCGCCAGGCTGTGAACGATCCCAACGTGAAGGCGATCGTGATCGACGTCGATTCGCCGGGCGGCTCTGTATCGGGCGTCGACGAGCTCGCCACCGAGATCTTCAACGCCAAGAAACAGAAAAAAATCACGGCGGTGTCGAATTGCCTGTGCGCGTCGGCGGCCTATTGGCTGGCCTCGCAGGCCTCTGAAGTTTGCGTCAGTCCCTCTTCGCTTACAGGTTCGATCGGCGTCTATCAGCTCCACGAAGACGATAGCGAAGCGCTGGCCAGCCAGGGCGTGAAGGTTTCGCTGATCTCAGCCGGCAAATATAAGACCGAGGGCAACAACTTTCAGCCGCTCGACGACGAAGCGCGCACGGCGATGCAGGCGATGGTCGACGATTTCTATTCCCTATTTACTAAGGCCGTCGCCCGCGGCCGCGGCGTGGCCGTCAAGGCTGTCGTGAACGGTTTCGGCCAAGGTCGCGTGCTTACCGCGCAGGACGCTGTGAAGCAGAATCTCGCCGATCGCGTTGCCACGCTCGATGAAGTACTCGGCAAGTATGGTGTCAAGCAGCCCGTGGGGGCATCGGCGCGCGCGGTGTCGGCTCACTCTGCGCCGCCGATTGCAGCGGCCGCGGCTGGCGCCGATGAAATGGTTGTCGATGAGGACGACGAGGCTTCCGATGCGAACTGCATCTGCGACTGCGACGCCTGCGTTGCCGGCGACTGCTCGAGCTGCACGCACGAGGGCTGCGTTCCCGACGACGAGGGTTGCGAAGGCTGCGGAATGGCTGAAGCCGCCAAGCCTGATCCCGATTTGAGTAAATCGACCGCAGAGCGGGAAGCGCGCGCCCGGCGCCTGCGCCTGGCGGCGCTTTAAAAAGTTTCGGCGGCCGAAGCCGCTCCGTCCTGATGCTTGCCCCTGCCCGATGGCAGGCGAGCGGCCTCCTGACCTCAACCGACTTTCAACCTGGACAGCGATCTTGGCCGGCGGTGAGCCGGAGCACGATCGCGGGTCCCTGTTTTCCGGGAGGGAAAACTATGAAGCTCCGTGAACTTCAAGCGGCGCTGGCCGTCGAAACCGACGCCGCCGCCGCAATCGACGCCGCAGTGCCGGCCGGATCGCTGATGAGCGATGAACAGCGCAAGCAGTTCGATGCTCACATGGAGAAGGCCGAAACGCTGAAGGGCGACATCAAACGCGCTGAGCAGCTCATTGAGAACCAGCGCAGCGTGGCAACCGCCGTCGAAGTTTCAAAGCCGGAAGGCGCTAAGAAGCCCTGGCTGAGCCTCGGCGAACAGCTCAGCGCTATCGCCAAGGGAACCCAGATGCACCAACAGGGCTACACGAGCCGGATGGATCCGCGCCTGTTCGCAGCTCTCGGCGCCAACGAAACCATTCCTTCCGAGGGCGGTTTCCTGGTGGCTCCTGAGTTCGCCGATGGGATCCTGCAGAAGACCTACGAGGTTGGCGAAATTGCCAGCCGCTGCCGCAAGCTCCCCATGTCGAGCTCGCGCCTGGTGATGAACGCGATTGACGAAACCAGCCGCGCAACCGGCAAGCGGTGGGGCGGAATCGTCTCTTACTGGGAGGCTGAAGGCGCGCCGTATACCGGCACCAAGCCGAAGTTCACCCAGGTGCAGTTCACCGCCAACAAGCTGATCGGACTCGGATATGTGACCGAGGAGCAGCTCGAAGACGGGCCCGCGCTTGAGGGTTACATGCGGATGGCGTTCCCCGAGGAATTTGGCTTCCAGATCGACCTGGCCATCTTCTCGGGCGCCGGCGCCGGCGTTCCGCTGGGCTTCCAGAACGCGCCCTGCACTATCGTGCAGGCGAAGGATTCAGGGCAGGGCGCCAACACGGTGTCGGCCGCGAATGTCCTCAACATGAAGTCGCGCATGTGGGCGCCGAGCTTCAAGAACGCTGTCTGGCTCGCTGAGCAGTCGGTCGAGCCGCAGCTCCTGCCCCTGCTGATCGCTGGAACTGCAGCCACCACGGCCGCGTTGCTCTACACGCCTCCCGGCGTGCTCGGCAACAACACGCCCTACGGCATGCTGCTCGGGCGTCCGGTGATCTTCGTGGAGCAGGCTGCACAGCTCTCCACGCAGGGCGATCTGAACCTGGTCGACCTGACGCAGTACCTTTTGCCGACCAAGACCGACATGCGTGCCGACACTTCCATCCATGTGGCCTTCCTGACTGGCGAAGTGGCCTTCCGCTTCATGCTTCGCCTCGATGGGCAGCCCTGGTGGAAAGCTCCGCTCACCCCGTACAGCGGCGCGGCCAGCCGTTCGCCGTTCGTCACTCTGGCTTCCCGGTAAACTTTTGCTCTCCTGTTGAGGCTCCGCGAGGTGCGGAGCCTCAACTCGCGCGGGATCTAACATCTGCTCGGCTTTTGCCGGGAAAGGAGCACTCAGATGAGTGCAAAAGGTTTTTGGCTTTCTCAGGATGGGCATGTCGCACCGTTGATCGTGCCCGTCAGCGCGGGTGCGGCCGTTACGGCTACCCGCTTCAGCATGGCGGATTACGCTCACGCGTCAATCCTGCTTGGCTTCGGCGCCGCCGGCGGCCCCATCGGCGCCATCACCCTCAAGGCCTTTGCGGCTGAGACCGGTGGCAGCGGCACCGCAATCGCCTATCGCCTCTTCAAACAGGAGGCATCGAGCGGGCCCTACGACGTGCTCGCCAACAACAGCTCGACGGGCGATGGCAACTTTCCGCAGGCGGCAACCGGCTACACGCCGTCCGCGGACGCGGCCAACGCGTTCTACATCATCGAAGTTGATGCTGCGGATCTGCTGGCTGCCGGCGTCGGGCCCTACCTCGAGCTCGACATCGCTGTCGGTTCTCTCGGCAGCACCGCGCAGCTGCTCGCAGCCTATGCAGTGCTTTCTGGCGGCCGCTTCACCGGCGACCAGTCGGCCACGGTCCAGGCGTAAACGCTGCTCCGCCTTTCCGGGTCGCGAAGCCGCGGCCCGGAAAGCTTCACTCTTCAATCTCCGTTTTGGGAAAGGTCGTCATGGCAAACCAGGTTGTTACCGCAACTCAAAGTTTCGTTCTCCCTGGCGATGAATCGCACCAACTGCCCTGGGGCGCCGCCGTCCAGCTCCTTGCCAAAGCCTTCATTGCTCTCGACGCCCTGCTGAACGCCCTCCAGGGCATTGCGAATTCGGCGGTGCAACCCGCTCAGCTGCAGCAGAGCGCCGCGATTTACGCCGCCGACACCGGCGCCGCGAACGCGTATGTGGTCGCGTTTTCGCCGGCTCCGACGCTTGCGGCCGGTAGCCGCGTGCTTTTCAAAGCGCTTCACGCCAACACTGCCGCCTCAACCCTGGCCGTCAATGGTGGCGCTGCCAAGGCGATTACTAAGAGCGGAACCACGGCGCTTGCGGGCGGGGAAATTGCCGCCGGCCAGATCATGCAGGTCGTCTATGACGGCACGCAATTTCAGATCGTCTAGGGATAGTCATGCTTATCCGCATCAAGTTCGGCCCGCGCATGGGCATCATCCAGGATCTCCCGCGGCGGGCGGCCGAGGCGATGATTGCCGACGGCCGCGGCGCGCTCGCATTTCCTGATCAATACCCTTCGCTGGCCGTCCCGCCGCCGAAGGTCGTCGTTGTTAAGCCTAACGGGAAGCGCCGCTAAAGGAGCGTCGAGGAAGCTATGGAGCCACTTCGCCTGATCACGCCTCCCGCAGCGGAGCCGGTCGCGCTGGCAGATTTCAAGAACATCCTGCGCATCCCGGCCATGGATACATCGTGGGATAGCACTTTGGTGATTTTCTTGAAGGCTGCCCGCGAGGCCTGCGAGAATTATTGCCGGATCGCGCTCGTCACGCAGACCTGGCTGGCGCGGCTCGACAGCTTTCCCTCGGTTCCACTTCGATACGATCGCAACGGCTACCCGCAGATCCTTTTGCCGAAGCCGCCTTTTCAGTCGATCGATTCGATCAGCTACGTTGACACCAGCGGCGCGGTGCAGACCCTCACGCGCGATCCGAGCTACGGCGTCAATCTCGCCGCGCCCTTCTATGGCTATCAGCTCGAGCCGGGTGGCGGAATCATGCCGGCGGCGATCACGCCTCCCTGGGCGCGCCCCTGGCCTCCGCAGCGCATGGTTCCCGCGAATGTCACGATTCAGTTCCGCTGCGGCTATGGCGGTCCGCTCGCGGTCTCACTGGCTGCGGGCTCCAAAGCGCTTTCCGTGTCCGGCTTCACGTTTAACCCTGACGACGCGCCGCAGATCACGGGCGATACCGGGACGCTCATCAGCATTCCCGGGGCCGGCCCGCTTGTCACAGGCCAAGCTTCGGCCCTGGTTACGAACGTGGCTTCAGTTGACGGCGAAGGAAACGCCACGCTGACCGCGGCCGCTACCGGCGCCGTTACCAGCGCTTCCGCATGGCTTGGCTACCCGATCCCGTTCTCGCTGCAGATGGCGATCTTCATGCAGGCCCAGTTCTATTTTGAGCAGGGCGCGGTTTCTGACCAGATGGAGCCGCGCGCGATCAACGCGCTGCGCAACGGCGGCTATAGAAACCTGGTGAGCTGAGATGCCCGTGAGAGATCCGCTCGTTGTCAGGCCCGGCGAACTGCGCCACCTTGTCGAGATCCAGGCCCCGGTATACGCCGGCGACGCACGCGGCGGCTCAATTACGCCGGCCAGCTGGAGCGCGGTCTGCAGCGCCAACGCCGCCATCTACACGGCGGGCGGCAGGGAGACGTCGCAGGCTTCGCAGATTGTTTCTGAAGTTTCGCACGTGGTCAAGATTCGCTGGCCCGGCGTGATCGTCAAGGCAAACTACCAGGTGGTTTTTAACGGCCGGATCTTCACGGTGAAATATGTCGAGGACGTGCTCGAGCGCAACCGCGTGCTCCTGCTCTATTGCCTCGAGGTGAACGGAGGCAGCGGTGATTGATGCCGGGATCTACGCGCTGCTTTCGGGGAATTCAGCTCTCACGGCGCTGCTGGCTTCGGCCAACGGGCAGCCTGCGATCTTCGCCGGCGACGCTCCGGATGATCTCGCCATGTATCCCTGTGTTGCCTACTCTTTCGTCGGCGGTTCGAGCGATCCGACTATGGCCACCTCCGGCATGATTCGCCAGCGTGTCGAGGTCAACGGTTTTGCGGCGATGCCGAGCGGTGGTCTTTCGGCAGGATCTGTAGCGGCCGCTATTCGCAGCGCTGTGATTGCAGCCGTCAACGGCTGGCAGCAAGTGCTTTCCGACGGCACGAACGTATCGAATGCCGTCCTGCTCAATCCTGGGACCGACTTTGTATCGGAAGACAGAATCTTCCGCTCGATGTGCGAGTTCTATGTCCTCTACACTCTTCCAACCGCTTAAGGAGCGATTGCTATGCCTTATACAGGTTCTCAAGCGCAGGCCGGGAGGGGATCTTCGCTCTCCATCGGCTCAACCCCCACATTGATCGGCGAGATCAAGGAAGTTCCGCTGAATCGCGGAAAGTGGGAGCTCATCGACACCACCAACTTCGAGTCTGGGTCGGACTCCGAGCAGCTCGTCACCATCCGCAAGCCGGGCACCGTTAATTTCAAGGGCAACCGCGTCTCGTCAGACGCCGGCCAGGTCGCGGTGGAGACGGCCTACCAGGCGGGCACGCTTGTCGCATTTGTGCTGCAGTTGCCGAAGACTGCGACGCAGACGACGGCCGGCGACAAGTACACCTTCAACGCCTTTGTGGTTGGTTCCGACTTCACCGACGCCGTCACCGCTGCGGTCGAGTTCTCGATCGAGCTGCAGATCTCGGGCGCTTGCACCCTGACTGTCGGTTCCTAACGCAGCCCTCTATCGCTCCTTTCTTAGGAACAACTTGAGAGCCGCCCTCGTCCTCGCGGGCGGCTCTCGCTTTTTGAGGAAACCATGAAGAATCCGATTCAACCAACAACGATGCTGACTATCCCCGATCCGATCAAGGGCGGCGAGGTCACATTTGAGCTGCTCTTCGACTTCGAGGCCATTGCGCAGGCTGAAGATGCGACCGGGCGCCCGCTGCTTAACGGCCTGACACGTCGCGAGGTCGATCGCCCGACGATTTCGTTCGTGCGCGCGATGCTTTTCGCCGCGCTACTGCCAACACAGCCAAAGATCACGGTGGCCGAGGCCTCCGCGTTTGTCACACGCAAGACAATGACGCCGATCTGGGGTAAAGTGCTCGAGGCTTGGGTCGCCTGTATGCAGGATCCCGAGGAGAGCGAAAGTCCGGACCCTTCGCAGAGCCAGGACTAACGCGCCAGCAGCGCTGGCTCAGCCTTTGGAGCTATGCCCGGATCGATTTAAGGCTTTCTGGGCAGGAATTCTGGCGCATGACGCCGCGATCGCTGTACTGGCTTGGGCAACGCTTCCGGCAGCGGCAGCGCCGGCAGGAGTACTTCGCTGGCCTGCTCTGCTCGGTGACGGCGAACTACTCGATGCGCGCGCCAAAGAAACCTTTCGCTCCCGCTGACTTCATGCCGG
This sequence comes from uncultured Occallatibacter sp., assembly GCA_964552975.1. Classification (GTDB taxonomy): domain Bacteria; phylum Acidobacteriota; class Terriglobia; order Terriglobales; family Acidobacteriaceae; genus Telmatobacter. The sequence goes on along the minus strand of CAZKJB010000010.1, from coordinate 9,529 downwards.
AGCAGAGGAGGTCGCGAGCGAAGAGCCAGGACGCCGCCGCGGTCGCGGAAAATATCCGCGCGTTATTCAGCGATGCGGTTGAGGAGCATTAGCCCGTGGGTGGTTTCAGCATTAAGGTCGAGGGGTTTAAGGAGCTCGATGCGAAGCTTGCCGCTCTGGGCGGGAAGGCAGCGACCAACGTGGTGCGCGATGGCCTGCGCGCCGGCGGCGAAGTGATCCAGGCCGCGATCCGCGACCTGGCTCCGGTGCGGCCTGATCTACCTAGCGGAACGGCATTGCCGCCGGGCGCCCTCGCGCGGGATATCGAGCTGCATATCGGCGAGGAGGACGGCAAACCGGCCGCGATCATTTATCCGGGTACGGAGACGGCCTACGCGGCGAACTGGGTTGAATATGGCCACCGGATGGTGAAGGGTGGCTATAGTAAGGTGACGAAATCTGGTAGGGTACGGGGACCCGGGCGCCTCGTGATGACAGTATGGTTCGAAAAGAACGTGCCTGCGCATCCGTTCATCCGGCCCGGTTTCGAGATGAGCACCAATGCGGCGGTCGAGCGCGCGCGAGAGGTAATTTTGGAGGGGATTGAAGAAGCTGCCGAAAAGTGATACTATTTCGGCGCTATGAAACGAAGACAATCGCTACTCGTTTTTACTGCAGTGCTGCTGCTCGCGCTACCCTTAGCAGCATGTGATAACGCGCAAAGGAGCGCGGAAAGTCAACGCCAATGGGATGATCTGAATCGTAAAATGCAGGAAGATAACGATCAGCTCGCTGCCCAGAATATGGAGCTGCAGTACGAAATCATTCAAAGGGAACTTGGCGATGCGGCCGCGCAGCGCTGGGCGAAGTGTATTAATGATCCGCCGAAGGCAAAGAAAAATCAGGCCGCGTGTGCGGCTTTGTCCACTCGGATCAAATCTGCACAAGATCGGGAGGCGGCTCGAGAGCAGGCCGCCGAGAAGGACTGGTAATCGCTGGTCGTTCAACTGAGAATCTATGAAAAGCCGCCTTTCGGGGCGGCTTTTCTATTGGAGAAAACATGCCGGGAGTAGCCGGTCAAGTCAAAGTCATTTTCAGCGCCGATACGGCGTCTTACACCGCCTCCGTCAAGGCCGCCAAGCAGCAGCTCGGCGTCTTTGAGCAGAGCGCCACTTCTGCCGGGAAAGTTGCGCGCCAGCAGTTTGCGGACGCGCGCGGCGGCGTGATGGTGTTAGGCGAGGAGATTGGCGTCCATCTGCCCCGGCACGTTCAGGCTTTTATCGCCAAGCTGCCCGGCGTCACTTCGGCCATGTCGTCGGCGTTCAGCGCGATCGCGGTTATTGCGATCGGTAAGGCGGTGTTTGAGGCTGGAGAAAAGATCTACGAGTTTTTCAAGAAGGCCGAGGATGCCGCGAAGAAAAACGCTTTCGAATGGGATGAATCGAAGCGCAAACTCGCGGAGATGGCTGATGAGATCGAGTTGAGCAACCTGAAGCTGGAACATAAGCCCGGGAACCAACTCGCCGCGGCGATCATTGAGGCGCGGCTTGAGACCGAGCGCTTAGACGACAAACTCCAGGCTGCGATCAAGGACGCGCAGGCGTTGCTCGAAAAGCAGGCGCCGGGCATGATGCAGCAGTTCTTCATGGGGACCGCTTCAACCGGTTATGAGCAGACGATGCTCCAGGAGCACGCGCGGCGGGCAAATTTAGCGTTGAATCCCGGGGAGATGCTCGGCGAGTCGCAGAGTTTCGGCGCATCGCTTCAGGCGAGGCTTAGTGAACTCCTCGAAAAGCAGGCTGCTCAAGAGAAGCAGTCGGATCAAAACGTCTCTGCCTCGGCCTACATGCCGAGTACACCCGGCGGCGCGCCTATGGCTCGTCCCGGCTTCGACTATCAGGCCGAGATTAAGGCGGTGAGTGATCTCATCGACCGCCAAAAAGAGGAAGCGCGTTACGTTCAGGGGATTATCGAGCAGACAAAGCTTAAGTTGCAAATACCAGCCAGCGGCGGCGCAGGCGCGGCTGCGCCAGGCGCTCTCGATTGGGGCAACTATTACCCGGGCTATTTTAAGGCGGCTGCCGCGGCGGCCGCTCCGAGCAGGCTTCCTGCCGGCGCATGGAACTGGGCCGCGCAATATAACGCGCCGCAACCGGCGACGACGCCCGCTTTGGCTGGTCTCAGCGCCCAGCAGATGGAGGCGATGTTCCCGCCGGCGCCGAGTGTGACATTGGCGCAAAAGATGCCTGGCCCATTCGATGCATTCCTGAAGAGCCTGCAGGATACGGCGAAGGAGTTCACGAACCTCGACCAGGTTTTGAGCAGTTTTACGATTAGCACGCTCAACCAGTTCAACGAGACGCTGATTAAGGTCCTCTCGACGCCGGAAAATATGCTTCGCGGCAAGCATCCGTGGCGTAACCTGGGCGCGAGCGCCGCCGAAAGCGCGGGCAGCGCGGCCCTCAAATTTGGCGAGGGCGAGATCATGAAGTCGATTCCGGGCCTGAGCAAGCTCTTTGGCGGCAAGCCCACCGGAACCGCGAGCGATCCGCTTTGGGTGCGGCTGGCTGGAGTCGGCGGCTCGATGTCGCCCATGTCGTCAATCGGATCTACGGCTGCGGGCATGGTGAGCGCGTTCGGCGGCGGCTCGATGTCGCCCATGGCCTCGATTGGATCCGGGGTCGCAAGCGCGGTGAGCAGCTTTGGGATCCCTGGCTTTGCCGAGGGCGGCATGATTCCTTCGAACATGCCGGCGATCGTGGGCGAGAACGGCCCAGAGCTTTTTATGCCGTCGACCTCCGGGCGGATTGCGCCGAGCGGATCCTTTGGTGGATCTCCGAACATCTACATCGACGCCAAGGGCTCGAATGACCCCGCCGCCATCCATGCCGCGGTGCATCGCGCCATGGCGTCCTACCTGCCCCATATCGGAAGCATGGCGATCAGCGCCATGCGCGACAATAACCGCCGCATTCCGCCTTCAAGGGCGCGGGGCTGATTGATGATCACCATCACGATTGGCAGCAACAGCTATAACCTGTGCGCGATGCCTTCGACTCCCGGGCCTGCCGAGATCGAGCTGGGCATGAGCGATTCGGTTGCTGTCGTCGAGTCGCCGTTTACCAAGGTGCAGCAGGTGCAGCCCTGGCCAGGCGCGGACTTTTGGGATGCGACGATCACCCTGCCGCCGTTGAGAGCCGCGCAGGCCTGGGCTTGGGAGGGCTTCCTGGCCGAGCTGCGCGGCAAGGCCAACGTTTTCCAGCTTGGCGATCCGCGGGCCGCAAACGGGCCTCAGGGCTCCGCCGCGGGCACGCCTGTAGTTGCGACCAGCGGCAGCGCCAACCTGCCCTCTACGACCTCCCTGGTGACACGGGGATGGGCTGCCAGTGCGTTCAGGCTTTTGCTGCCCGGCGACCAGTTCCAGATCGGTTACCGGCTGCATCGCGTTTGCGAAATCGTGAACTCCGACTCGGGCGGAAACGCCACGCTGACCGTCTGGCCGTCGTTGCGCGAGACGCCGGCGGATGGAACCGAGGTCGTTCTGGCTGCGCCGCAGGGTCTTTTCCGCCTGGCTTCGAACCGGCGGCCGATTCACGCGAGCCCGCAACGGCTCACCACGATCAGCTTTCAGTGCATTGAGGTGCGCTAGATGCCCCGCGATCTTCCGAGCCCGATGATCACCGCCGTCACGTCCAACCTGGCGGCGCCGTGCATTCTGGTCGATCTCACGCTCGCGACCGGGGTCCAGCATGTCTGGTCGGGCGTGGGCTCGCTGCTCTATGGCGGCAATACCTATCTTGGCGTGGGCTCGCTCGGCCAGATCGGCGACGTGACGGAGGGCAGCGACGTAAAGGCGGACGGCACCACGATCACGCTTTCCGGCATCGATGCGACGTTGCTCAACGATTGCCTGCTCGAGATCCAGCTGGGCGCGCCGGTCACCGTCTGGTTCGCGGTTTTCCAGAATGGCGGGATCCTCGGAGCGCCATACCCGCTCTTTGTGGGAACGGTCGATCAGCCGGTGGTGCCGATCTCTCCGGACACGATCGCGATCACGCTGAAACTCGAAAGCCGCATGGCGAATCTGCAGCGGCCATCGAATCGCCGCTACACGGCCAGCGATCAGACGTATTACTTTCCCACCGATTCCGGCTTCAACTGGGTTGAAACCCTCAACGATATTGCCCTGGTTTGGGGCTAGCGAAAAAGGAGTAGCCATGCGTTTTCGGATCCACGCCATCGTGGCGCTGTTGCTCTTGTGTGCACTTTTTGCGCCTGCGGCAGTTGCGCAATATACGACCGTCTCGGCTTCGAGCACAGGAGGCACGGGGCACCTGGTCGCGAACGGCACCATTTACTGGCAGCTGCTCACGTCCGCGCGGATCGGCACGGCCGGCGGACAGTACCTTGGCGTCCCCATCACGGCGACGGTGACGGCCGGGGCGTTCTCAATCTCTACGCTGGACACATCGCTCAGCGATCCGCAGTATCCCTGCTATGCCGTCACGATTCTCGACAATCTGACCGGCAAAGTGCTGCTCGGTGCGGGCCTGGCGAACGATGGCATCCACGTGAACGCAGGCGGGTCCTACGGATGCGTGCAGCCCTCGGGCTCGACCTGGAGCTTCGATAGCTTCATACCTCCGGGGCCCGCGACTGCCGAGGTGGTTGCAGGGCCCGCAGGAGCAACCGGGCCGCAAGGGCCGCAGGGAAATCCGGGCACCGGGGGGTGCGGTTCCGGCGGCGGCTCAATCAGCGGAGGCTGCACCGGGGCAACCACGGCCGCGGCGGCCGTTTCGAACCTGCTAGGCAATCCAGCGCCCGGCACTTATAGCCTCGATTGCACCAATGCGTCGTCCTGCGCGCCTGTGGCGGCAACAAGCGGCGTTGGCAGTGATGGAAACTATTATCACTGGGCGACGGCGCTTGCCGCTGTGTTGGCTCAATCCGCAAACGCCCGCGTCTGCATGGCGGGAGACTCAACGCAGCGGGGCTTTTGGAGCCTTCCATCTGGCAATCAGGTCTTCTATGCTCCCGCGCTGCAACTTTCGCGCATCCTGCAATCGCAATATCATATTCAAGCGCAAGCCGCCAACTGGTTTGGCTCCGCGAGTTCGCTCTATATATCTCCCTACCAATTACTGAGCGCGGATTCGCGCCTTAGCGTAAACTCCGCGTGGGCTGGAAACCCGTCAAATCAAGTGCCAGGCGGCTATGCGATGACGGCTTCGAGCGCCGGAACCCTGGCCTTTACGCCCACGGAGAACGTCAACACTTTTCGTATCTTCTATCTGAAGAACAGCAGCGCGGGCGTCATCAGCGCGAATATCGACGGCGGTACTGCAACCACGCAAAGCACATCAGGCAGCCCGGGAATCGGGGTTTTGACTTTGACCGCAAGCACGGTCGGCGCGCACACCCTCAATGTCACATGGTCGAGCGGCGGTCCGGTCGATCTGTGGGGTGAAGAGGGCTATGACTCGACCTCGCATATGGTGCTCGTTGAGCTGATGGGAAATGGCGGTGGAACTTCCGCTAATTTTGCCGACCGGTCGAATCCGTACGGGGCTGGCTATTCGTTGCCGTGGGCTACTCTTGGCTGTGATCTTACGGTCTACGAAGCTGGGATCAACGACTGGGGGACCTCGATCGCCGTTTCTACGTTTAGCGCCAACATGCAGACTGTCATTTCTGCATTGCTGGCTACCGGCGCCGATGTTGCTCTAGTCTCGGGGAACCCAAGCGGCAACCAAACTCCCGCCGTGATGCTGCCCTATGTGGCGGCTCTCCAAGCGCTGGCAGAGAGCAACTCAAATCCGGGTCTCAGTGTTCCACTACCGTGGATCAACAATTGGGCAATGTTCTCAGGCCCGGCAAACGGGGCGAGCTATGGATGGACCTATTCCAACGACCATGGCGCCATGGCTTCTGACGGCGAAGGGAACCTGCATCCCAATCTCTTCGGATATGCCGCTTTTGCGGAATCGGTAGCTGCTGCGATCATGACGAACCCCGCGCAATCGCAGTATCTGCTCGCCAACTTTGCCGCGAGCCCAACCATTAACTCCGCCGGAACGGGGCTGAATCTTTACATCACCGATCCTCCCTGGTCTGCGGCCTGCGACGGTTCGACGGACGACCACGCGGTGTTTAATTCGGCGCTCTATTATGGCGCGTCGCTGCAGGCCACGAATGGTCCGATTGTCCTTAACCTTCCGCCTCCGACAAACGCCGCGGGCGGAGCTACCGCCAGAACCTGCAGCATTTCATCCGGTCTCGGACTGGCCGGCCCGGTTACGCTGGAGGGCAACGGGGCAAACCTGCAGATGACCGGAACCGGAGACGCGCTGATCATCGCCGACGGGACCGGCGCAAATTACAGGCCCGCGGTCAAAGACTTGCATCTCAAACTCACCGCGACGACCGGAAGCGTCACGGGCATTCTGGCGGCCCGCAATTTCGAACTCGACAACGTAAGCATTCAAAACACGACGACCTATCCCACGGCGTACACGAGCGTGGCCATCGGAATGGGCACGCAAATTAACGGCGGCATCGTGAATGACGTGGTGACGGACGGCCCCTGGACCATTGACGGCAGTGGCGACGCGGGCCCGAGTTCGCAGACGCAGTTGTCGATTAGAAATTCAATGATCGGGGGAACGAGCTGCGGCAGTGGCACTATTCCCTCAAGCTCAATGCTGTCGATTACCAATTGGCGCGGCGCCCCGCTGTGGATCGATAGCACGGCTTTTTATGTCAGTTGTCCCTGGGGATCGTCGCCCTCGATCGTTTCAGTAACCAACACGTCTGCCACGAACTTTGGCGTCGGCAATGCGGTCATGCTCAACATCGCCGCCCAAAACTATAACAGCGGGTGGACCATCCTGAAGGCGAGCAATTCCGGGGGCGGCAGCGCGCCGATCCTCTACGGGAACATCGACACTGCAGGATATACCGCCGGAAGCATCACGAGCGGCTCGTGGAATGGCCTGGTGAATATCGGGAACGTGCCCTATGTGAACGACACGGCCTCTGTGTCTTGCAGCGGGAGCCCCAGCTCGAGCTTCGCCAGCGTAAATGGGATTGTAACCCACTGCTAACCATGCAGAGCACAAGGGGATCGCGGATGAAAAAGATTGCGTGGTTGATTTTGGCGATTTGCTGTGCGGCCGGCGCGCAGACGGTGACGGTCCAGGCGTCCTATCTCTACGATGGTCTGAATCCGGCGTACGGGACGCTGACGCTCGCTCCTGTGACGGCCGCTGGCCAGCCGGCCAGTTACCACCGGCCGGGAGGCGGCCAGGCGTCGATCACGCCGCTGACAGTTAGCGTTCAGAATGGCGCGTTCACTTTGACGGGCGTGCCCGATACGGCGCTGACCATCCCGGCAAACGTCTGCTTTCAGGCGATATTGAGCACGCAGAACGGGTCGCAGGTTCTCGGGCCTGGTTACTCGTGTTTGCAACCGACCTACAGCAATTCCTGGTGTACGGCCGGGGTTTGTAGCCTGGATAACTTCCTTCCCAGCATCCCGCCGCTGCCGATGATCGCATATGTGCAGTCGGTGAATGGCTGCGTCGGCGTGTGCACGGTCGCGGGCGCGAGCGTCGGGGACTCCGACGTGACGAATCAGACCGCCTCGCAGGGCACTGTGAACCTGGTGGGCACGGCGCCGGCGACGGGGAAATATCGCATCAGCTATTACGCGAACCAGCACTCGGTTTGCGGCAGCGGCACTGTTGCCGTCCATTTCACCTTCAACTGGGTCGACCCCGTGAGCGCGCGCTCGGTCTCAAGCGTGGCGCTCACTATCGGGCCCTCGCAGGCGCCGGTCACCGGCTCGATCCAAGGCGTGGTGCCGATTTATGTTCTTGCTGCAACCGCCGTCACTTACACCTCAACCCTGACCGGCTCCTGCGCGACCGGTGGGCCAGCGAGTTACGACGCGCACATCGCCGTGGAGGAGATCCAATGAAAAGGCTTTTGCTTTCAGTTTTTGCTCTCGCGTTGCTTTCGGTACCTGTCGTGGCGCAGACGGCGAACGCGAACTATCCCGAGAACAACCTCGCGCCCAATTACGCGGCGGACACCGGCGCGGTCAATACGCTGGTCGCCACGGTGAACAGTTGCATTGCCATCAGCACCGGCGAAGTGATCAAGGTGCTGCCGGGGCACGCCAACACGACCACGACGCCCACGCTGGCATACTGCGGCGTTGCGGCAAAAACCATCACTAAATGCGGCCAATCGGCGGTAGCGGCAAGCGATCTGACTACAACCGCGGTCGCGGTGTTCGTCTACGACGGGACCGACATGGAACTGCAGAATCCGCAGGCCTCGGCCTGTGGGGCCGGGGCCGGAACGATGACAGATGGCGTAGGCGTGTCGACGCCCGGCGAAACGGCCGTTTCCACAGGCGCGCAGCACGTCGTCGGCTACAACGCGAACATCATCTGGGCGGCAGGCGGTTATCCGAGCACTGCCGACGGACAGAGCACGGCCGGGATTGGCTACCCCACGGTGCTCGGTGTCTCCGATGTGACCTCGCAGTCGGCGTCGCAATCGAGCGTCAATCTTCTGGCCTCGACGCCGGCGGCCGGCCACTACCTGGTGCGGCTCTACGTCGACCAGAACGCACTCTGCACTACGGGCACGGGGAGCGTGTACGCCACGGTGGGCTGGACCGACGCGACGCACGCGCACACGGCGCAGACCATTCCGTTGACGCTCGCCAACACGTCGATCTCTGCTGCCGCCGGCTACGTCGACGCGGCGATCCCGCTCTGGTCCGCCGCGGCCAGCGCCATCACTTATACCACGACCTACGGAGCCTGCACATCAGGGACGGGAACCTATGACCTTCATGCAGAAGTTGAACGCACCAACTAAGACGGCGCTGGCGGCGCTTCTGCTGCTGACGGGAGTGCTGCGCGCGCAGACCGGCACGGCGAAGACCGCGCGGGATATCGCCACGCCTCTCTATTCCGCCGGCGGCGGCACGGCTCAGGCGCAGACGGTGACGCTCGCGCCACCGGTGCCTTATCTGACGGCCGGCCTCGAGGTGCGGTGGCTGCCTACGGCCGCGAACACGGCGCCGGCGCCGACTCTCGCAGTCAATGGCCTGTCTGCCATATCGATCACCAAGTGTGGGACGGCTGCGCTTGTCGCGAGCGATCTGACGACGACGGCGGTCGCCGACGCGATCTATGACGGCACGGAGTTTCAACTGCTGAACCCGCAGGCGTCGGCCTGCATCCCGCGCGTGATCAGCTTCCAGTTTGGGCAGCCTGGCGGATCCGCGCTTTCGACGGGCCTGATTGGCTACATCACTGTCCCCTTTGCTTGCACCATTACGGGCTGGTCCATCCAGGCGGATGCGGGAACGGACACAGTGAAGTTCTTGAAGGTGGCTGCAGGCACAGCGATCCCGACGCTCGGCTCGAATTCTATCTCGACCAGCGGCGTCTCGCTTTCGACGGGCACCGTGATTCAAAGCAGCACGGTGACTGATTTCACCACGACGGCTGTGGCGCCGAACGACGTTGTG
>CAZKJB010000009.1:0-34922 GCA_964552975.1 uncultured Occallatibacter sp. | reverse complement strand
GGTTGTTGACCGGGCAGCCGGTGTGGCAGAAGGGCACGCCGCAATCCATGCAGCGAGCGCCCTGCTCGCGCTGCTTCTCCTCCGGGAACGGCTCGTAAATCTCCTGCCAGTCCTTGAGCCGCTCGTCTACCTTGCGGCGAGTCGGCTGCTGACGTTCAATCTCAAGAAAACCCGTGACCTTACCCATGCTGCACCTGCCCGGTGGTTACCAGAGTTGCCCCATTGGTGGGGGATACGTAAACCGCTTCGGCACGCGGAACGCCGAGAACGCGCTTGTGCTCGTGCGGAAAGACTTTGATGAAGCGGGCCTGGGTGGTGTCCCAGTGCTCCAGAATCCACGCGGCCTGGGGACTGCCGGTGAGATCGATGTGGCGCTGCAGGAGGCCGCGGACCAGATCGAGGTCTTCCGGCGCAGTCAGCGGCTCCAGATCCACCGCGGCGCGATTGCAGCGGCGGGTGGAGAAGTCGCCCAGATCGTCGTAAACATAGGCGCGGCCGCCGCTCATGCCGGCGGCGAAGTTGCGGCCGGTTGCTCCCAGCACGATGACGGTACCGTTGGTCATGTACTCGCAGCCATGATCGCCCACACCTTCCACCACGGCGGTAGCGCCGGAGTTGCGGACGGCGAAGCGTTCGCCGGCGATGCCGCTGAGGAAAGCCTCGCCGCCGGTGGCGCCATAGAGGACGACGTTGCCGACCAGGATGCTCTCCTCGGGCAGGAAGCTCGACGTCTTGGGCGGGTAAACGACGATACGCCCGCCGGAGAGTCCCTTGCCCACGTAGTCGTTGGCATCGCCCTCGAGCTCGAGCGTAACGCCGGTGGGGACGAACGCGCCAAAACTCTGGCCGGCCGATCCCTGGAATCGGAAGTGGATAGTTTCGTCGGGCAGTCCCGCGGTACCGTAGCGGCGTGCGATTTCTCCGCCCAGCATGGCGCCTACCGTGCGATGCACGTTGCGGATGGCGAAGCTGCCGGTGACCGGCTGCAACGACTCCAGCGCCGGCTTGGCCTGCGCAATCAACGCGTGGTCGAGCGCCTGATCGAGCCCATGATCCTGGGCCTGGGTGCGGCGGCGCTTGACGTGCGAGGGCAGCGTGGGAGAGAACAGGATCGACGAGAGATCGATGCCCTTTGCCTTCCAATGCGTCTCGGCGATGGCTGTCTCCAGGCGGTCGACGCGGCCAACCATTTCGTCCACGGTGCGGAAGCCGAGCTTGGCCATGTACTGGCGAACCTGTTCGGCGATAAAGAAGAAGAAGTTGATGACGTGCTCGGGCTGGCCGGTGAAGCGCGCGCGCAACACCGGGTCCTGAGTGGCAATCCCCACGGCGCAGGTATTGAGGTGACATTTGCGCATCATGATGCAGCCCATAGTGATGAGCGGGGTGGTAGCAAAGCCGAATTCCTCTGCGCCCAGCAGCGCCGCCATCACGACGTCGCGGCCGGTCTGCAGTTTGCCGTCGGTCTGGACACGGATGCGGCTGCGCAGATCGTTGAGCAGCAGCACCTGCTGTGTCTCGGCCAGACCGAGTTCCCAGGGCAGGCCGGCGTGCTTGATGGAACTGAGCGGCGATGCGCCGGTACCACCGTTGTCGCCGGAGATGAGGACCACATCGGCGTGGGCCTTGGAGACGCCCGCGGCGACTGTGCCAACGCCAGCCTCGGCCACCAGCTTGACCGCGATGCGCGCCTTCGGGTTGACGTTCTTGAGGTCGAAGATTAACTGCGCGAGATCTTCAATCGAATAGATGTCGTGGTGCGGCGGCGGCGAGATAAGGCCGACGCCGGGAATGGAGTAGCGCAGCTTGGCGATAATGTCGTCTACCTTGTGTCCGGGCAATTGCCCGCCTTCGCCGGGCTTTGCGCCCTGCGCCATCTTGATCTGCAGTTCGTCCGCATTGACCAGATAGTTGGCGGTGACACCGAAGCGTCCACTGGCCACCTGCTTCACCGCGCTGCGACGGAGGTCGCCGTTCGGATCGGGCTTGAAACGCGCCTCGTCCTCGCCGCCTTCGCCGGTGTTGGACATGCCACCAATGCGGTTCATCGCGATGGCGAGCGTCTCGTGCGCCTCCTTGCTGATGGAGCCGAAGCTCATGGCGCCGGTAGTGAAGCGCTTCACAATCTCCTTGGCTGGCTCCACTTCCTCGATGGGCACCGGCTGGTCGACGTACTTCAGTTTCATCAAGCCGCGCAGGGTACACAGATGTTTGCTCTGCTCGTCGACCAGGTCGGTGTACTCCTGGAAGGTGGCCGGGTTGTTCTGCCGCACTGCGTGTTGGAGCTTGCTGATCGTAGCCGGATTGAGCAGGTGATACTCACCGCCCTCGCGATACTGATACTGGCCGCCAACCACGAGCTCGGTCTCTGACTCGGTAAGCGGCTGGAAGGCGAACGCGTGCTTGAGTTGCGCCTCCCGTGCCAGCACATCCAGGCCCACGCCTTCGATGCGCGAGGCGGTTCGGGAGAAGTACGTATCCACCAACTCGCGGTTCAGCCCGACGGCCTCGAAAACCTGCGCTCCACGGTAGCTCTGCAGCGTGCTGATGCCCATCTTGGAGAAGGTCTTGAGCAGGCCCTTATTAATGCCCTTGATGAAGTTCTTTTCTGCGTACTCTGCGCTGACATCATCGGGCATCAGTCCGCGCCGTTTCATATCGTGCAGCGTCTCGAAGGCGAGATAGGGATTGATGGCGCTCGCGCCGTACCCGATGAGGAGCGCAAAGTGCATGACTTCGCGCGGCTCCGCACTCTCGATGATCAAGGCCACCTGCGTGCGGGTCTTGTCCCGCACCAGGCGGTTGTGTACCGCGGCCATGGCGAGCAGGCTGGGAATCGGTGCCAGCGACGCGTTGACGCCGCGGTCGGAGAGGATGAGCAGCGAGTAGCCGGAGGCCACGGCATACGCAGCGCGCTGGCTCAGATCTTCGAGCGCATGCTTGAGGCCGTCCTCGCCATCCTCCGCACGGAACAGCGTACCCAGCGTGGTAGCCAGCAGGTCGCCAGAGGAGACGCGGCGCAACTTCTCGAGATCGCGATTGGTCAGGATGGGATGCGGAAGTTTCAGAGTGTGGCAGTTTTCAGGCGTCTCATTCAGGATGTTGCGTTCAGTCCCGATGTAGCTGATCAGCGACATCACCATCTCTTCCCGAATGGGATCGATGGGCGGGTTGGTGACCTGTGCAAAGAGCTGCTTGAAATAGCTGAACAGCGACTGGGGGCGGTCGGAGAGGCAAGCCAACGGAACGTCAGTGCCCATGGAGCCGATCGGCTCTTCGCCCTTGGCACCCATCGGTCCCAACAGAATGCGCAGGTCCTCTTCGCTGTAACCGAAGGCGCGCTGGCGGCGCAGCAGCGTTTCGGGGTCCGGCGAGATGACGCGCCACGGCTCCGGCAAGTGCTCGAGCGTTACCTGCTGCTGCCTCAACCATTCGCCATACGGTTGCCGGCCTGCGAGCGATTTCTTAATTTCCGCGTCGGAGATGATGCGATGCTCGACGGTATCGACCAGGAACATGCGGCCGGGCTGCAAACGGCCCTTCTTGCGAATGTCCTCGGCGGGGACTTCGATGACACCGGCCTCGGAGGCGAGCACCACCAGGTCGTCCTTGGTGACAATGTAGCGGCCAGGACGCAAGCCATTGCGGTCCAGGGTCGCTCCCACCACACGGCCATCAGTAAAGGCGACGGCGGCCGGGCCATCCCACGGCTCCATCAGCGAGGCGTGGTACTCGTAGAAAGCCCGCTTCTCCTCGTCCATGTCAGGATTGCCGGCCCATGCTTCCGGAATCAGCATGGCCATGACATGCGGCAGCGAACGGCCGGAGTGGAAGAGAAACTCCACGGCATTGTCGAGCGAAGCAGAGTCGCTTCCGCCAGGCGAGATAACGGGGAACACCTTCTCGATATTCTCGCCGAACAGCGGGCTTTTCAGCACCGACTGGCGTGCGTTCATCCAGCTCACGTTGCCGCGCACGGTATTGATTTCGCCGTTGTGGCAAATGTAGCGATACGGGTGCGCTAGCTTCCAACTCGGAAAGGTATTGGTGGAGAAGCGCTGATGCACCAGGCAGAGCGCACTCTTGACCAGCGGGTTGGCGAGTTCCACATAGAACTTCTCAATCTGCGGAGCCAGCATCAACCCCTTGTAGATGATGGTGCGGCACGAGAGCGATGGGATATAGAAGTCGCCATTATCTTCGATCTCGGACGCAGCGATTTCGTTCTGGGTGCGGCGGCGCACAATGTAGAGCGCGCGCTCGAACGCGTCCTCGTCCATGCCTTGCGGACGACTGATGAACAATTGCTCAATGTAAGGCTGCGAGGCGCGCGCTTCGCGGCCAATCAAATCTCCATTCACCGGCGTGTCACGCCAACCGATGAGGGTCAGACCCTCGGCCTGGACCATTCGCTCCAGCACGCCTTCGCATTGCAGGCGGCTGTGCTTATCCACAGGCAGAAATACCATGGCCACCGCATACGTGCCGGGCGCTCCCAGCTGCATCCCGAGTTTGCCGCATTCCTCCACGAAAAAGTCGTGGGGAATCTGAATCAGGATGCCCGCACCGTCTCCGGTCTCCGGATCGCAGCCGGCGGCACCGCGATGAGTGAGGTTGATGAGAACTTCCAGGCCCTTGCGAATGATGTCGTGAGTCTTCTCCCCACGAATGCTCGCGACCAATCCCATGCCGCAGGCATCGTGCTCATTCTGCGGGTGATAGAGGCCTTGAGGGTCGGGAATGCGGCGATGCTGCTCTGCTGTATTCATGGCAACCTTCCATTTGAAGGACTTCGTTTCCTGGCCAGGAAGACACAACGGGTGTGCAATTACTGCGTCGACTTTTAGTTCCGATGCTTAATCGACACGTCTGCCGGAGCAGACAACTCGAGCGTCAGGGACAGAAATGAACAATTCGGTACTTACAAATATATAAGGAAAACCCCGATCTGGCGGAGTTTCTTTGCCGCGGGCCGGTGCCCGTGCGGCGCCTCTTAAGAGTATGTTACCGAATTAGGTCGCAAACTGGAAATGCTGGCTGCGGGAGTATTGCCGACGGAACGATGTAGTGGAAAAATTCGCCGCAATTCGGGATTCCTAGGCCGGTTGCAGGACCTCGTGCCCGGACACCTATACTTCGTCCTCGCCAGTCGCGATCTCGTCTTCCTCATCCCTCTCCATGTCCACCGCCTGCATGGACCCGCCCTTCCCTTCCACCAGCACCTGGATCCGTCCCTCTGCCTGCTCCAGCTCTTCCTTGCAAGCCTGCGAGAGCTTCATGCCCTCCTCGAACAACCGGACCGACTCTTCGAGGGTCAAATCCCCGCGCTCCAGGCGCTCTACCACGGTCTCCAACTGAGTCAGGTGTTCTTCAAATCCCGCCATAACCATCCCTCGCAACTGTTTTCAGCAGTTTACGCCCAGTAGCCGGGCGCGAGCGAAGGCAGCTCGCAATTTGAATTTCGATGGGCGGCAACAGGCGCGATTTCCGGATGCGCGATCAGCCGGACTCCTGCGGCGCGGACTCTTGCAGAACCGACTTTATCGCGCGGATGTGGTCCGGCGTGGTGCCGCAGCAGCCGCCAATCAGAGTGACTCCAGCCTGCAAACAACTCCGCGCAAAAGCTGCCATCTCGACGGGCGAGATTGGATAGTTGCTGCGGCCTTCGACCGAAAACGGCATGCCGGCGTTGGGCATCGCGGCCAAAGGTAAGGGCGTAGCAGCGCGCATTCGCTCGATCGCACGAAGCACACTTGTCGGACCATACGAGCAGTTGCAGCCGATAGCATCAGCCCCCAGATCGGTGAGGCGGGCTGCAGCCCTTTGCGCAGACGAGCCGTCGAGGCAGTCGCCATTCTCATCGACAGTCATCATTACTACCAGGCGCAGCCAGGGGGCGGCATCGCGAGCCGCTGCGATGGCTTCGGTTGCCTCGGCCACCGACATCATGGTCTCGAGGATGAGGAGGTCTGCGCCCACTCCCGGGCCACCTTCCGCAAGCGCGTGAACCTGATCCGCGAAAGCCGAACGCGCTGCGATGCAGCTCACTTCGCCATGAGGTTGAATCCGCATCCCCAGCGGACCGATGGCTCCGGCAATCTGGGCTCCCGCGGCCCGGATGACGCAGTGGCGAGCGATGCGAACCGCAGCGAGGTTGATCTCCCGCACCTTGCTGCGCAATCCGCAGCGTTCCAGGCGATAGGCGTTGGCGCCGAACGTATTGGTCTCGATGATCTCTGCACCAGCCTGCAGATACGCAGCGTGCACGGCCGCAATGGCTTCCGGCTGCCGCAGGTTGAGTTCTTCGCAGCAGGTATCGATGGACGCGCCGCGGTCGAGCAGCATGGTCGCCATGGCGCCGTCGCCGAGCACGCAGCCACCGGTGAATAGCCTATCCAACGCGCTGCGCCGGACGGCCGGCGAGGCTGACTGCGCCGCACCCAAAACCTGTACCTCCAATTCCCTGCCGGCCGGTGGCATTTACCCATCCTAACCGTCGTTCCATGCGAGCGTGGGCCGCTGCTCTGGCAGCTTCGAGAGCGACTTCCTTTGGTATACTCAGACAGCGGTCCATGGGAAATCCCTTGCACGATCAAGGTTGGAGTTGTCCACGTTGAAGAATCGAAGTCTCTTTGTTCGCGGGTCCGGCGCGACGCCGTTCCCCAGCCCGTTGCCACAAACTCCCTTGAATCAGAAGACATCCACAGCGGACAAGGCGTTTTTCGGCGGAGCCCGGTCGCGGATCATCGGCGGACTGCTGCTGGTGGTCTCTGCGCTTGGAGTCAGCTCGTGCCACTCCGCAGCCTACTACTATTACAAGTTTCCTGAGTACACCTATGCGGGCCGCCCCGTTCCGCCCAGCAAGCTCGCTCAGCGAGTGATGATCGGCGTAACCGCAAACGGCAGCAGCGGCAGCCTGCAGATCGTAGACGCGCTGCGTGATATTCGCAGCAATGTCGAGGACACCATTCCCGGCTTCCAGATCAGCGGGTATTCTTCCGGCTATCCCGGCACTATTTTGAGCTTCCCGTCGGAACTGCGCGGATACGTCTACTCCAACAGCGATGGAAGCCTGACCAACATCAACTATTCGACCGAGGCTTCTTCCGGGTCGGTGGGCACCTTTGAATCGGGCTCCAGCGCAGTTGCCGTGCCACCGACGTTTACCCGCTACTACGGGGCCGAAGAGGCAGCCGGCATCCTCGAGGTCATCGACAACTCGACGGGGCAATCGTATGGGCTGAACATCCCGAATGTCTTCAAAGTCGTGACCAATACCGGGGATACGGTTGCACTGGCCATGGTGCGCAACGCCAACGTGCTCTACCGGGTATTCAAGCTGAACGAGAACCAGTATCCCACCCAGCAGGCGGCGATTCAGGCGACCGGGGCAGTAGACTGCGAACCGAACCTTCTGCCCGTCTATTGCGCGGTTTCCGTGCCCGGGACGTATGACCGCCCGTCCGGAGTGTATTTCTCGCTGGATGGCACAACGGCTTATGTGCTGAACTGCGGACCGGAGTGCGGCGGGAACACGGCGAGCGTCACGCTGTTGCAGCAGGGGCCGTTGAATAACAACGTTATCCCTTCATCGCCGACACAGACCAATCCCATGATCGCGAATGTGCCCGTGCCCGGAGGTGTCACCGCCGCGATTTCGGATGGCATTACGCTCTACCTGGCCGGTCAGCAATTGCAACCAGACGGCCTGTTTACCGGCTTCCTGTCGACGATGAACCAGGCCACCAACACCATTACAGGCAAGTACTCCATCTCCGACGGTACCCATTCGAAGATGCTATTTGCGGACAACAACACGCTTTGGATCGGTTCGCAGTTCTGCGCCAGCGGTGAACGCGAGAAGCAGTTCGCGAACGGAGTCACGACACAGGCCGCGAACTACAACTGCCTGACCATGGTGGTCCTGAGCGGCTCTCCGGAGTCGCCGCAGAGCGTGCAGATTGTTCCCGCCGTGAACCAGGCCGGTACCGGAGTGACCGCAGTAGCGGTGCAGTATCCTAACCAGAATGACGACCAGTTCTACTACGGTAGCCTCACCGGCATTTGCTGGGTGCAGAACTATAACAAGGTTTACACGGCCTACGGCGGCCAAGTGCATATCTTCAGCACCGTGGATGGGTCCGAGATCGACAACGAATACGTTGCGGTCCAAGGTACGGCGCTGGATGTCGCCTACATGGACGCGCTGACCGACGGCGCGGACTAAAATCTCACCCGCGGCTGAGGCGAGCGAGGTCGCGAAGGTATTGCCGGAGCGGGCGCGCGGGACGTCCCCAGAAGACCTCGCCGGAGCCGCGGACCTTCTTGTGGCTGAGCACGCCGGCGCCACCGCCGAGGATCACTCCAGGACCGACGTGTGCGTGCTCACCCAGGCCTACCTGGCCACCGAGGATGGCTCCGTCCTCAATAATGCTGGAGCCGGAGATTCCCGTCTGCGCCGCGATGATGACGTTGCGGCCGAGAACGCAGTTATGGGCGACGTGGACGAGGTTGTCGATCTTCGTCCCCGCGCCGATGCGGGTCTCGCCCAGCGCTCCACGGTCGATGGTGGTATTGGCGCCGATTTCGACGTCGTCGTCGATAACTAGCGTGCCCTGCTGGGGGAAAGCCAGATACTCGCCAGTTGCAGAATTGCGCGCATAGCCGAAACCGGTGGATCCGAGCACCGCTCCGGACTGCACCACGACGCGATTACCCAAGGTCGTGCCAGAGTAGATGGTGACATTCGCAAGGATTCTGCAATCGCTGCCGAGGACCACGCCGTCGCCGACTACAGTGTATGGGCCAATGCTGACGTTGCGGCCGAGTTGTACGCCGTTGCCCAGAATCGCGGTGGGATGGAGTGGAGACGCGCCGGACGAGCGCGGTGCGGACTGCTCCCGGGAGCGCAGGAAGTGCGCAGCCAGCGCGAACGCATAGCGCGGGTCGGTGACAGGAAGAAGGCGGGGATCGGCGGGGTCGATAGCGGGGTTGCCCGGCTTGAGCAACTCGGCGCGGATGAGGATGGCGCCAGCGGGCGAGTTGAGGGCGGTCGCGAGAGTGGCTGCGTCGGTGGCGAAGACCAGAGAGACCGGCGTCGCAGCCTCGAAGTTCGAGACCCGCAGGATCTCAAATGCGGCGGGCGGGACCGGCGCGCCGACAAGTTCCGCAATTTCACTGATGGCTGCCAACGCTCCTCCTTGCAGTACTTAGGATGGCACACTTGTGACGAACGCGGCGCGCAATGCAGGCAGCAACGGCAGCCAAGTGTGCGCGATAATCGGTCGTGACATCCATCATTTCGTATATTTCTATGGATTCCATTAGCGAAACATTGCCCGAATGAAGCATAATTACATGCAAATTGGTACGACCTTATGACCTTACGTAAGTCGCGACGCCTCTACCTGATCCCGGTTTTATCCAAGGCTCTCGATATCCTGGAACTTCTGCAGGCCGAGAATCAGCCGATGACGCTTGAGGCAATCCATCGCCAGACAAAGATCTCCAAGACCACGGTTTACCGTGTTCTGAAGACGTTTGTCCATCGAGGCTATCTTTCGCAATCGCCGGATGGGTTGTACCGGCAGGTGACGCGACCGAAGAAGCTGCGGTTCGGGTTCGGCGGGCAGAGCGTCGACATGCCCTTCTCGGTCGAGGTGACGGAGAGCCTGAAGGCGGCTGCGGCTTCGGTGGGCGTGGACCTCATGATTCTGGACAACTGCTACGATGCTGCGACGGCGATGAGGAATGCGGAGGAGTTCGTCAAGAACCGAGTGGATCTGGTGATCGAATTCCAGGTTGAACAGGAAGCCGCGCCGGTGATCGCCGACAAGATTGCGGCGGCCAAGATTCCGCTAATCGCAATCGATATACCCCATCCCCACGCCACCTACTTCGGGGTGGACAATTATCGCGTGGGGTTTGAGGCGGGTGAAGTGTTGGCGGCGCACGCCTTGAAGCTGTGGGAGGGACAGGTGGAGTGGGTGCTCGGGCTAGATCTGCCGGAAGCCGGGTCACTGGTGCAGAGCCGCATCACCGGCGCCTTCGAGGGCGTTCGCAGCGGCATTCCCGATCTCCCTATCGAGTCGTTCGTTCGTATCGACGGGCGCGGGATGCGCGACCGTAGCCAAAAGTTGATTTCGGACTTTCTGGAGCGCCATCCGCGGGAACGGCATATTCTGATCGCAGCCGCAACCGATACCAGCGCACTGGGCGCGCTCGATGCGGTGCGCGAGCGGAAGCGGGAGAAGCATGTTGCCATCGTCGGCCAGGATTGCATTGCCGAAGCTGTGACCGAGATGAGCAAAGCATCGTCGCCGCTGATCGGTTCGGTCTCGCACGAGGCGGGATCCTATGGCCCAAGCCTCGTACATCTCGGACTTTCCATCCTGCGCGGACAGACGGTCGCCCCCTACAACTACGTCGTCCACAAGATGGTGACCCCGCAAACGCTCGCACATGCTTGAGCGCACGGAAGCGGACGGCTGATCCCGATCACTGGCGAGGAAGAAGTGGTGACCCGGGCAGGAGTCCAACCTGCGACCTTCGCGTTAGGAGTGCGCTGCTCTATGCAACTGAGCTACCGGGCCTTCTAAAGCTAGTGTAACTGGTAAACTAGGGGTGGAGAGTATATGCCCCAGATACAGCGGCGACATGCGGTTTCGGTGAAGATTGGCTCGGTAGTGGTTGGGTCGGATACACCGGTGGTGGTGCAGTCGATGACCAACACGGATACCGCCGACGTTGAGTCCACCGTGCAGCAGATTGCGGCCCTGGCACGGGCCGGTTCCGAGTTGGTGCGGGTAACAGTGAACACCGAGGCGGCCGCCAGGGCGGTGCCGTCGATTGTCGACGGGATTCGCGCCAAGGGCTGGGAGACGCCCATCATCGGGGACTTCCACTACAACGGGCATCTGCTGTTGACCAAGTATCCCGAGGCCGCACAGGCGCTTGCGAAGTACCGCATCAATCCGGGAAACTGTTCCATCGGACGCAAGGACGACGACAACTTCCGCACCATGGTGGAAGTTGCGGTGAAGCACCAGAAGCCGGTACGGATCGGGGTGAACTGGGGTTCGCTGGACCAGGCGCTGTTGACCAAGATGATGGACGAGAATTCGAAGCTGGCCGATCCCCTGCCCGCGCGCGACGTGATGATGGAGGCGATGGTCGTTTCCGCGTTGGACAATGCGGCTGCGGCGGAGCGGTACGGCTTGCGGCGCGACCAGATCATTTTGAGCGCAAAAGTTTCCGGCGTGCGTGACCTGATTGATGTCTACACCGAACTGGCCTCGCGCTGCGACTATGCGCTGCACTTGGGGCTGACCGAGGCCGGCATGGGCATGAAAGGCGTGGTGGCGTCCACCGCCGGGCTCGCGCCGCTGCTGCTGGCCGGGATCGGCGACACGATACGCGTAAGCCTGACACCGACCCCGGGTGGCGACCGCAGCGAAGAGGTGCGCTGCTCACAACAGATTCTGCAGTCTCTGGGCATTCGCAGCTTTATGCCCCAGGTGACGAGCTGCCCTGGATGTGGGCGGACCACGTCAACCTACTTCCAGGAGCTGGCAGAGCGAATCCAGAGTTACCTGGTGGAGCAGATGCCTGAGTGGAAGAAACAGTATGCCGGCGTCGAAGAACTGAAGCTGGCGGTAATGGGCTGCGTCGTGAACGGGCCGGGCGAGTCGAAGCACGCC
Source organism: uncultured Occallatibacter sp. (assembly GCA_964552975.1). Taxonomy (GTDB): domain Bacteria; phylum Acidobacteriota; class Terriglobia; order Terriglobales; family Acidobacteriaceae; genus Telmatobacter. The sequence goes on along the minus strand of CAZKJB010000009.1, from coordinate 23,223 downwards.
AACATCGGGATTTCGCTGCCGGGCACGTTCGAGGAGCCGAAAGCGCCGGTTTATGTGGATGGCAAGCTGTTCACCACACTGAAGGGCGACCGGATCGTCGAGGAATTCCAGGTAATCCTGGATGATTACGTGGAGAAGCGGTACGGGCGCGCGCTGGTGGAGGCGTAGGCGCCGTCGCAATTGAATTGCGGACGGATCGAGCAAGCTTCTGGATTTGGCCTTATGGAGTCAGTTGCTCCACCGCTACCGGCTTGCTCGCGTTGAGTCCGCGCATGTTCTTGGGAGCCGCGCGCAACCCGAGAATTTGGAAGTCCTTGAGCTTGTTCTTGAGCACATAGATCAGCCAGTTGTTGCCCTCGGGATCGATGGGAGACATGTAGAAGCCAGGATGAACCACGTAGCTGTGGTTATTCCCGATCAACCCTTCGATAACTTCGCCATCGTGGAAGGTGGCGCGGACCCACAGGCATTCCGGCGCCGGAAGATGATCGTGGAAGCGCAGATCATCGTGCCATTTCCCTTCGAAGGACTTGACGAAGAAGATGGCTTTGACACCGTCGAGCGGGATGTTCTCCATTTTGTCGGAGCCGATCGGCCGGAAGACCGGAGGCGCTGCGTGGAAGTCGAGAGCTTCGGCGGGCGGCCATTGGTTCCTCTCCGCGTAGCCCTTGACGGTGCGGTCTCCGAACTGAATGACCAGCATGTCCAGCTCCGACGAATCCTTCGGAGTCTCGGGATTCACGCTGATCTTGGACTCAGGTCGTACTGCTTGATCTTGTACAGCAGGGCCTTGTAGCTGATTTGAAGATCGTTTGCGGCGGCCTTTCGATTCCATCCTGTCTCCTCGAGTACGCCGGCAATAACGGAGGACTCGGCCTCACCTTTAAGACCTCTCACCAGCTTTTTGAGCCCTCCCGCCTCCATGTGATCCTGAGCTTTCTCCGGCAAAGTGGGCACACTTCTTGCCTGTTCAAGCTCTGAAATCACAGTCTTCTCATCCTGCAGGATGAGGTAGCGGTTGATGACGTTTTCCAACTCGCGGAGATTTCCGGGCCAGTTGTACTGGGCAAAGGAGTCCAGCAAGGCAGCTGAGATGGGAAGCGGCTGAAGCTCGTATTTCTTGGCCCCCTTGCGCATAAAGTAATTCGCCATGGCAGGGATTTCGTCCAGGCGCTCGCGCAGAGGCGGCAGCATCAGGGAGAGCCCATTGAGCCGGTAATAGAGGTCTTCGCGGAAGCTCTTGCGGGCCATTGCGTCCTTCATATTGACGTTGGTGGCGGCAATGATGCGGACATCGGTCTTGGTCGGGCCACGGCTTCCTAGCCGGGAGAAGGTGCCATCCTGGAGGACATGCAGAAGCTTGGCCTGAAGGGCTGGCGGCATTTCGCCGATTTCGTCGAGAAAGATGGTGCCTCCGTCGCACAGCTCGAACTTGCCAGGCTTGCTCTTGGTGGCGCCGGTGAAGGCTCCCTGTTCATACCCGAAGAGCTCGCTCTCAAGCAAGTCGGCGGGCATGGCCGCGCAGTTAACTTTCAGGAACATGCGGCCGCTGCGCCGCGACATCTGGTGGGTGTACATCGCAACGATCTCTTTGCCGGTACCGCTTTCGCCCAGGATCAGGACAGGAATGTCGGAACGGGCGACGAGCTGGGCCTGAGCCTCGATCTCGCACATGCGCTTGCTGGAGCGCACAAAGGATTGGCCGCCTTCCAGCCGGATCTCCCTGGGCTCGCCGGCTTCTTCTTTGTGGACCAGGAGGTGTTTGGCGATGGCGACTTCGAGCGAATCGTCGACAAATGGCTTAAGCACAACTCCGGCAGCGCCCAGCCGGGCAAAGACCTCGTAGTCAGCCATTTCGGCGACGGTGGCGAGCACCAGAACGGGGATCTCCGGCCGCGAGGTCCGCACCCTGGAAAACAAGGGCATCGATTGGGAGATTCCGTCCCACGCCAGCAAAACCAGACTGGGCCGGTGCATCGCTTCGAGATCACGCAGGAAGGAGTGCTCTTCGGAAAAGAGCCGGAGGTCATAAAGAGTCGAGAAGGTTCGCTTCAGGTAATTGAGCACCCGCAGGTTCGACTCGAACACAAAGAGGCAAGGCCGGGTGACCGAAACCCGTTTTGCTGGGGAGAAGGAAGCATTCGCCGCCATAAGTTGGCTCCATCGCGCCGACACCGGTCATGCCGGTATCTGATATGTGGGTGCAGCAGATAATAGAACCGGAGCGGGACTAAATCGTCCCACTTTCCTGACCGCGGATGACTCGAGGTTGCGGTGCCGATGCGCCGGTATTCCAGTTTTCTACGCCGAAAACCAAACCGTCAGAGTATTCTTGCCAAAAGTGGTAATAAAATTCCTACCATTGTGCAGAAATTTTACACGAGGTCGGGAAAAATTCTACATGAAATAGCGAATAAGTTTTTTCGGGGCAGTTTCGGGGGTGGGATACCCTCGAAATCTGCCTCATTTGGTACCCAACGTGCTTACACTTTAGTACCCAGGTCCTTTGAAGGCCATGCGCCATGGATCGATTGCCCGGTTTCGGGAGAGGCCGCGAGCAATTGACGACAGGAGACTATGACTACCGTACGGTTTTCTGAGCACGAAACTCAGGTCGATCTCCCTCCCGTAGACGTCTTCTTTGGCCGGACTGAGGAGATGCAGCTGATCCGGCGCAAGCTGGAGATGGTCGCCAAAACCAACGTCCCGGTCCTGGTTCAGGGGGAGAGCGGAACGGGCAAAGAACTGTGCGCGCGCCTGATTCACGGAACTTCCGAGCGAACCGTAGGGGAGTTAGTCAAAGTGAGTTGCCCGGCGATTCCCCAGGGACTCATCGAGACGGAACTGTTTGGCTACGAGAAGGGTGCCTTTACCGGAGCGCATTCCACCAAGCGCGGCCGGCTGGAACAGGCCCACGGCGGGACGCTTTTTCTGGACGAGGTGGGCAGTCTCGACATCGGGGTCCAGTCGAAGCTGTTGCAGGTTTTGCAGGACGGCTCGTTTATGCGAGTGGGTGGACATGAGACCCGCACCATCCAGACTCGGGTGGTTTCTGTTGCGAATCGCGACCTCCGGGAACAGGTGGCCGATGGGTCGTTCCGCTTGGATTTCCTCTACCGCATTAATGCGGTCACCATTCAACTGCCTCCCTTGCGCCAGCGAACCGAGGACCTGCCGCAATTGGTCGACTTTCTGACCGGCATCCACGCGCGGGCGTTTCACGTGCATCCGGTTCCGCTTTCGCGCAACGCGATGCGCTTGATGCAGAAGTACGACTGGCCGGGCAACATCCGGCAGCTGGACAACCTGATTCGCAGCTATGTGTTGATGGGCAGCGAGGAAGCGCTGATTGCAGAGTTGGTTGAGGAAGAAAAGCCGGCTACGCGGGCCATGGCAGATGTCGATGTAAGCCAGCCAATCTCGCTCAAACTGGTAACCCGGAAGGCCACGCATGAGTTGGAGCGCCAGATCATCCTGAAGGTGCTGAAGGCCCATAACTGGAATCGCCAGAAGACGGCAAAGTGGCTGAAGATTAGCTACCGGTCGCTGCTGTACAAGTTGAATGATGTCGGCGCAGGGAGCGCGGCGGAGTCAAGCGGCGGACCGGTGAGAACCAAGGCGAGGACAGGCCTGGCTACGGCAAACGAACCCACCAACCTGATTCAATAAGACGAAATTTGCGTCCGGCCCTACTGTGCCCCGCGGCGGCGAAGAATGGTTTTGATGGTTTCAAACATGATGAGCAGGTCCAGGCCCAGGGACATGTGCTTGATGTAGTAGAGATCGTATTCGAGCTTTTCCTTGGTCTCCGCGAGCGTGGCCCCATATCCGTAACGGACCTGGGCCCAGCCCGTGAGGCCGGGTCGGATTAAGGTTCGCAGATAGTAGAAGGGCAACTCCCCGGTAAGCCAGTTGACGAACTCCGGGCGCTCCGGGCGGGGTCCGACGAAGCCCATATCGCCGCGTAGCACATTCCACAATTGAGGGATCTCGTCGATGCGGGTCTTGCGCAGAAACATGCCGACCCGGGTGACGCGTGGGTCGTTCTTGGTTGCCCACTTGGCGCCGCCCGATTCCGCATCCGTAAACATGGTGCGGAATTTGACCACCTCGAAGGTGCGTCCTCCCATGCCGACGCGAGTCTGCCGGAAGAACAAAGGCCCTTTCGATGAGAATTTCACAGCCAAGGCCACGATGGGAAAAAGCGGGAGAAAGAGCAGAAGTCCAAAGGCCGCGGCACAGATGGAGACGATCTGACGGGTGAACTGCTGCGAGGACCGGATGCGAAAGCCTTCGCTATAGAGGAAATTCGAAGGCCGCAGCCCGTCGAGTTGGATCTTGCCGTAGAGACGTTCGCGCAGCGTGCCGTCTTCCTCCACGGTGATCCCCTGGAAGCGAAGTGTGAGCAGTTCCTGCACCGGGAGTTCGCCGCGCCGGCTCTCCATGGCAACGATGATGCGATGGACGGGGTGTTTGGATCGAGAGATATTGTCCAGCGCTTCGATCCAAACCTTCTTTCGCTCGGAGGGCTCCAACTGAACGTCCTGCCAATCGACCACCTCCATGCCGAGGTCAGGGCGGGACTGAATTGTGTCCACGATGGAGCGCGCATAGTCTCCGGCTCCCAGAACGTAGATACGCTCGCGAAAGACCTTGCGGCCCACTACCCATTCGTAGGCTCGCCGCAGCAGGATAAGCGAGGGTGCCAGCAGAGCGAAGCCGAGCACGTAAACGTGAGGACCGATGCCGAGATCGGGATCGAGCAGCAGGACTGCCGAGAGGATGAAGCAATCGAAGCCAAGAACCAGCAGGACGCGGAAGTATATTTCGAGGCGGCCGGAGACGATGCTCGGCTCATACAGATCGAAGTAGTAGGACAGCATCATGCTGACGATGGTAATGACTGCAATCTTAAGGAATCCATCCTGCAACTGCAGTACGAAAATGGTTTGATCGCGGAACATCAACCAGGTTGCGGCGAAAAAGCAGCCGCTGACGATGACTGCCTCGCAGAACAGGAGGAGCACCGTCCGCGTAGGGTAGTAAACATTCAAAAACCGGATCATCGCCTGGGGTGCCCCCGATCATTCTTCGATCTTGTCGTAGCCATCGTAGCCGTAATAGCCTCCCGCGATAGGCGGATTCTTGACGGCGTTGAGGACGAATCCGAGCACTTTGGAAGCTTTGAGCTCGGCGACTGCGCGCTGGGCAATCTCATACTTGGTGACACCTCCGCGCGCCACCAACAGTACAGCGTCGCAGGAACGTGCAAGGTTGACGCCATCGGAGACGAGGTTCACCGGGGACGAATCGACGACAATCCAGTCAAAATGTGGCGCTGCGGCGGCGATCAGGCGATCGAAACGATGGTTTCCGGAAAGGTCGGCTGCCTTGTCGTGTTCCATGCCGGCGGCGATGAAGGTCAGGGAGGCGAGCCCGTGCGGCAGCGGATGGGAGGGCTCATCAGGCTTTGGACGCTGCATAACGTCGAGGATAGAGGCAGTGCCCGAAAGAAACTCGGTCAACCCCGGCCCCTGCGGGCAGCCCAGCAATTTGTGGAGCGTGGCGCGGCGCATGTCTCCGTCGATGAGCAGCACGCGGCCAGCCTTGTGGCGGGCGAACGAAATAGCCAGGTTGGCCGTGATGAAGCTCTTCCCTTCTTGCGGAAGGCCGCTCGACACCAGGATCGACTTGAGCGCATTGAGGTCGCGAAACTCCTGCATGCGCGAGCGCAGGCTGCGGAACTGCTCCACCGCGCTGCCGCGGTCGTCCAGCGCCGGGAGTTGGGAGAGCGAGGGATGCCAGGTAATCTGCCTGACCTGGGCGAGCTCAGCATCGGTGATTTCGAAGCCCTCGCCGGCATCACCCAGGGCGGCGATCTTCAGGTCGGCGGATGTACCAACCGGGGCCCGGGCACCACTGGGCTTGGCCACCGGCGTCAACGTCGCCAGGGCGCGGCCGGTGTTGGAAAATGCCGGGATGTGGGTCGGGCCGGGCCCGTTTTCGAGCACTGCCTGGCTACCGCCCTGGTCGTCGGAAGATGCCTCGGATTCGACCGGTCCCAGTTTGGAGCGGTCCAGTTCTGCTTGGCGTAAAGCTTCGTATATTTTGCTCATCTCTCTTCCCTTTCTGGGTGCTTCTGCGATGGAAGCGTGGAGTTCGGTGAAAATCCGCTATGCGTGGCCGAGACCATAAAGGGCTGGGGGTCCAGGTCAAGATCGCAAGCGACCGCATGGATCAATGGCTCAGGTACCTGGTGCAGTTGTTCAACGTATGCGAGGATGAGGGCGTGCTCGCAGATCAGGTTGATGATGCGAGGGATACCGCGGCTCGCCCGGTGGATAGCGGCGATGGCATCGTCGGGAAATATCCGTTCCGAGGTGCCCGCAATCAGCAGGCGCTGGGCGATATAGTTGGCTGTTTGTTCGGCGGTGATGGCATGGGTGCGGGCCCATAGCGCGATGCGCTGCCGTAATTGGCGGACGTCGGGGGCGCGCAGCTTTTCTTCGAGTTCGGGCTGGCCGGAAAGAACAATCTGCACCAGCTTCTCCGATGAGGTCTCAAGGTTGGTCAGGAGGCGTATCTCTTCCAGCAGCTCCCACTCAAGATTTTGCGCCTCGTCGACGATGATGACGCATGTCTCCTCGCGGCGGAAGCGCTCGATGAGCCAGCGGTTGAGTTGAATCAACATCCCCGACTTGGTGCGGTTCTGCGGCGCGATACCAAAATCGGAAAGGATGAACTCAAGGAAATCGAGCACGTCCAGGCGTGGGTTGAAAACGAAGGAGCTGAACACGCGGCTCTGGTCGAGCGACGCGAGCGCGCGACGCAGCAGTGTGGTCTTGCCGGTACCGACCTCGCCGGTCAGGACAATAAATCCCTTGTGCGCGGAGATGCCATACTCGAGCGTGGCCAGGGCCTCGCGCGTATGCGGCATCATGTAAAGGAACCGCGGGTCAGGACTGCCGGCGAAGGGATTCGTCTGAAGATTGAAGAAGCTCTTATACATGGTTATCCAGTGGAATCGGCGAGCATGTCCTTAGACGGTTTGCGGCTGAAGAGCTGCTTCAGACGGGCGAACTTTCCCAGCTTCATGTTGGCGATGTCGCCCGACCAGGCGACCACGGCGAGCGTAGGCAGTTGCGTGAAGTCCCAGATGTCGCGCTCGGTGCGCAGCGCGGTGTCCTTGTATTCCAGCAGAGCCACGATGAGCGTCCCTAGAACAATCCCAGCACCCACACCGGCCGCGGCAAAGTAACTTTGCTTGGGAAAAATCGGATCCGTGGGAAGATTCGCCGAGTCCAGCACGCTGAAGGTCTCGCCTTCCTGTCGCTGCTCCATACTGGTGGTCATCTGCGACTGGTTCATTTCGGCGAGAATCTTGTTGTAAAAGGTCTGCGCAGTGTCGTAGTCGCGAGTCAATTCTTTGTACTGTGCTTCCACCTGTGGGCTGGCCGAAATTCGGCCTTCGTAGCTGCGAATCTGCTGCTGGATCTGGTCTTGCTGTTTCCGCTTGGCCTCGATTTGCTGGTCGATGCCGTGCAGCTGCGCATTGAGTTGAACCACGCCGGCGGAATCGGGGCGCTTGACAGTGGGCGTCGAGGAAACGGAGGGGGGGGGGGCAGCGGCTGCCCGTGACATTTCCTTCTGCAGATCTGAGATCTTGCGGTTGACGTCCTTCACATCGGGATACTCGGGGGAGTAGCGGGCCTCGAGGTCAGCCTTCTTGGCCAGTAGATCCTCGAGTTCCTTCTCCTGCGCCACGGAGGTCTGAACCGGAACCGTAGTCGGAGCCGCCGCGGCGGCCTGTGCCGCTTGCTGCTGACTCAGCAACGTCTCTCCCACCGACCGATTCTGCTCCAGATTCTGCAGTTGCTGAGTGGTCGCTTCAAGCTGCGAGTTCAGGCTGGTCATGATGCTCATGTTGTTATTTTGGTCTTCCGGCAACATGCCGACATACTGGCGCTGGAAGGCTGCGACCTTGGAATCCAGGTCGTCCAACGTGCGCTTGGCATCATCCAATTGTTCCTTGAGAAAGTCAGTTGTGCTCTCGGCATTCGCGGCACGGGCGCGCAGATTTGTCTTGGTAAACAGCGACGTAATCTCCGAGCAGACCTGTTGCGCGGTCTGGGGATCGTTGGCGGTAAAGGCAATTCTGAATCCGGGTAGTCCATTGGAACGGGCGAGTTCCGACTGAACCGGTTCAATCTTCAGAGTCTTGGGATCGCGCATCAAATCGATCCGGGCATCCATCGAGAGGTGCTGATTCGCGAAGAGATTGTATTTTTCAATGATGGGCTGAATGTTCGACCGGCTGAGGACCTGCTCCGTAATGATGGCAAGACGGCTGTCGAGATCCTGCGTCGCCACCGGCTGGACAAAATCCGTCGGCACCTTCTGCTGGTCGATGAGAATGACTGTCTGGGAAACATACTGCGGCGTAATAAAGTAAGTGGCCACAACCGCCACGATCGGAAGGATGATCATGGGGATGGCAATGATCCACCAGCGGCGCTTCAGTATGGTGAGATAGTCTTCTACGTTTAGTACACGATGACCAAGCATAGATGCTCCTTATTGACGTCCTAAGTGGTACGAACTGGGCGAGAAGGTCACCCCGAATCCAACCACCTGCTCGATGCCGGTGAATACGTCCACGCCGGCGGCAGACTGGTTGGACGATTGATGTTCCAAAGTGTAGTTGGCGTAGGCCGATAGACTGCGCACGATGGCACGCGAAACTTGCACGTTGGCAACCTCTGTCTCAAAAGAATAGGGGGCGACGGTTGACGACGGCAGGTTCGAGTTTTCGGCGTAGGTCCCGCCGGCTGAGCAACTCCAAACGCGGCCAAACGTCCGGCCGGCCGCGAGCGCCACACTGCTGGACAGTGCTCCGCCGACCACTCCAAAGCCGCTACTCGTACTGCGCACGTAGGAGAGCGAAATATGGGAAAACTGTCCGCTGTAAACCGCAGAGCCGCTGGCGTAAAGGCTTATCGCCTGCATACCGCCCGGGACTTCAATTCCGGTCCACTGCGGTCCGGCGGCGACGTTCAAGCTGATCTTGCGATTGAGCAGGTAGGAGTAGAACGCGCTGGCGGTCTGACTGGAAAACCCGGGTTCGACTACCCCGAGGCTGTAGTTGTAGCCCGGATAGGTGAATTTGGAATACGTGTAATTGCCGCCCAGTGTATTTCGCGCGCTCAGCTGATGGCTGATCCCTCCACCTCCGCTTAGAGAGTCGCCATCCAATCCTGAGCTGTTGTTGGAATCATCAAGAAAGCGCGTAATGCCGTAAGCGCCGAAAGCGTTGAATGAGGTCCTGCCCGTTATCGGGCGCTGAACACTTCCAGAGACGGTGTTGACGATGCGGTTCGAGTAGACCGTGAGCACACCCTGACCGCTGTCGGAGCCCACCGATACTCCCTGATCGCCAACTCCGGGCACACCTGACAAGCCCGTGGTTGGCGTGGCGGGCAGATAATTGACACTATCGGAGACAACGAAGTCCCATCTCTTAATGTTGATGACCTGAGACAACGCGAGATTCAGAAAGCTGTAGGACGGTTCACCCAACGTCGACCAGGAATGGCCACCGGAAAAAACCATGCTGAAAGGGTACCGTTTGCTGTTCGAGAGATAGCCGACATCGCCGCTGACATTGGTCCCCGAAGCCGCTCCCTGGTTTCCGTAATAGCCCCACGTGAGCACCTCAGATGCGCTGACCGCATAATTCAGCGTTCCCGCGGCACGGGGCAAAGCGAAGCCGGTGGAGATGGGAGCCGCCTCGGCAGCCGGGAGGGCCTGCCCCAATGCGGCGGTCGCAATTGTCACCGGCAGGAAAGCCAGAAACAAGAACCGCAACCGGGCAGCCCGCTGGACGGACTTGGCGAACACCTGAGAAATCAGCCGGCAAGCCGGCCTGGCCGCAGACCGCAAATCGAATTGAGATGTTTTCGTCATGGGACCACGATGGTGTCGCCGGGAAGCAGAGAAACACCCTGCATGTCCCCCTTCTTGACGGCCTTGGTGTAATCGAAGAATATCTTCTGCTGCTTAGCCGGATCGCCGCGCAAGATATAGATGTGCTTTCGGTTGGCGTAGGGGGTAAGGCCTCCAGCCGCTGCAATAGCCTGCAGAATCGTCATGCCGGGAGTGATGGGCAATGGGCCAACCCGCCCCACTTCTCCAATCAGGAAGACACGCTTGCTGTTAACTGCAATCACACTGACGTTGACGATCGGGTCGGTAACGAACTTGGTCAGACGTGAGGTGATATCCGCCGCGAGTTGCATTGGAGTAAGCCCTGCGGCTGGAATGTCGTTGATCAAAGGAAGTGAGATCTTCCCATCCGGCCGAACCGTCAGGGAGGCCGATAGCTGTTCCTCTTTCCACACTTCTATTTTCAGCGAGTCATCCGCGCCGATAATGTAGTTGGGAGACAGCGAGAGCGGCCCCGCTTCGGGCGGGACCGAGACCCGAGCAGGCGGCGCAGAGGCTGGCTCGGTTGGGTCGGCGCTGAGGATGGGCTTACCCGCCGACTGTTGCGCCAGACCAGTTCCAAGAGCGGGGAGCAAGCAACTCGAAATAAGAATGCAGCGAAAAAGGTTCATATTCCCATCGATTCTGGTGTGTTAGCCGGACTTGGCCATTTCTCTTGCGGCAGGCACCGGAGCTAGATTGCATGAAAGCCAAGTCTGCCCAGCCAACTATCCTTCACGAGAGCGCCAGTACATTTGGATACCTGTTCCTCCGACGCAGACTTAAGCAGACCAACATCGGTGGACACGTTCGACTACTTTGAAGACACAGTTGTATGATTTTACACCTGCCATGTACGGCAATTATTGCCAAAGAACACGTTTCGTCCGGTTACAACCAAGTAACGAAATGGGTACTTTTTAACTCATCCGTGACTAAGCTTATTCCACTAACCGCATTGCGGTTATTACACTTAAGTGTGCGGGTTCAATCCACTTAAGTCCGCTTGCCAGATGGCATCAGGGCTCGAAACGCGTGTCATAATCCTATAGGCTGTCAAATCGCAACTGGCCATCCAGGAAGTGCACTCCCAATGCCTGAGAGTACCGCGGTCCCGGCAATCTCTTCCGACACGAAGTTCGCCGCTAACTCGCCGGGCCACGCCTCGCAGGAGGGTAGCCCCGGTCCTGGCGAACCTTCCGGCGCTGGCCCGGGCAAATCAATGCCCGCGGTGTGGTCCATTTCCTGGGGACAGTTGGTGGCCCTCGCTTTGCCCTTGGTTCTCCTCTATCACCACATAGCGGTCAAGCTGGTGACCGATTGGTACAACCTGCCGGACTTCTCGCACGGCTTTCTGATCCCATTCTTTGCCCTTTTCCTTCTTTGGGACAAGCGAGACGATATCCGCCGGACCCCAATTGAACCGAGTTGGGCCGGAGCTTTCCTGGTTGTGCTCGGCCTCTTTGAATTGCTGGTTGGGGTCTTCGGGGCAGATCTTTTCCTTCAGCGCACTTCCTTTGTCCTGCTGCTGGCCGGCTTGGTGTGGACCTTACTGGGCAAGGGCGTACTGGGGAAGACAAAGTTCGTGCTTTTCGTGCTCTTGCTCGCGATTCCGCTCCCGACAATCCTATTCAATCAAATTACCTTTCCTTTGCAGCTGAGGGCCTCGGCACTGGCCAGCCAGATCCTCCCCTTGCTCGGTGTCCCTGTGCTACAGGATGGCAACATTATTCAATTGCCGGCGATGCCGCTGGAAGTTGCCGAGGCCTGCAGCGGCATTCGTTCCTTGATGAGCCTCTTCACTGTCGCCGTGATCTACGGATATTTTCTCGAGCGGACCACCTGGCGGCGGGTGCTATTGGCAGTCTCCGCCCTGCCTATCGCAGTCGCGGCGAATGTTGCCCGGATCGTGGGCACCGGCCTGTGCGTGCAGTACTGGGACCCGGAAAAAGCGCTGGGATTCTTCCATGAGTTTTCTGGCTGGCTGATGTTTGTGGTCTCGCTCGGATGCCTCTATCTTGTGCATATCGCCATGCGCCTGGTGACACGGGAAGGCAGGCACTCCGCATGAGATCCCTTCGGCTTTGGTTTGTCGTTCTGGCGATGTTATTTACCTCCCTGGTCCTGCATGTGCGTGGGGATGTGGACCGCGTCCTGCCTAGCCGGCCGCTGAGTGAATTGCCGACCACGATCGGAATCCGCACGGCGACCGATATTCCGATGGATCAGGAGACGCTGGACGTTCTGGGCCAGGGGGACTTCCTCAACCGGGTTTACATGCTGCCTGCCAGCGCCCGGGCGGCACACCGGAACGATATCGCCCCGGTTGCGCTCTTTATTGGGTACTTTCCAACGCAGCGAACCGGGCAGTCCATTCATTCCCCGCAAAACTGCCTGCCCGGCGCCGGATGGACGTTTCAATCGCGCGGAATCACGGTGTTGACGGACGCCACCGGCAAGTCCTACCGGGTGGGCGAATATCTGATCACCAATGGAGCGGCGGCGCAGGAAGTCCTGTACTGGTACCAGATGCATGGACGCAGCATCGCCAGCGACTACAAGGCCAAGCTATATACGCTGGCCGACTCAATCCGTTATGGACGCACTGATGCGGCACTGGTTCGCATCACTACTCCGCTTGACCCGGGAGAAGACAGACTTGAGGCGCGCAAGCGCGCGGTGGATTTCGCCGAGCAGATCACCCCGCTGTTGCCGGCCTATATCCCCAACTAGGCAACATTGAATGGACGGCATGGAGAAGTTGTTACCATATACGCCACCGCCCGAATAGAACGATGGAACGATTTGTAGGACAGAAGATGAGGAGTTAGCCCATGTTCGAATATCGCCAAGCGCGGGCCGCAAAGAAGTCCGCAATGCTGGTTGTATCGTTTGCTCTCGTGTTCACCGTCGGCTGTCACCGCGATCCGAATGTGCGCAAGCATAAGTACCTGGAGAGCGGGGAACAATACGAGGAAAAAGGCAAGTATAAAGAGGCCGCAATCCAGTTCTCGAATGCGATCAAGGTGGATCCACATTACGCGGACGCGCATTTCGAACTTGCCAAGGCCTATTTGAAGATGTCGAACTTGACCCCGGCCTACTTTGAGTTGATGAAGACCGTGGACCTCGATCCAAACAATATCAAGGCGCATATTACCTTCGGGAACCTGCTTCTTGCCGGGCACGCCCTGGAGCGGGCTGCGGTCCAGGCCAATGCTGTAATTGCGATCAACCCAAACTATCCGGATGCATACGCTCTGCTTGCGGGGGTTGCGCAGGCCAAGGGCGATGCCGATGGCGCGATGAAGAATATTCAACACGCGATCGCGCTTGATCCAAACCGCGCCGAGTTCCACAGCGCCCTGGCGATGCTGGAGTCCAGGACCCCGGATGGCGAGGCCGGTGCGGAACAGGAGTTAACCAAGGCGGCAACGCTCGATCCAAAGAGTCCTATGGCGCACATCCTACTGGGAGGACTTCTGGACAAGAAGGGGGATCATCAGGGGGCGGAGCAGCAATTCATGGCCGCGGTCGCGGCTGCTCCGAGCAATCTGCAAGCGCGTGAATCCCTGGCCGCCCTCTACATCCGTAGTGGAGACAAGGCGAAAGCTGAGCAAACCCTGATCCAGGCGGTGAATGATTTGCCCGACGACGAAGGATCCTCCAAGATCCTTGCGGAGTTTTACGGCAGAACGCAACAGCTTGACCGTGCGGTCACCGAGTTCCAGGATCTTAACTCGAAGTACCCGAAGAGCTTTGGCATCAAGTTGACGTACGCGCGGGTTCTTTTCGCAAAGAAGGATTATGCCAGGGCCACGTCGCTGGCGAACGAGTTGAGCAAGAGCGACTCCAGCAACCCCGAGGTGCAGATTCTGAACGCGGAGTTGCTGTTGAATACCGGCAAGACCGACGACGCCTTCAACCTGCTGAAAAAGGCGGTTAAGGACAACCCGAACGACCCTCAGACCCAGCTTCTGCTGGCCCGGGTGGCGGTTAATAAAGGAGACTTGGCAACCGCAGAGACCGGTTTTCGTCAGGTCGGCAAACTCAGCCCGGGAAGCCTTGAGGCTGCAGGCGGACTGGCAGATGTTGCGATCAAACGCGGAGACATAGGTATGTTGTCCGAGGTTGCGGACCAGACCATCAAAATGCATCCTGACTTCGCTCCCGCGTACATGTGGAGGGGCACGACCGAGGCGAGCCGAAAAGAGTATGACAAGGCGGAAGCAGATTTCCAGGCCGTGCTGAAGTCCAATCCCAATAACCCAGTCGTCTATGTTGAGCTGGCCCAGCTTCGTTATTTCCAGGGACACACTTCTGAAGGCGACGCAATGCTCGAGAAAGCTCTGGACAAGGATCCGAATTACGGTCGCGCGCTCGGAATGTTGGCCGGCTCCTATCTGGCGGCCAAGCAGCCGGCCAAGGCGATCGCACGCGTCCAGGCGCAACTCGCGAAGGAGCCAAACAACAGCGACTTCTATGGTGAGCTCGCCTACCTGCAAATGCGCAACAAGGACTTCAAGGACGCTCTGGACAATGCGCACAAGTCGATGCAGCTGGATCCTTCCAGCCTGCAGGCGACGCAAATCTATATCCAGACTGAGATTTTCCTGGGAGATGTCGACTCTGCCCTTGCTACCTGGCAGAGTTGGACAAACTCTCACCCGTCCGACTCATATGCCTGGCAGATGCTGGGCACGCTGGAGGAGGCGAAGGGTGACGATCAGAAGGCCATGGACGACTACAAGAAAACGCTCCAAATGGATCCAAACAATGCAGTTGCCGCAAACAACCTGGCTTACATGATGGTCGAGAATGGAGACAATGTGGATGTCGCGCTTTCGTTGGCGCAAACCGCGCGGCGAGTCAAGCCGGACGCGCCGCAGACGGCCGACACGCTGGCTTGGATCTACTTCAAAAAGGACGACTACAGTGCGGCTCGCGATCTTCTGGAATCAGCCCTGAAGACGGCCCCTGACGATGCGTCAATTCACTACCATCTCGGGATGACCTACTCCAGACTGAGCGACAAGTCCGATGCACAACAGCAGTTCAAGAAGGCTGTCGCGCTTTCACCCGGCACCAAGACTGGAAGAGATGCAGCTGACGAGTTGGCCAAGCTGGGACAATGACCGGACTAAACAGTACTTCGCAATGTGGGCGAGTCTCACAGATCCGAATGATCGCGTCGTGACGTTCATTGCCGCTGGGACATGCGTCGGATCCAGTACTTAAGCTCCGAGCAACCGCAGTACAAACCCGGCTAGGACCGCGCCAGTCAGCGGTCCAAGCACCGGAACCCACGCATATTGCCAATCAGAACCCGACTTTCCGGATATCGGTAGCAGGGCGTGCGCGATGCGGGGGCCCAGGTCCCTTGCCGGATTGATGGCATAGCCGGTGGTGCCGCCAAGCGAAAGCCCAATGCCCCAAACCAAGCAACTCACCAGCCAAGGGCTCAGGCCGGCTGCCGTCCCGGTCGACAGGACAAGGTTGGAGGTCATGGCCCCGGCGACGACCACCAGCACGAAGGTCGCCACGCACTCGCTGAACAGGTTGGCAGGATAGTTGCGGATCGCAGGGCTGGTGCAGAAAACGCCCCGCTTGGCTTCGGAGTCCTCACTGACCTTCCAGTGCGGGAGGTAGAAGAGCCAGACCAACACGGCCCCACAGAAACCTCCGGCTAGCTGAGCCACAACAAACGGCAGAAGCTTGGAGTAGTCGTGGTTTTCGATGGCAAACGCGAGAGTAATCGCTGGGTTGATATGCGCATCCCTGCTGCCAAACAGCATTGCGGTGAAAATTCCGCAGAGCACGGCGAAGGCCCACCCGGCAGTAACGACCATCCAGCCGCCGTTTTCGGCCTTGCTGCGTTTCAGCAGCACGCCTGCGCAGACGCCGTTGCCAAGCAGGATCAGCATGAATGTGCCCATGAACTCGCCGAGCATAGGGGAACGCATATCGGTTGTCTCAATCCTCCTCAAATCCCAGCAATCGGCCCAGCGGAACAACCTCCGAAGTTCTCGGCCTGACGATAGCATTCCTCGGCGGCGCGGAAATCAGTGGTCACGCCGGCTCCCTTCATGCTCGATCCCGGTTCCAGCCTTCGCTGCGCTTCACCGCGTCCCGCCACTTCGCTTGTCGAGCCTGCATATCCGCACGTCCGGCCTTTGGCGCGAAGACGGTATCCGATCCGCGCAATGTTGCGATCTCGTCCGTGCTGTTCCAGAAGCCTGCCGCCAATCCGGCCAGGTAAGCCGCGCCCATTGCCGTGCTTTCGAGCACGGCCGGACGTCTCACCGGCCGTTCCAGCAGATCCGCCTGAAACTGCATCAGAATGTCGTTGGCCGCGGCGCCGCCATCCACACGCAGTTCGCGGAGCGGGTGCTGCGTGTCCCGTTCCATGGCCTGCAAAACGTCCGCCACCTGGAAGGCGATGCTCTCCAGTGCTGCGCGAGCAATGTGTCCAATCTGCGTACTGCGCTGGATGCCGATAATCATGCCACTCGCGTACGGATCCCAGTGCGGAGCGCCGAGACCGGTGAATGCTGGGACAAACACGACGTTCTCTGCACTCTCGACCGATGCCGCCAGGCTCTCCACGTCAGGAGACGCCGAAAAGAAGCGCATGTTGTCCCGCAGCCATTGCACCACAGCACCACCCACGAAGATACTGCCTTCAAAGGCATACTCCAGCTTCCGGGCCGTGCTGCATACCAGCGTGGTGATCAAGCGCTGACTGGACAACGCAAAGGTACTGCCAATGTGCTCCAGCAGAAAGCACCCCGTGCCGTAGGTATTCTTCGCCTGCCCCGGTGCGACGCACAGTTGACCGAACAGCGCAGCCTGCTGGTCGCCCGCAATGCCGGCAATCTCGATATCCCCCAAGCCAAGGGAGGTGGTAACCCGGCCCACTGCTTCGCTGGACCAGCAAACCTCCGGCATCATGCTCTCCGGAATGTTGAACAGCTTCAGCAGGTCGGGATCCCAGCGATCTTGCACAATGTTGTAAAGCATCGTCCGGCTGGCATTCGTGCGATCGGTAATATGCCGCTTGCCGCTGGTCAAGTTCCAAACCAGCCAGGTGTCCACGGTGCCAAAGGCTAGCTTGCCTTGCTCGGCCTTTTGACGCGCACCCGGAACATTGTCCAGTATCCACGCGATCTTGGTGGCCGAGAAATAAGCATCGATCAGCAGCCCGGTCTTCTGCTGGATGACATCGTCCGCCCCTTCGCGCGAGAGTTTCCCGCACAGTGCGGCGCCGCGCCTATCCTGCCAGACAATCGCGTTGTAGATTGGCTTCCCCGAGTCACGCTCCCAGAGGATCGTGGTTTCGCGTTGATTGGCAATGCCTAATGCGACCACGTCGCGCGGCAACAGGCTTGCCTTCGCCAGCACTTCGATCGCGGAGGTTAACTGAGACGTAAGAATGTCGAACGGGTCGTGCTCGACCCAGCCGGTTTCCGGATAGATCTGGGCGAATTCATGCTGCGCAATGCCCACGATGGAGCCGTCATGCGCAAACAGGATGGCACGCGAGCTGGTGGTGCCTTGGTCGAGAGCCAGAATATAGTTCATCGTTCACCGGGCTGCTCGCACGCCAGGAGTTCGCCGGCCGGGGTCTGGACTTCCACGCCAACCCACGGCCGATTCGTCCGCTTGGAGCTGCCCGTAGCAGGGTACCATCTTTGTCGCCGCGTCCGGGGCGAACTCCGGCGAGGATGAATTTCCATTCGCCGCGGTCACTGACAGCTCGCCCGGCGACTCTGGAGAGTCTTGAAGTTTGACTCTATTCCTCGGTACCGTCAGGGGACCCGCGCTTTTGACCGAAGCACGGTAATCGGCCCGACTCAAACGAGACCCATTCCGTGCCCTCACTTCAAGCCGCGAATATTTGAAGGGAATCTTCTCAGCCTGCAAGAATGCAGCGACCGTCCTCAGCACACAGGCACTGCGAGGACGGTCTGCTCACGCCGTTTCACCTGTGCCCGTAATCCGTGAAAACGTAATCCTTTGACTTCACTGCCGAGTGACACGCGAACCCGCACTTGGCGTCGTTCCCCTGGGGCGGTTTGTCCGTCAGGTTGCCGAGCCGGAAATTTCCAGACGCGGGGTCATACTCGAAAACACCATAACCCCATCCGCCGCTATCCGCGAACCGCTTGCTGTCCTTCAGCATGAAGTCAACGTCATGCTGGGGTCCAGGCACCGTTGGCGCACCCGGCTCACCGGAGTTCACTTGCGCGTTCCAATGGACCTTCGCCATCATGGCACCATCCGGAAAAGGCTTGCCATTACCTGGAATGCCCGCCTTAAATGCGTTGATCATGGCAGGATTCCCGAGGATCGCAGCGAGATGATTGCCGTTATGGCTGATGGAAATAACCGGCCAGCTCTCGTATCCCCTGAACTCTGAGAATGCCAGACCATTCGGCACTTTGAGGGCGTATTTGTCCTGCGTGGAAATGACAGCCGGTGGCGGGGCTGCGGAGGCAGCGCCGAGGCGGGAGACGTTGTGAATGTACCGCGTGAGTTTCCAGGTGTCGTCTTCGGAAATGCTTCCCTTCCAGGCAGGCATGCCTGTCAGGCGAACTCCGTTTTGTATGATCCAAAACAATTCCGCGTCACTCCAGTGCTGCACATGGGCTGAGCTCAGGTCCATGGCAGGTGGGTTCATGCTGCGCCCGAGGTTGCTGTCCCCGCGCCCATCCGCACCGTGGCATTGGGCGCATGACCCAAGAAACACTTCCTGGCCTTGGCCCACGACCTCATCCGTATCGGGCAGCGGGTTCTGCATCTTCCCCGCCTCCAATGGAATGGTGACGTCTTTAGCCGCATCAGCCAGATCGGTTTCCCCCTGGGAAGGATGTTTGTCCGCCGTACAACCCGGGAGCAATGCGCCCAGCATTGCGCCGACCACGCCAACCCTCAACATGCGCCTTAGTCCTGTGCTGCGATTGCCTTCGTCCCACCCAACAATCCACGGCAGCCGCACAGATTTCCTCGTAAGTTCAGGCATGGTGTGCTCTCCTTCACAAAACAAGCCCTGTTAGCCCGCTCGAACATGCGTTTGGAACAATCCCAATTAGGCCGGAGGGGAGGCAGTCGAACAATTGGACGATGGTATCAACCGATACCTTCGTATTACGTTTGCGGAAGGAGTGTCGCGGACGGAGTGGAACCTGCCAAGACGCCTTGTTTCGGGAACCACCGCCATTGATTAGCTAAATAGAAGCATCGAACTCAAAGCCGTCCAGCGCAAGAACCGGGGCACATCGCGTTCCAATGGGGTCGTATTCAAGCTTCTTGGCCTCTGCCATTTTCACGGGCAGTTCCCGGCAATTCGCATCCAAAGTAACCTCATCTGCTCACCTCGCATGCAGACCTGAGACCAATAACTGTAGCCGGCGAAGAAACGCTTGAGATGTTTATCTGCCGAGACGAGTCGATCGCAAGCCGGGCCTCGCCCTGGTCAGGGATTAGCAATTGATTTTTTCTGCCGCGCCGTTCACCAGCGACGTCAGCAATTCGTCCACGCCCAAGCACCGTACAAGATTCGCGCTCTGCCCTGCCCACAGCGCAAGAAGTTCAGCCCTACCGGCCTTTTGCGCGGGCAAAGCAAGACTCCGCATGAGAGTTCGCTGGAGCGGGTAAGGCAGGATCTGTGTACCGGGCTGATTCATGGTTCGCAGTAGATCATTGTGAATGCCGCGAGCGAGCCTGCCCGTAAATCCACGCGTGAGCGAGGTATGTGCAGCTTTGCCGCTGAGGATAGCTTCCCGGTGAACCGGGTGCGCGCCAGACTCCTCGCAAGCAAGGAATACGGTGCCCATCTGCACTCCTTCGGCACCCAAAGAAAACGCTGCCGCAATGCCGCGGGCATCGGCGATACCACCGGCCGCGATTACGGGTATCTTTACCACGTCGACTGTTTGCGGAACGAGTGCGATGGTTCCGGTCAGAGAGTCTTCCGATGAGCGCAGAAACGAGCCTCTGTGACCACCGGCCTCGAAACCCGAGGCAACAACCAGATTCGCCCCGGCTTGTTCGATTGCAATCGCCTCCTCTGGAGTGGTTGCGGTGCCGATGGTGACGATGTTCTGCTTCCGAGCCTCGTCAAGAAACTCACTGGGAGGTATGCCGAAGATGAACGAAAACACGGGCACCTTGGCGTCGAGAAGAATGCGTGCCTGATCCTCGAATCGAATGGATCGGAACGACGCGAATTCCGGATGCGTTCCTCCAACCGCGTCGATATGTGGCCGCAGGTGGGAGAGAGCGCGTTGAAAGGTTGACGCGTCGGCTGTGGCGGCTGCGGGGTCTTCCATCGAGACCCACAGGTTCATGGCAAACGGTCTCCCAGTGAGCGAGCGAATCTCGGCGATCACATCCTTGATTTGGCTGGGCTCAAGGCCATGAGCGCCAAAGGATCCAAGTCCACCGAAATTCGATACCGCCGCCGTAAGCCGCTGCGAGGAGAAGCCGCCGAGCGGTCCCTGAATAATCGGGTACTCAACGCCAAGTGCTGATGCGACGCGCGTCTGGTTCCATGTCTTCGACATAACCACCTCACGGCAACATGAGGCGGGACGTTCCCGCCACTTTCACCCTTCGACTTCGAGCACGACTTCAAGCTCTACCGGCATTCCTAACGGAAGGCTGGCGACGCCGAGGACCACGCGAACGGGTAGCATCTCGGCTCCGAATACATCGCGCAGCAACTCCGACGCCGCATCAGCCACCTTTGGCTGCGCGAAAAAGTCTCCTTCAGTTGCCAGATACACCGCCAGCTTCACCACCCCGGTCACCTTGTCGAGTGAACCGAGGTAGTTTCTCACTGTTGAGAGTATGTTCAACGCAGCGATCCGAGTGGCCTCGCGGCCCTGTTCCGCATCGAGCTCCTTCCCGAGCCGGCCAACAAACTTTGGTTCGCGGCCGACTACAGGAAGCATCCCGCTAAGGTAGAGCAGGTTGCCCGTCTGGACGCTCTCAGCATAAGCGCCAAGCGGAGTGGGCGCCGGTGGGAGCTCGATCCCCAACTCCCGCAGTCGGCGCTCCGCGCTTGCCGGTTGTGTATTCAGAGGGCTCACCATTTGCCGGTGTGCGATCCGCCGTCCACATGCAGCACCTCGCCAGTCACAGCACGAGCTTCGGTGAGGTACACCGTAGCGTCCACGATCTCCTCCACGCTCGAAATTGTTCCCATTGGCGACAGGCTCTTGAGGAAGTCCTTCGGATCGGTTGCGTGCATCGGTGTATCGACCATGCCAGGCGCAACCGCGTTGAAGCGAATGTGCTCCTTCGCGTACTCGCTTGCCAGGCTGCGGGTTACCGCCTCGAGACCGCCCTTGGTGATCATGGGTACGGAGGCAGTGACGCCGGCGATTGGATTCACCACCAGCGACGTTGTGATGGTCACAACGCTGCCGCCTGACTTCTGCGAGAGCATCTGCTTCACTGTGCCTTGCGTGACAAAAAGGAAACCTTCGAGATTGACCAAAGACAACGCCTTGAAATCTTCGGCGGTGTACTTCGTAAACGGTTTGGCGAAGAAGATGCCGGCGTTGTTCACCAGCCCGTCGATCGAACCAAACCTCGAGATTGCAGTCTCGACGATCTTCGCGGCTACCGCACTCTCACCGATGTTGCCGTCGACCAGCGCGAGCCGGTCCGACGCCTTGAACGCGCCCGATTTGCTGATATTGCGTGAGTTCGCGACCACGTTGTATCCGCGATCGAGGAAAGCCTGCGCTATGCCCGCACCAATACCC
The DNA here is from genome assembly GCA_964552975.1 of uncultured Occallatibacter sp. Taxonomy (GTDB): domain Bacteria; phylum Acidobacteriota; class Terriglobia; order Terriglobales; family Acidobacteriaceae; genus Telmatobacter. Next base: position 1,468 of record CAZKJB010000009.1, on the reverse strand, counting down.
TGCGAAGCGCCGGTTACAATAATTGTCTTCTGCTTGCTTGCCATTTTCAGCCTCCTGGCTGCGACGGCTTCTGCCGCCGTACACAGCATGAGACTCTCGCAACGTCGATAACGATGCGTCGCGAATTTCTATCGCCCGATAGGACACCTCGATCACTCAGGAGAACCTCATCTGTCCCCGGATTGCGGGCAGCTCTCCTTCAAGCAGTTCAATAAATGATCTCAGAGCTACTGAAGGCTCCTTTTTCTGCCAAGCTGCGACGAAGTCGATCCGAACGTCGTCAGGTTGAAGGCGGAAGAAGGAGATATTGTCGGCACGCAAGCTCCTGGCTGTGGCAGGAATGATGGCAACTCCTTCGCCGGCTTCCACCGTGGCGAGCACCGAGTTCATGTTGTTCAGTTCGTGGTGCAGGCGCGGCGAGAAGCCGTTGTCATTGCAGACGCGGACGATTGTGTCGAATACCTCGGGCGAACTCGAACGCTGGAAAACTACGAAGCGCTCGCCGGCGAGGTCTGCGATGCGAACCCGCTTGGACTTCACTTTGCGTTCTTTGGGAAGGGCCGCAACCAACGGTTCCCGAAAGAGCAGCCGAGACTCATACAACGAGCTTCGATCCGCAGCGGGAGGGCGAGTGAAGCCAATGTCAATCTCCCCGCGATCGAACGCCATGTCTTGTCCGTGCGGTACATCTTCGACGAGACGCAATGCTACCCCGGGATGACGGGCTTTGTATTTCCGCAGGAGATCGGGAAGAAAGGAACAACTGGAGAATCCCATGAACCCGATGCCGAGCCTTCCAATCTCCCCTTTGGCTGCCCGCTGTGCTGTCGCAATAGACCTCGCTGCCTGTGCCAGGGTCTTGATCGCTTCTTCGTAGAACACCTCGCCTTCGGGGGTGAGCCGTGCGGCTCTTCCTTCTCGCGAGAAGAGCTTGATGCCCAGTTCGCTCTCCAGGTCAGACACAGCCTGACTGATCGAAGGTTGAGCGACGTAGAGGTGCCGTGAGGCTTCCCGATAGCCTTTCCACTGCACCACCGCGGCAAAGTAGCGAAGATGTCTTAGTTCCATCCGATAGACCTTCCCTATCGGTCGATTAAAACATACGGCCATACCCTATACGCCAGTGACCCGCCCGTAAAGACCTCGCGCTGTCGCCTCGGCTGAATGTCGGCTCTCGATGAGGTGGTCGTCCGTCGACGACAGCAGGGTTGGAGAGCTCTGATGGCAAAGGCCGAAGGTGTCAATGCAAGGGATCTACTCCGACGTGCCGCCGGACGCAAGCGGAACGCCCCAGACGCGCTGACGATGGGAGGGGAGAAACGGACCGAATCCAAGCGCACATCGAAGATCTACGACACAATCAAGTACACAAAACTCGTGTCGCGGTCGATACCCTTACCGCATGTGATTGATTCTTTGGTGGAGCTGAGCGGGATCGAACCGCTGACCTCCTCGTTGCGAACGAGGC
>CAZKJB010000008.1:0-36778 GCA_964552975.1 uncultured Occallatibacter sp. | reverse complement strand
ACCAGCCGCGTCGAAGGCGGCGAGATGGAGACCGTTGGGATGCTGAATTTGCGCGCCGGGAGGATACATGACATCGCGGTGAAGGATAAGGTCGCTACGTTCGTCGAAAGGCATCGAACGCGCTCCGGCCAATTCGATGCGTCGCGCTAAGCGAATTCCTTTGACTGTCGACTCAATTGTGGCGGGATCGATTGTGGCAGGTTCGTTGCCGGATAAACCAAGGAGGACCGCACGGTCGGTAGCGTGACCCAACCCTGTCAACGCCAGCGATCCATAGAGTTCCACCTGCACGCGTGCCACGCGCTCGATGAGGCCCCCGGTCAAGAGTCCGCGCGCAAAGCGGCACGCCGCACGCATCGGCCCCATCGTGTGCGAACTCGATGGTCCGACGCCGATCTTGTAAAGGTCGAAAAGACTCGTGGTCACGGATGGAATTGTAGCGTGAACAGGCTGCCTTAGATATGTTTCGTCTTCCGCGAGGTAGGATTTGGCAACTCCATACAAAAGGAAATCGTGATTGAGATCGATACGGCCCGGCAAGTTGATGCCGTGATGAATGTTGGAACTGTGCATGACCAGACCACAGAAACAACAACACATGCCCAAGTGGCAACCGAAACGACTCAGATGGGAGAAGTGACCGGCCGAAAGGAAGTCACCAACTTACCGCTTAATGGGCGCTCATACGCCGACCTTCTCGCGCTTCAGCCTGGAGTCATTCCAATCAGTCTGCGATGTATTCCGGCACTGACCTATATAAAATCAAGAATTTGTCGTATGCACTTTGGTCCGGCTCGCGTTTACGGCTGAATTTCTTAATCTTTACGTGCAAAGGATGCCGAAGAGAATTCACTGTGATCCCCAATTTCCCGATATTCCGCTTTTGAAAGAGTAAGTTCGTGTAATAAGCATCAGGCGACTTTTCTCTGACGCAGAAATGGGCACGGGCTTACTCACCCTAATTGCAGATGTAACCGCAGCCGCAACCGCCAGGCAGTGTAGCTGAGGATCTCGTGCGCAATTCGCTCGGCTTCCGCGGTACCGCCGCCGACGGAGACGCGTGTTCGGGGTGAAGTGAGTACATCGAGGCCATCTGCGGCGCAGATTTCGTGAATTCGAAAGAGATGGGTGCCATCGCTGACGACGACAATACGACGCAGACCATTGGCTCGAGCGATGACGGCAATGCGATGGGCCTGCTCCTCGGTGTTTCGGCTTTCAGTTTCGGCGATGATGGCGGTTTCGGGGACGCCTAAGCTCATCAGGTAATTGCGGCCCACCGCACCCTCGGAGTACTGATCTCCGCCGGTACCGCCCAGCGTGATGATGAGCGGTGCGATGCCGCGATTGTAGAGCTCGTGCGCATGGTCAAGGCGTGCGCGGAAAACCGGAGACGGCTGACCATCGTACTCTGCCGCGCCCAGAACGCCGATAGCGCCCGACGGTGCAGCCTGGTCTAAGCCGGCATAGTTTTCGATTTGCACGTAGACCCAACATGACCATCCCAAAAACCCGAGAATCAAAGCGAGAAACAGCACAGCAAACGCGCGAAAAGCCCAGCTGTGACGGTTCGACTTGGGTGGGCCTTTCATTTGCACCATCTTATCGCGGCAGTACCATGACGATTTTAGTGGCTGTGAATCAAGCGCGTCGCGGAGAATTTCTCAACTTTGCGGGCCCGAGGGAGATCGACGATGGCAGGAGGCTGCACGTGCCCGACGAGGTGGTTAGTCCACGATGGAGCCCCACATTAGAACCATCCCGTGAGTTCAATGCCGGCTTCGCAGTGAAGCAATCTAAGTTGCGGGCTAGACGAACAGAACTCGAAAATCGGGGTCATGTACGGTTGGGGGACCAACCAACCAAAACTGCAAGACGGACTGAGCTGAAAACACAGTCTCGCCAGTTATGCGTCGACCGACATTAAAGCTGGGGCCGACCGCGAGAAATGGCGGATTCACTCGCTAGGAAAATGGGACGAAAGCACTTCTAGGAGCTTGGCAGGCTCACCTTTTCGTACGAATTGAGTGACGAATGGAGCCATATCAGATGGGGGCGACCACAGATCCGACAGTAGGATGATCGGTGCCACGGAAAATCTCTCTCGAATCTCCTGGGCGATTTCGGGCGCAGTCTTGGCGGAGTTCAGACGGTAATCAAGCAAAACGAGGTCAATTCGCGAGTCCGGAATGGGGTCCAAGCCAGAGAACCTGACCAATACGGGGACGGGCTCAAATCCCGCCCTTTGCACGATCATTCCGTAGATATCGAGGTGCGAAGGATCATCATCAATAATCAGAACTCTGGGATTTGCCGGCATTGTCGGCCCTTTCACGAATGAGCATGAGCAATTCATGTAGATTGAGCCGAGATACTAAAGGGGCGTCGACCATTGATCACACTTAACCGGAGAGGGATTGCCTCGCCGAGCATAGGCGTTGAATCCGGCAAAATGCCTTCCCGTTGTCGGGAAGGCTGCGGAATGATGCAGCCGGCGATGTGTTCGAACAGCCCGTGCGGTTTGAGTATATACCTCCGGAACCTCATCAGCTTCCATGGTATGACCGGAACTTCAGTCGATAGGGGTTACTGCATGTTTTGTCCCGCTGGCCGCAAGTTGAATTTGCTGGCAAACGCTTTGAGGTTGATTATCGGCGGAGAGTTGGCGCATCCTCCAGCAGGTTTTATTGAAGAAAGCCCTGAAGTGCTAAGCTGAGTTGCGGAATTCGGAAAGCGGGCCGCAAACCCGGCGGCTAATGGCTGACGGCGCCTCCGCCGACCGAACGACAAGTCGTCCGTTCTCACCCGCTTCGACTCGGCTACGGCAAAAACTTTGTGAAGATGACGTCTCGACCTTCTAAGACCGGCGCTTCTCACTGTCCATCCTCGTGGCGAATACTGGGGGCACGTGTGTTCCGGGCAAGACGCTCCGCGGCGGTCATCGCTTTTTGCGTGATTGCGTTATTCGCTCAAGCTCAGAACCAGGTGTCTGAATACGATGTAAAGGCGGCGTATCTCTTCAATTTTGGAAAATTCGTTCGGTTTACGCCGTCGGATGCAGTTATCAAGCACCAAAGTTTCGATCTCTGCATCGTGGGCGAGAATCCACTTGGGAATACGCTGGATGAGCTCACTTCGAACGAACAGCTCGATGGTAAACCCGTTCGCGTCGTGCGACTGAAGACCGCAGCCGAGGCGCGCGGGTGCGCCATTGCTTACATCAGCGCCTCCGAAGGCACGCGTGTAGCGGCCGATCTGGACTCGCTGCGAGGTCAGGCGGTGCTGACGGTCAGCGATGCTGCCAATTTCCTTCAGCACGGCGGGATGATTCAGTTCGTCCTTGTTGCAAACCACGTTCGATTCGCCGTGAATCTTGACGCGGTCCGCAGCGCGCAGCTCAGTTTGAGTTCCGAGCTCCTCAAAGTTGCGACCTCCGTCAATGGAACGCCTCCAACGGAGGTGCGGCCATGAAGCTCTGGTCGGCTCAGTCCATTTCCGGCCGGCTGACGGCACTTGTCGTTCTCGTCAGCGGAACCGCGTTGCTGCTCGCCTATATATCTTATCTCGCTTACGATTTCTACAGTATTCGCCAAAACCTCATCGAATCGATTGATTCACAGGCGAATTTGATCGGCATCAGTAGCGAGACGGCTTTGCTGTTCGATGACCAGCAGGCTGCCGGAGCCACGCTCTCAGCGTTGCGCGGGGCACCGTCGATCTTGACAGCTGAGATTTTCCGAGCCGACGGAACTCCCTTCACAAGCTACACGCGCAGAGGATCGTCCGTAAACCTGTCCATTGTGCCGAGACTCCCAATTGGCCGGACGTCCGAATTCTGGATTCAGAACGGAACAGTGCTCCTGGGACATGCAATTACATCGGATGGCAAAGTCATCGGCTCGGTGTACATCCTGGCTGAGACTCGGGACGTCGCTCACAACGCCGCGCAATTTGGATTGCTCTCGGCAGGGATCTTGCTATTCTGTTTCGCCATTGCTTTGCTCGCGACATGGGCATTCCGAGGGTCAATCATCCGCCCGCTCGAGAACCTCGCCGAAGTTGCGCGTGTGGTATCGCGAAAAAGAGACTACTCCGTTCGCGCCGAGATTCCTAAACGCCGTGACGAATTGGCATTCCTGGCCCAGTCCTTCAACGAAATGCTCGACGAGATCGAGCAAAACCGAGCAGTTCTTGAGCAAAAGGTTGCCGAGCGAACCGCGGAACTTTCTGCGGCAAACCGGGAACTCGAAGCTTTCTCTTACACGGTGGCGCATGATCTCCGTGGACCATTGCAACAGGTCTCGAACATCGGGTTCCTCTTGAAATCAAACTCGGCCGCCGGTGAGTCAAGTGAAGAGCATCCTTTGCTGGACATTCTCATCACCTCCACGTTTAGAATGTCTTCCCTGATCGATGACTTGTTGAATCTTGCTCGGGCAGCGAGCGCACCGCTTAAGCATGTTTCGGTTGACCTGAGCGCTCAGGCAAGATCCATCCTCAACAATCTGGCGCAGAGCGGCGAGCGGCAAGTCGAAACGATCGTGGCTGACGATTGCGTGGCTTTCGCCGATGAAGGCTTGATCTGCGTAGTCATGGAAAACCTGCTTCGCAATGCATGGAAATACTCGTCGCGAAATGAACAAGCTAAGATCGAATTCGGCTGCCGCGACGCAGGTGAAGAGACAATCTTCTTCGTCAAGGATAACGGCGCGGGATTTGACAGCACGTATGTAGACCGGCTGTTTCATCCATTCCAACGCCTGCATTCGCAAGCGGATTTTCCGGGGACTGGCATCGGATTGGCGACCGTGCAACGGATTGTCGCGCGGCACGGTGGGCGCGTTTGGGCAACCGGAGCCGTGGGTCAAGGCGCAGAATTCTGTTTCACACTACCCCGGCACAAACATGACGGGTGACGCGGTTGACCTGCTACGACTCCGCAAGCCATTCAGCTTCGTGTCGCGCCCCAGGTTCACTGGTTTTAATTTTTGATGCCACGCAACTGTTTTCCACGAAATGGCATCGTATGAAAAGGGTTTCACCCGCGGAAAATCTCTAATGTGCATCACACTCTGGTTACCTTAGTACTGGGTCGCTGGTTCTGTATCCCAGACACATTGATTTGAGAATTGGGAATCGATGTTCTCATCGCACGTCTATCAAAATCGGCAGGCAGGGCGATGCCACCCATCGATGTCTATCTGCTCCGCGCTTTCCAAAGCTCTCGCCCAAGCACGCCCCAGGACAGCTGAAGAATGTCAAAATCGACACCGTCACCGCCATGCCGAAGCGTTGAGGTTCCTCGTTTTTGTTGCCCGCGTCTCGCTCATTAGCACGGCTCTCTGTGCGCAAATACCCTCAGGCACCAACCAAGAGAGCCAGTTGAAGAGCATGAGCCTCGAGGAACTCGGGAATGTCGAAGTCACGACGTTCAGCAAGGCGCCGAGTCCGCTGCACGATACCCCGGCAGCTCTCTATGTGATTACCCGCGAGGAGATCCTCCGTTCCGGCGTGACCACGATCCCCGATGCATTGCGTCTGGCGCCTGGTGTCGAGGTGGGACGTCTGAGCTCGACTACCTGGGCAGTAAGCATCCGGGGACTCCAAAACAACTTTTCAAAGTCGGTTCTCGTCCTGATCGACGGAAGAAATGTCTACACTTCGCTCTTCGCCGGCGTTTACTGGGATGTGCAGGATCTCCCGTTGGAGGATATCGATCGAATCGAGGTGATCCGGGGCCCCGCCGGAACTATTTGGGGACCGAATTCCGCGAATGGCGTGATCAACATCATCACCCGTAAGGCCGCCGATTCCAAAGGCGTGCAGGCATCGGCATTGGTCGGCAACATGGACCATACGATCGACGATCTGCAGATTGGCGCAGGATCGGGCGATACAAACTTCCGTTTATTTGGGCGGGGCTTCGAGCGCGCCCATGAATACCATACCGACGGCATCGACGATGACGCCTGGCACGAGGAACGCCTCGGGTTCAGGATCGATCGCAATAAAGACACGGCGGAGATGATGCTCGAAGGCGATCTCTACAAAGGAACTTCGCCTCACATCGTTGGGACCGCCGTCAGTAACGACCAGACATCCGGAGGCGACGTCAACTTTCGTTATCAAACGGTGCAGGCTAATGGCACAGGGTTGATGTTGCAGGCATATTTTGACCGCACGAACCGTACCCGCGGTTTCCTAGGCGACACCCGTGACACCATCGACATTGATTTTATTGATCGCTTCGAGTTGGGTGGTTCGAACCTGCTCTCGGTCGGCGCCGGCCTTCGCTGGATTCCGTTTAACGTCATTCCGACCGTCGCTGGGGAAGGTTTGGTCCCGCCCACGGGGTTGGATCATATCTACACTGGTTTTCTCCAGGACGAGATTCGCCTCGGGCAAACGGTAAATCTGACCCTCGGCGCCAAGCTGCAACAAAACAATTACAGCGGATTCGATGCTCTACCGTCGGGGCGCCTGCTCTGGTCCCCCAGCGATCGGCAATCTTTGTGGGCAGGCATTACGCATTCGGTCACCAACCCATCCGACATCGAAGAGAACTTTCTCCTTCAGGGGATAACGCCATCTCTCGTGATTCAGGTGCTAGGCAATCACAACTTCAACTCGGAAAATGTTCTGGGCTACGAGTTGGGCTACCGCGGAACTGTGAATGCGCATCTTTATTTCGACGTATCAGGTTTCTGGAATCAGTACAGCCAGCTGCAGAGCTTTGGACCTGAGGTGCTCTCGCAATCGGGCGGCACGACCTATGTAACCATTCAATATACAAACCAGATTAGCGGTTCGGCCTCCGGATTTGAGGTCGCTCCCCAATTGGCCATCGGGTCGGCCTGGCGGCTCAACCTAGCGTACTCATTCCTCAATTCGAACTTCCAGGCCGCCGGACCCACATCGAACATCAGCTCCACCGGTTCGGTCAGCACTTACGACGGATCGTCCCCGAAACATCAGGTCGTCCTCCAGTCCATGGTTGATCTTCCCTGGAAATTCCAGTTCGATCAAACCTATCGATTCCTCAGCGCGTTGCCGGCGCAAAAAGTCCCCGCCTACCAGACAGCCGACCTTCATCTCTCTCGCCCATTGGGCGGCAACTTGCTGATTGAAGCGGTCGGGCAAAACCTATTCCAACCTCATCACTACGAATGGGGAACGGGAGATCTAAGCCAGCCACTGGTCGGTATCGAACGGGCGGGCTATATCCGGCTTTCCTTTCACGCTTCAAAGCTCAGATAAGTTCGCGATTTCGGGCATTGGCAGTGCGCCTTCGGTGCAGGTTTCCAGTCCGGAATACAAGGCGCTCACTCAGAACGGTTTCGATCTGCCCAAATCGGTTAGCAGAGACATTCAGGTGCGATGCATTTGTTCGTTGCCCAGCACTGCAGACTTGATCAACGGCCGAACCCAAGGCCGCCGACCCATTCAATCATTCAAGAAAGAGCTTGAAGAGATCCTAGAGTAAGGCGCCGAAGACAAGGCTTTTCAGCCCGATCGTGCATCATCTCATGCCTTGAAATGGGCTATCGAATCGGCGGCGAAAGCAGGGACGGTATCGTGTTTTCCATTCAAGATGTTTTTCGTTTTGGAGGTGATCGTTCTCTTCACTTCAATGATCCGCCAGCCCTGTTCGCGTGCGTGCTTGCCGGCGAAGCCGCACGAGCGGTCGGTAAATCCAACCGGCCGTTGCGCCGCTTTGCTATGAGCCTTCACATTCATCCGATACACCTCCCCCTATTCAACAAGGGATGTTCCCAGGAGTGTTCGGGATGCCCATCGAAGGTGAAAACCACGCTGCAATGAGACCGCAGAAACGCTCGTCGATGCCAACGTGAGAACTTGAATGCCTTGTACTTCGGTTCTTCATCGCAAAGCTCGGCTGGTGTTCGCTAGCGAATTGTCGGCGTTCATGCGAATCACCACAACAGCCCTAAGCGGAACCTCTCGCCTTTATTGAAGCGAACCTTGCCTGAGCAGCGGCATCGTCGATTCTTGAGTCGATCTCGGCGCCCAACAGGAGCATAAAACCGCTGATGTAAAACCACATCAGCAATATAATCACCGCGCCCAATGATCCATATGTAAGCGTGTAGCTATTGAAGAAATGAAGGTAAATACGGAAACCGAGCGAGATAATAAGCCATCCCATGATGCCGACGACAGTGCCGGGTGAAACAAATCGCCAGTGCCGCTGCCTCCAGTCTGGCGCCCAGAAATAAGTCACAGCGAAGGACAGTGCAAGGAGACATCCTGCTCCGACCCAGCCACTAAGCCTGATCGCGGCCGCAACGATCCCTGCCGGACCCGGCGTAGCGAAATACCGCTCGATCAGAGTTGAGAAAAAGTCACTGGCGAACATACAGCCGAGGCCCGAGCCGATCAAAATAGTCAGCAGGATAGTGAGCAGAATCGCATTGATGCGCGCAACAATATAGGATCGCCGGTTCTCGAGTTTGAACACGGCGTTGAGTGTGTCCTGGATAGCAGAGATCCCGATTGACGCCGACCAGATTGCGGCTACCGATCCGAAAGTGAGTTTCCCTGACGACGCGGCCGCGGTTGTCTCATTAAAGGTGTCAAGCACGGTGCCGAGGGCGGAGGTCGGAATCACCAGGGCGAGGTATTCGAGGAGCCGATCAGAGACTTGGTGAGCTGAGCGCGCCACGAAGCCCAAAATCGATCCCGCACAGAATAGTGTGGGGAAAAGCGCGAACAGAAAGTAAAAGCCGAGTTCCGCGGCGCACCCGAAAACCCTATCGGCCAGCAGGGACCGCCAGACGCGCGCCGCAAACTTGTTCAAAGGAACTCCTTCGACCTTCCATGCCGGCTTCCGTGTCGAAAGAAGAATAAATTGCCGCGGTTGCCGCGACAGCCGTGCGGCCGAGCTGGAACGATTGTCACTAATGGGGTACCGCTCCTGTCCTGAGCGTGCGTACTGTGACATAGATGCCGCGTCTGGCACGCGCAGTGGTCTGCATCACGCTCATCACGCTTTCGCGTTGAACATCTCGGCTGCCTGATGACGCACCTGAAATCATCAAACCTTACCTGTCGAACGGGCATCTCAAAACAGAGTGATATGTCTGGGATATTTGTCCATCGTGATCAACGGAAAGCTCTCCCACTCGAAACGCCGCGCCCGCGCTTGGCTTGTGGCCATGTTCGTCTTCATGGAACTGATGACCCCGTTTCTTGAAAAACTCCTCGCGCAAGAGACAATCCAACGAGTCGTTACCCAATCGCCTGCGGCAAAGGAGCAAGAGTTCCTCGCCTCTTATGAAGGACAACCCGTGTTCGCCGTCCAAATCGCGGGGCGCCCGGCGGATGAAGCGGCCAAATATGAGCAATTGCTCGTGCAGCAAGCAGGGCAGCCTTTTTCCCAAGTGAAGGTGGCGCAAACAGAGGCGGCGCTGAAAGCAGCAGGAAATGTCGAGAGTGTCGAGACACAGGTCGACCCGGATGCCAACGGTGTGAGAATTGTCTTTGTTCTCCAACCAGCGATTTATTTTGGAATATTCGAGTTTCCCGGCGCGAAAGAATTCCCATATTCGCAATTGATCCAAGCGGCAAATTATCCGGCCCAGGCAGCGTTTAATCCCTCGGAGATCGACACCGATCGGCAGAATTTGCTTTCCTTTTTCCAGCGCGAAGGGGACTTTACCGCGACGGTAGATCCCAAAATCACGATCGATTCCGCCAATGCAATTGCCAATGTGTCTTTTCAAACCACGCTTGGCAAGCGCGCCAAGTTCGGATCGATCGCCATCGAGGGCGCACCCGATGCTACCGGGCCGGAACTGGTTCATAAGCTTACAACGCTGCCGGCGCGCTTTCATATGGCTGCCATCCGCCCTGGAAAAACCTATCATCACTCGACCCTCAACAAGGCCACTCAATTCATCCAGAGTTCTCTCGCTAAACAAGGTTACCTTGGGGCGCAAGTCAAGCTCTCGGGAGCGGAATATCAGGCGACGACGAATCGGGCAGATGTTCACTTCAACGTCAATCTCGGACCCATTACTCAAGTCCGTGTCGATGGCGCGCACCTCTGGCCCTGGACACGCAAATCGCTGCTTCCGATTTATCAAGGAGTGGGCGTCGACGATGACACTGTCACAGAGGGGCAGCAAGCGCTTCTGGCGTCCTTCCAGGCCAAGGGCTACTTCGATGTTCAGGTCGATTCCCAGCTGAAGAAGGGCACAAAAAGCGACGTCGTCCTTTACAAAATTACGAAAGACAAGAAACACGAGGTCAACGGTGTCATTCTCACGGGCAACGCTACCTTATCGTCGTCGCAGCTCACGCCAAACATCACCGTCGAGAAAAAGCACTTCTTTTCTCCGGGAAAATTCAGCGATCGTCTTGCGCAGACCAGCATCAAGAACCTCCAGGCCGTATATCAATCGGAAGGATTCAGCCAGATTAAAGTCACATCGGCGGTCACCCGGCCTGCCGGCAATATCCAGATTTCGTTTCGGGTGGTCGAAGGCCCGCGCGACATTGTGAACTCCCTCTCGATTGAAGGCGCGAACACGTTTCCTCAGTCTCAATTCGCTCCTGATGGCTTGAAGCTTGCAGCTGGCCAGCCCTATTCGCAGGCGCATGTCCAAGCGGATCGGGCGGCCATTCTTGCGAATTACATCAAAGCAGGCTATCTGATTTCCAGCTTTCACGAAACAGCCACCGCGGTTTCAAAGAATGATTCCAATCGCATAAACGTTGTCTATCACATCTTTGAAGGTCCCCGAGTACTTGCGGGCAATGTTCTGACCCTCGGCCAGGTTCATACAAAGCAGCGGCTCATCGACAATGACGTCACCGGCATCAAGAAAGGCACGCCGCTCACAGAGTCGGAACTGTTGATTGCCGGAAGCAACCTTTACGACCATACCGGCGTCTTCGATTGGGCTGAAGTTGATCCGAAAGAGCCGGTCACAACGCAAACTACGGATGACGTGCTCGTCAAGGTGCACGAGTCGAACCGTAACGAATTCACTTATAGCTTCGGGTTTGAAGTCATCGATCGCGGAGGAAGCATCCCGAGCAACACGGTGCCGTTGCCCAACCTTCCCCCGGTCGGATTGCCGACGAACTTCACCACCAGCGAAACCACCTTTTATGGCCCGCGCGGCACAGTTCAATACACGCGAAACAACCTTCGCGGCAAAGGTGAATCGCTCTCGTTCACCGGATTCGCAGGAAGGCTCGATCAACGCGGAGCGATCGACTATATTGATCCGAACTTCAACTGGTCATCGTGGAAAGCGACTACGTCATTTTCCTTTGAGAAGAACGAAGAGAACCCGGTTTTCTCTTCGCAGCAGGTGCAGGGCACTCTGCAATTCCAGCGAGCTATCGACAGTGCGAAGAAGACGACTCTCTTTGGCCAGTACGCTTACAGCAAAGTGGACTTGACGAGGGTTCTTATCCCCAGCCTTGTGCCTGCCCAAGACCAGCACGTGAAACTATCTACTCTCTCAGGAAATCTTACCCGCGACACGCGCGACAATCCCTTCGATGAGCATAAGGGAATGCTGGACTCGCTCGAACTCGATTTCAACACCAGCAAGCTTGGTTCGAGCGTCGACTTCGCGAAGCTAACCGGACAGGCCGCTATTTATCGCGAGAAATTCCATCACGTCATCTGGGCCGCGAGCCTTCGTATCGGCCTCGCCGAACCATTTGCCAATAGCTATGTGCCGTTGAGTGAAGCATTCTTCAGTGGGGGCGGAAACTCGCTGCGCGGTTTCCCGCTCGATGGAGCCGGTCCGCAGCGGAACGTTGAAGTTTGTCCCAACGGCGGTACGGGCTGCAATGTGTACATCAAGGTGCCAACCGGCGGTAACGAGCTACTTATCGCCAATGGTGAAGCGCGTATCCCGCTGCCAGTCAGAAAGGGGCTGACCCTGGTTACGTTCTATGACGGCGGCAATGTCTTCCCCGATGTCGGGTTCCATGATTTCACATCGCTCTATTCAAATAACGTCGGAATCGGGTTGCGCTACGCCACGCCAGTTGGGCCCATTCGCATTGATGTCGGACAAAATCTAAATCCTGTTACAGGTATCACAGCCACAAATTATTTCATCGGTATCGGCCAGGCCTTTTGAAAGGAAGACGCTTATGGATTCGCGCGATGAAACAAGCAACCCCGCTGAGCAACATCGCAAACACCAGCGGCGATCGACGCTTCTTCGTGTGGCGGGCTGGATTGCGGGCGGGGCGATGTTCCTCGTCATCTTGGCCGTCTTCGCATCCGTCGCCCTCGCGAATACCGACGGTGTTCATCGCTATTTACTCGGGTTCGCCCAGCGCAAAGCCGGTGAAGCGCTCGGCGTTCGCGTACAGCTCGAGAATTTTACCTTGCATCCCGGCTCGTTAAGCCTCGACCTCTATGGAATCTGCGTCTCGGGAGCAACGCCTTATCAAGATCCACCTTTGCTCCAGGCCGATCACATCGGGTTGGGCGTGCGCATCATCTCCGTACTCGGACGGAAATGGTATTTCGACAAGATTCAAGTTGATCACCCAGTCGCCTGGATTGTCGTCGACAACAAGGGCGTTTCCAACCTGCCCGTGCTCCAAAGCTATGGATCGAGCCACACTGACGTTTTCGAAATCGGTATTCGCAATGCAGCAATCAGCCGCGGTGAGGTTTACTACAATTCGCGCCCCAGCGCCGTTGCCGCAGACCTGCATAATCTCGATTTTACCTCGACGTTTAATTCTCTTTTTCAGCGCTACGCCGGCAAGCTCTCATATGACAAGGGGCAAATAATCTACGCGTCGTTCCGCCCTCTTGAGCATGCATTCGAATTGGAATTTGAGGCAACTCCCAACACATTCACGTTGAAAAGCGCAAAACTCTCAAGTGGCGCATCGCAGGCCGTAGTCAGCGCGACGCTCGAAAACTATGCTTCTCCCTCAGTTCAAGCGCAGTATCAGATTGTGGTGGATGGGAAGCAGGCCGCGCAGATCCTTCAAGAGCCGTCGATGCCTGCTGGAGCGATACGAACCTCGGGCTCGCTTCGCTATCGGCAAACGGCAAACCGCGCGGCACTCGAGATGCTGAAGATCGATGGCGAACTCTCCAGCAGCAGACTCAGCTTTCGCACACCTTTTGCGCGCGGCGTTGTGACAAACATCCTTGGCCACTATTCTCTTGCAAACGGAAATGTTCTGCTGCGCGATCTGCGCGCCAACGTTCTCGGCGGCATGCTCGCGGCAAGCGGAAAGATGGAAGCGGTTGGGGGCAACTCTCATTCCAGCTTTCAGGCCAAGCTACAAACGGTTTCTCTCGCCGATGCAAGGCAGGCATTCGCGGACCCGGGAGCTGCGGAGGACATCCAGCTGACCGGTGAGGCGAACGCCACGGCTACGGCCGAATGGGGAAAGTCGATGGGCGATCTGGTTGCGCGGGCCGAGCTCTTCGTCGACGGCCAAGCCAATCGATCACAGCCGAGCCTTCAGAAAACAATCCCCGCTGCCTACGCACGTGGCAACCCAAGCGAAGGAACCGTCGTGCCAATCCATGGGGAGTTTCACGCTACCTATTCGAACAACCAGCACGAGTTGACGTTCAATAACAGCAGTCTCAGGAGCTCGCAGTCAAATCTGTCGCTCAATGGAACTGTGAGCCGGAATTCAAGCCTTTCTATCAACTTGCAGGCCAACGACCTCAGCGAAATTTCGACATTTGCCAACCTATTCCGCGCGCCGGCAGAGAACGGCTCGCGATTGGATCTGACGGGTCGAGCCTCATTTCAAGGAGTGGTGCGCGGATCAACCGTAGCTCCTGATCTCACGGGAAACTTCGTGGCGCAGAATCTGCAGTACGACGGCACAACCTGGACCTCTTTGCAGACAGGAGTGGAAGTCAGTCCGGCGGGCGTGAGCCTCAAGGATATTCGCGTGGAGGCAGGCGACCGCGGGCGGATCGCCGGAAGCGCAAGCGTGGGACTTCTCAACTGGTCGTTTAACGGGCAAAGTCCGATTCAGTTGGAGCTCAACGCGTCGCAACTCAACCTGGCGACACTCGCAAAGCTCACTTCGGAGCAGATGCCTTTCACCGGAACGCTGAATGTGAATGCGCACATTCGTGGCCAGGCCAACAGCCCCACGGGAAATGGAATTCTTTCACTAAGTGACGGCTCAGCCTATGGCGAACCAATCTCATCACTCAAATTGGATTTCAACGGCTCAGCCAGTCAGATTCAGGCAACTCTCGCAGCTCAGTTACCGAGCGGATCCATTCAGGGGCGCGTATCCGCGCAACCACAGGAAAGAACCTTTACCGCACGAATCGATTCGAGCGGTATTGACCTCACCAGGCTACAGGCAGTGAAGACAAGAGGTATCGATGTGACGGGCGTTGTCGCGATCCAGGCGAGCGGTCAAGGGAATTTCGACAATCCTTCTGTCGACCTGAATATTCAGATTCCGAAGTTGGCCGCCGGTGGCCAGGTCTTTTCCGGCACCGACCTGCGCGCCCACCTGGCTAATCACGTGGCAAACGCAGATCTGGCGGCATCCATCGCAAACGCTTCTCTTCACGGCAAAGCGCAGGTGAGTTTAACTGGAGACTATCTTGCCGACGCGTCTCTTGATACGCAGACGTTGCCTCTCGAGCCATTTCTTGCGGCCTATGCTCCCGAAGAAGCTTCCAACGTAAGCGGACAGGCTGAAATTCACGCGCAACTACACGGGCCCCTAAAGAATAAAAATCAGCTGGAGGCTCGCATTTCACTCCCCGTTTTGAAGCTAGCCTACGGCAATTCGATACAACTCGCTGCGGCGTCGCCGATCCAGGCTGATTATCAGAATGGCCTTATCAACCTCCAACCGGCGACGATTCGCGGAACTGGCACCGACCTGCAGTTTCAGGGTTCCTTTCCCATCAGCAGTAGCGCGCCCATGTCGCTTAAGGCGCAGGGGACGGTGAATCTGCAGATCGCGCAGATTTTCGATCCAGATCTCCGCACCTCTGGGCAACTCAAGCTAAATATCGATTCGCATGGCGCGTCGGCCGGCGGATCCCTCGGTGGCGAAATCGACATTGTTGATGCCAGCATTTCGACAAACACATCTCCGGTTGGACTGCAGCACGGAAATGGCGTGCTGAAATTGACCACCGATCGCCTGGAGGTGGCTAAATTCGATGCCACGGTCGGCGGAGGAGACGTATCGGCTCAGGGAGCAATTGTGTATCGCCCGAACATTCAATTCAACCTCGGGCTCGCTGCCAAAGGTGCCCGCATTTTTTATCCGGATGGCATGCGCGAAACGGCCTATGCCAATCTGCGCCTTACCGGAACCACTGAACACTCCATCCTCGGAGGTTCGGTGAATCTTTCCGATTTGTCGTTCACAAATAGCTTTGATCTTTCCTCTGTGGTCAACCAATTCTCAGGCGGAGTTGAGGCTCCTTCTCAGCCCGGATTCGCACAAAACCTTTCACTGAATCTCACAGTGAATTCCGCGAGTAATGTAAATCTTGTCAGTCGGACTCTGAGCGTCAATGGCACGGCGAATTTGCAGGTTCGCGGCACATTGGCCGAGCCGGTCATTCTCGGTCGCGTGAATCTAACCGGTGGTGATGTAATCTTGAATGGAAGCCGGTATGTCCTTGCGGGCGGCACAGTGCAATTCGTTAATCCATCCAGCACTGAACCGATATTGAACGTCTCCCTCACGACAACCATTCAGGAATATAAGATTGACCTGCGTTTTCAGGGACCAGCCGAGAGCCTTCGCACCCAATACACTTCCGATCCGTCGCTGCCACCCGCAGACATCATCAATTTGCTGGCATTTGGCCAAACCACAGAGGCGAGTGCAGTGAACTCAACTCCGGTCAATCAGCAGGCCGAAGGGTTGGTTGCCTCGCAGGTTTCAAGCCAGGTAACGAGCCGCCTCTCCAAAGCCGCAGGCATTTCACAGCTCTCAATTAGCCCTGTACTTGCAGGTTCCACCTCCGCCGGGCCTCCCGGGGCGAACCTGACCATTCGGCAGCGAGTCACGGGAAATCTATTTGTCACTTTTTCAACCAATGTGGCGACAACCCAGGGGCAGACAATTCAGGGGCAGTACCAGATCTCCCCCCGTGTTGCCGTTAGCGCCACGCGCGATCCAAATGGCGGCTTTGCGGTTGACACTTTGATCAAGAAGAGTTGGTAGAGGCCGCTCACGATATGAGTCATACTCCTTGAGCGATCAACTCGTCCATCAAGCAAACGCAGCGGAGCATCGCCGCAAGAGTCTCAGTTCGGAATCCAAAAGGAAAACCGATAACTGGGTAGACCCGCTTTGGGAATGTTGCATCTATATTTGCGTCTCCCTCCCCTTTGGGCGACCCGCGATACGCATGCACGCGCAATTCTTGAGCGCATAGAAACGCTTCCGAATGAGCAACTGGCTCGTGTGCACGGCGCCGTGCGTGGTCTGCGAAATATCGCGGAGCAGGAGAAAACGGTGATTGCCGATGCCGACGAGGTAGATTTGCTCGAAAAGCCTTTTGACCCATTCACCGAACAAAAGCCCGTCGATTCAGTACGCGCCTTTGGCGTTGACCTCAAACCCGGTGACCGGGTACGTTTATGGCCACAAAAAAAGGCCGACATCTTCGATATGGAAATGGAAGGGAAAGTTGCGATTATCGAAGCCATCGAGCAAGACTTTGAAAACACAATCCAGCTTGCCGTGGTTCTCGAGGACGATCCGGGACGCGATCTGGGCATGCTGCGTTAAACCGGGCATCGCTTCTTCTTCGGGCCGGAAGAGGTTGAAGCGATAGGCGCGAAGCTTTTATGACCGAAGCGTCACATTCCAGAATTCTGGTCGCCGGAATCGGAAATATCTTTCTAGGAGACGACGGCTTTGGCTGCGCGGCCGTGCGCGCGCTCAAGCAAGCTAACATGCCATCAGATGTGAAAGTCGTTGATTTCGGCATCCGCGGTCTTGATCTCGCGTATGCCTTGCTTGAGCCCTACGAAACGGTAATTCTTGTCGATGCCATCTCACGCGGCGAAGATCCCGGAACAATTTACATCTTGCAGCCCGAACGATCCGCCGCGGCTAGCCAGATTCCGCTCGATCCTCACTCGATGGATCCGGTCCATCTTATGGCAATGGCGCGCTCGCTTGGAGAGATCAAGCCAGAGATTTTTATTGTGGGTTGTGAGCCGCTGGACTTCGGCGACGAGCTAATGGGTCGGATGGAATTATCACTCCCCGTCTCTCAGGCGGTGCCGGAGGGAGTTCGCGCCACGTTGGACCTGATCGGTGCGCATCGGCACACCGCCTTAATACCGAACCAATTCGCCGAAGCATCCAATTAATCACCAGGAGGAGCACCGAGAAAATCTCGCTTTGTATTCTTGCTGCCGCCATCGTTCTGGGAGTCGCATATTCCCTGGGACCGGATCTCGCACGCTACATGAAAATCCGATCGATGTAAGGTGGTCCGGGAAGAACAAGAATAAGGCCGCGCCTCGCCACGATTCCATCCGGCAACGAAAAGAGTTTCGCTTATCAGTTGAGACAAGGGCAAATCTCGGTTTGGCAGGCGGCAAGAGAAATTGACGGACGTTAGGAAGATGATTGGCGCCGGCTCGGAGCTGTCGTAGCCGAGTATTTTCAGCTCACCGCGGATGCGTGCCGAAACCCTCTTGGGATTTTCATCAACCATGCGGAAGATGAGCTGCCGCAATTCCTTACTTGTCGGCTTTCTGACAACACAAATACGCATCTGCGAGAGCCTTTCCAATTCTTGAAAGAGTCGTACATGTGCCCCAGAAGCACCGTAGTTCCCGAAGTCGCAATTCCGCTCTTCTGAAGACTCGCCCGCATACTCGAAGCGGATCACGCAAGCTGCGATCATAAGTCTTCCTCAGCTTATGAGAGAAGGAGCAGCGATATGGTAGAGTGCGTTCATGTTCCGAACACTACGGGTCATCCCCGCGCTTCTGATTTTGTCGCCTGTTGTTGCGAGCCCGGCAGCATTGGCGCAAAATGATCCAGCTCTGGGTGCGGCGCTTGTGTCGATGATTGCGGGCTTCCACGGCCATGTCTCCGTCTACGCGCACGATTTGGCCACCGGAAAGACCGTAGCCATCGATGCCGACCAGCCTGTTTCCACGGCATCGGTGATCAAACTCGGAATTCTTTACGAGGCGCTCGATCAGATTCGCGCCGGACGCGTTCATTTCGACGACCGCCTCGCCGTCCGCCGCGAAGATCAGGTCTCGGGCTCGGGTGTCCTGTTATTTTTCGATGCCCCGATGACCATTACATTCAAAGACGCGCTGACCCTGATGATCGCCCTTAGCGACAACACCGCAGCCAATCTGTCGATGGATCATGTGGGAATCCAAAATGTGGACGACCGCCTCATCTCCCTCGGCTTGAAGAACACCTGGCTCTACAAGAAGATTTCGCAGCCTGCTGAAGGCCCGATGCCTGCGGATCAGAAGGATTTCGGTTTGGGTAAGACAACTGCACGCGAGATGGCCGGCCTGATGGAGCGCTTCACGACCTGCAACCTCGGGCCTATGCCCGCTGTTGTAACGTCCGTGCAAGAAATCCCTAACGATCAGGCGCTCTGTGCTGCCGCGCTCCACATGCTTGAGCTTCAGTTCTATCGCGATGGCATTCCCCGCTATCTGGAGGGCGCCGACGCGCCGAAAGGAATCACGGCCATTGCCAACAAAACTGGCTCACTCAACCATGTTCGCAACGATGTGGGAGCGGTATTCACCCAACAGGGCACCATCGTGATTTCCGAATTCACCTACGACGATGCCGATACCAGTTGGACTGCGGACAACGAAGGCGAGGTTCTCATGGCCAAACTTGCTAAGGCTGTAGTTGCGGCATGGGCTCCAGGGAAGTAGCGTTTAACAACCGTTTCCGCCCCGACGATATATGAAGAGCTCTCCGCCCGCGCGCAGTGACCGTTGCTTAGCCGATCTACCCCGCGTCTTAGGGACGGGTGAGGCTATTGCGATTGTCGTGGGAACAGTCATCGGCAGCGGCATCTTTCTTATTCCCAGTGAGATGATGCGCGACGCCGGCTCTTCTTGGCTGGTGTATGCAGCTTGGATCGTCGGCGGCATGCTCTCGCTCTTTGGAGCCATGACTTATGCGGAGTTGGCCGCCATGTTGCCTTACGCGGGCGGTGAGTATATCTATCTGCGAGGCGCTTACGGCGACACCACAGCTTTCCTTTATATGTGGACCTGGTTTGCCTTGGCCAAGCCGGGATCGATCGCGGCAATCGCTATCGGACTTGCACGTACGATCGAATTCTTCCCCATGTTTCGCGGGTTGAGTGGTCCGATCCACGGTGCACCGTTCTCGATCTACTGGTCGCAGTTGTTTGCAATTGCCGTCACCTGGCTCATCACCGGATTGAATGTCCTCGGGATCAAGAAGGCCGCAGAGTTTCAGTTGGTCTTCACCGCACTCAAGGGAGTCCTGATTCTGGTTGTCGTGTTGTTTTGTTTCTTCTCGGGGGCCGGCTCTTGGAGCAACTATGCGACGACGATGCCTCATGCCGTGGGCGGCTGGAATGGCTTCATGATGGCGTTGATTGCGACATTATGGGCGTACGACGGATGGAGCGATGTGAGTATGGTGGCGGGCGAAGTCAGAAATCCGGGACGCAATCTCCCGATCGCCCTCGTGGGGGGACTCTTGTTTGTCGGCGCACTCTACATGGCAACAAACGCTGCTATCCAGTATGTGCTGCCCGCGGCGCAAATCGCTGCATCCGAACGGCCCGCCGTGACCGCGATGACGGCGGCCGCGGGCGCACGCGGCGCCGGATTTGTCGCAGCAGCAATGGCGCTCAGCATTTTTGTCACGCTCAACGGCACCACCATGTCGGGTGCGCGTGTACCGTTTGCCGCTGCACGCGACGGGCTGTTTTTCCGGCAATTCGCCCACATCCATTCCCGCTTCCAGTCGCCTTCCACCTCCCTTCTCGTGCAAGGGCTGCTTTCCACCGTCCTGCTACTGTTCCTGGGGCGCTTTGAGCAGCTTTTCGACCTTACGGTCTTCGCGGAGTGGCTGTTCTACATGCTGGCTGCATCCACAGTATTTATCTATCGCCGGAAAAATCCAGCCGCGGACCGGCCCTACATGGTCTGGGGTTATCCGGTGCTTCCGGTCGTCTTTGTATTGTGTGCGGCGGCGGTTTTGGTCGCAAGCTACGTCGGAAACCTGAGGGCCTCGATGTTTGGCACAGCGCTGATTCTGTTGGGCTTCCCGATCATGTTGCTCCTGCGAAAAATGCTCCGAGAGGCATCGTCTGGCGACGCTGGGCAACGCCCCGTATAGAACGCCGACTCGCTCACAGGAGCTCTCTTATTGGCTCTCAGTCGACAGCAACGCGCCAGCCCATGATTTCCAATGTTAATTTTTCGTTGACTTTCAAATGGAGTAGGGTTACGGTTTCATTCATCCAGTCATCTATATGACTTGGCCAAACTCACTAAACTCCGAATGAAACGGCGTTGAAAAGCCTCGGAAGCGCCGTTTTTGAGCCGTCAAGCCCTCCCCCGAACTCCATTCCGAAGTCCCTGTCGATTTCGGTTGCAGTGCGGCAACCAACCGAGGTTTTCGAAGCAGTCCGGCCCGGCGCAGCAGTCGACAAAGCATCGGCATGCCGGCCCGTGATCGAACCAAGGATTGCCTTGAGCGCCTTTTCGGTTTTCTGAATACAGGAAACCGCTCTTCCTTTTCGCTCAGAAAGAACGATTCGCCGGCGCCCTCGTTGCGCGTTCAGTGCCCGGCGGCTCTCGAAAATGGATAAACCTCCGAGCCTGATGCGGAGGAAAGCAATCCGTCCGCTCTCAGCGGAATGAAAACCAATTAGGAGGCTATCGGCCGCTATGTCTACCAAACTCGTCCTTCGTGTTCTCGCTCTGCTTGTTGCAATCGGGCTGGCATTTACATGTAGTTCGGCAAACGCTCAAAGCAGTGCTTCCGGCAGCATCAGTGGAACCGTGATGGATGCGAGCGGCGCGCTGATCACGGGCGCCACCGTCACCGTCACCAACACCGACCGCGGCGAGGACATCCGCGTCTTGACGACCAGCAGATCCGGCTTCTACTCAGCGGACTCCCTGCCCTTGGGCACCTATAAGGTCACGTTTGCAGACGGCGGCTTCAAGACCGAAGTGGTTACGGGAATTATGCTCAACGCGGCCGACGCACTCACGGTGAACAGGAACCTGGTTCCTGGCGGCGCGAGCGAAATGGTGCAGGTAACCGCCGGCGAGGCTCAGCTCGACATGGAAGATGCGACCTCACAGGGTCTCATCAACAGTACGCAGCTGAACGAAATGCCGCTGGTTACACGCAACTACGAGACGCTGTTGAACTTGCAGCCCGGCGTTGTTTACGGTGGGGCAACAGACGATCTGACGCGTGGGCCTGCAGGTATCGGCGGGGCTTCCAGCACTGTCAACTTCTCCGTAAATGGCGGGCGGAGTACTTCAAACAACTGGACGATCGATGGCGCCGACAACGTTGACCGCGGAGCCAACCTCACGCTTTACTCCTACCCCAGCCCCGACGCAATCGCCGAATTCAAGACTCTCCGCGGTCAATACAGCGCACAATTCGGCCGCAACGCCTCCGGCCAGATCGATGTCGTGACCAAGTCGGGAGCGAACGCAATTCACGGCAGTGCCTACGAATACCTGCGCAACGACTACTTCGATGCCAACGGCTACGCCAACGACTATCTCGGTACGCACATCGCGCCGTACAGATACAACGTATTCGGTTTCTCGTTCGGCGGTCCCGTCGACATTCCGAAAGTCTACAACGGCAAGAACAAGACCTTCTTCTTCGTCTCAGAAGAATGGCAGCGACTCCTCAACGTCGCGAGCAATGTGGCGGCACTGGTGCCACAGGCTTCGGAGCGGAGCGGCGATTTCACCCAGTCTGGCCAGAAGATCGGCGGTGTCTGGACGACTGCCCCTGTAACCGTCTGTACCGCCTACACGACAAACCCCGCCAGCCAGGTGAATACCTGCACCGCAACAGGTACACAGGTGACCAACATTTCGCCGACAGCTCAGGAGTACATGAAGGACGTGTACGCCAAAATTCCCGTTCCGAACGTCAGTTACGATGAAGCGCACAACCTGGATCCGCACACGATTTTGTCGAGCTTCAGGAACATTTACAACAACCTGGACTCGGTGGTCCGCATCGATCAGCAACTCGGCCGGAAGCTGACGGTCTTCTATCGCTACCTGCACGATACTTTCCCTGAAACTCTGCCCGAGGGCCAATTCACCACGGTCCCCATCCCTGGAGCGAACACAACAACTGCTGTCAATCCCGGAACCCAGCATCTCGGCAAGGGAACATACGTTGTCAGTCCAAGCCTTCTCGTGAGCGCGGGTTATGCATTCTCCAATGGCAATATTGTCAGCTCGGCGGTTGGCTTCCTGGGCTCTTCCGCGTCTCCCGATATTAAGGTGCCGCTTCCATATGCGGATACCGTGGGGGTTATTCCCACCGATACGGTCGCCGGAATGACAAACCTGGCCGGCAGCGTTGCCTATACCGATCATGGAACCAACCACCAGGTGTTCGGCGATGTCACCAAGGTCCTCCACACGCACACGATCATCGCCGGATTCTCCTACAACCACTACCAGAAGCTCGAGAACAATACGACCGGGACGCAAGGCGCATTCAGCTTCGCGAGTGACACTGGCTTTGCCAATGTGCCGGTGAATAACAACTCAGGCGCGAACGAGGCGCAAGGCTTCGCCAACTTCCTCACCGGCAACGCCAACGGCGGTTTCACCCAGCTCTCGAAAGATCCGGTCACTGACATGAAGGCATCCCTCTGGGAGGGATTCGCACAGGACAACTGGAAGGCGACTCCGCGTTTAACGCTGAACCTTGGCGTTCGCTACGCTTACTACGGTCAACCCTGGGATGCCAACGGTCTGTTGAGCAATTTCGATCCTGCGAAATACACCGCATCAGGCGCACCGACCATTGCCAGCAGCGGCCTGATCTGCTTCACCAGCCCGTGCAGCCAGGCCGGCAGCAGTGCTGGTCTTTCAACGACTGCCAACCCAAGCGCGGATTACGCCGGCATCAACTATATCAACGGTCTGATCTTTAACGGCCCGAACTCCAACAACAATAATCAAAGTTCGCCTTTTGGTAATAAGGTGGGTGCCGCGCAGAAGACGAACTTCGCTCCCCGCTTCGGCTTTGCGATCGACGTATTTGGCGATGGCAAGACGGCGCTGCGCGGCGGTTACGGGTGGGCCTTCGACGATGCCGAAGTCAGCTACTACGAAACCACTGTCTTCAACAATCCTCCGGCCGTTGCCACCTATTCGGTGAACCAGACATCTTTTGACAGTCCGACAGGAGGCGCGCTGACAGCGCTCTCGACAACCGCAGGGCGTGTTCAGGCCGTTCCGATCGACTACAAGACTCCCTATATTCAACAGTTCTCACTCGATCTGCAGCAGCAGCTTGCGCCGACGTTCATGTTTGATCTCGGCTATTTCGGCGATCACGGCACGCATCTGCTCGGAGCCGAGGAAATTGACCAGCCGGTGCCGGGGGCCTGGATCGGCGTGGTCAATCCCGAGACTGCCAGCTCAGGTTGTGTTTTGAACGGCCAGCCCGCATTTATTAGCTCCACCTGCGATCGCGTTCTCAACCAGATCAAGCCCTATCTCGGCTATTTCTCAATCGACGCCATGCGGTCAATCTTCAGCTCGAATTACAACTCGCTGCAGGCGAAGTTAACCAAGCGCTTTTACGGCAAGACCTTTATCGACGCCAACTACACTTGGTCGCGTGACCTGACCAACGCTCCCGCTGACTACTCGGGATTCATCCAGAACATCTACAACGTGAACGGTGACTACGGTCGCGCATCGGACGATCGCAACAACGTTCTCAGCATCGACGGCGTTCTGGAAGAACCGTGGTTCCGCGAACAGAAGAACCTGACAGGCCGTGTGCTCGGCGGCTGGGAATTGTCGGGCATCTACGCGGTCAACTCAGGCTTGCCGCTTACGGTCGCTGCCAGCGGTGGATTGCAGATCAACTACAACCTGCCCGGCGGCGTTAACAGCGTCTTCAACAACGCAACCAATGGCGGTACCGTGACCGACAACGCTGGCCTCAGTGTTCTGGGCAATACGAATGCCGGCCTGCGCACAAACCAAATCGGAAACCCGAACCAGGCCTACAACGCCGGCAGAATCCATAACAAGGCCTATAGCAATTCCAATTCACCGTGGTTTTACACGGGCGCCTTCGCCGCGCCTGCACAGAACAGCCCGGTTCCGGCAACGGCCAAGCGCGGAACCATCCAGGGCCCGGGATTCAACCGCCTCGACCTTGGCGTCTACCGGAACTTCCGCATTTACGAGCGACTGAACTTCCAATTCCGCGCTGAGGCGTTCAACGCGGTGAACCACACGAATGTGCAGACAATCGGGGCTACCGCGACCTCGGGTACTTTTGGCGAGATCACGGGCTACCGCGACGCCCGCATCATGCAATTCGCAGGAAAGTTCACCTTTTAGCGGATCGCCGGGCAACACGCCGGGCTCGCATTGTTCCTGTCGCAGGGAGCATTGCGAGTCTGGCAGCATGGCCGACCCAGCATTCGCACTTTTTGGATCTGCCGCCGCTTCAGGATGTACGTAATGGGATTAAACACACTGGACCTGGTTGTTATCGTTTTCTACCTGGCCGGCGTGACGCTTTTCGGTTTGCGCTTCCGCAGCGGTCAGGGAACGATAAGAGGCTATTTCCTCGCCGACAATGCGATTCCCTGGTGGGCGATTTCACTTTCGATTGTGGCGGCGGAGACCAGCACGCTTACGGTCATCAGCGTGCCCGGCCTTGCCTATGAAAAGGACTTCGGCTTTCTGCAACTGGTGATGGGTTACCTGATTGGTCGTGTCGTCGTGAGTTTTGTGCTCATCCCGCAATACTTTCGCGGCGAATTGCTCACCGCCTATCAGCTCATCGAGCAACGTTTCGGCCACCGGTTGCGCTCGCTCACCGCCGGAGTGTTCCTGGCGACGCGGGCCGCAGCTGAAGGCGTGCGCGTCTTTGCCGTGGCAATTGTCGTGCGGGTAGCGATGGGCGGCCTGCTCGCTGGGGTAAGCGATTTCCAGCGCGACCTCGTGGCGATTGCCATCGTAACTTTGCTGACCCTTTTATACACGATTAAGGGCGGCTTGAAAGCGGCCATTTGGACTGACGTGATGCAGCTGACCGTGTACGTTACAGGCACCTTCGTTGCTCTTTTCACCATCCTGCGCTGGGTGCCGGGGGGGTGGACAACCGTGCATCAAGTTGCGGGTCAGGCCGGAAAGTTCCGCGTCTTCAATTTCACCCTGAATTCAACCACCACCTATACATTATGGTCCGGGCTCATTGGAGGCGCCTTTCTTACGACTGCCAGTCATGGAACGGACCAGCTAATCGTGCAAAGGCTGCTGGCGGCGCGGAGCGAGAGGCAAGCGCAGGCTGCGCTTCTCATGAGTGGTGCCGTAGTCTTCTTCCAATTTGCGCTTTTCCTCATAATTGGCGCGATGCTCTTCGTGTTTTATCGCGTCTTACCTCCAACGGCCGCATTCGCACGCACCGACACCATTTTTCCTGTGTTCATCGTGAGCCGGATGCCGCACGGAGTCGGCGGCTTGCTTATCGCCGCGATTTTGGCCGCGGCCATGTCGAATTTGAGCGCAGCACTCAATTCACTTTCTTCCACTTCCATTGTCGATTTCTATATGCGCCTTCGTCCTCAGTCGAGTGAAAAACACCGCATCTGGCTATCGCGGGTTGCGATGGCTGGCTGGGCGCTCGTCTTATTCGTGTTGGCGCTCGTTGCCCGCCATGGCGGTAGAGTTATCGAAGTCGGGTTGACCATCGCTTCGGTCGCCTACGGTGGAATGCTAGGTGTCTTCATGCTCGGGGTCTTAACACGGAAGGCGTCGGAGAACGGGGCCATGATCGGCATGATCTGCGGCCTCGCGCTGAATCTCTATCTCTGGTTTTTCACCACAGTGTCATTTACCTGGTACGTTGCGCTGGGGAGCACGGTCACATTTATCGTCGGTTATATTGCGAGCAGGTCCGCACGAGTAGACGCTGTATAGCGATAAAGCAAAGGAAAGTTCGAATGCAGTTGAAAGAGCTATCGACGGAACGCCGCAATCGAGCGACAGAGAATCTCGATCAGATGAGTGCGCTCGAAATCGTCGCCACCATGAATCGCGAAGATACCGCAGTGCCGCGCGCGATCCAGAAAGTTTTGCCGGCCATCGCACAGGCAGTGGATCGTGTCGCTGCGTGCTTTGCCCGTGGCGGGCGTCTTATCTACGTAGGCAGCGGTACGAGCGGCCGGATCGGTGCACTCGATGCATCCGAGACGCTTCCGACCTTCGGTACAGGTCCCGGCATGGTGCAGTTCTTGATCGCAGGAGGCGAAAAAGCGCTGACCAGGGCAACGGAAGCCAGCGAAGACTCAGTGGAATTGGGCCGCGCCGATATGGCCCGGAAAAAACCAGGGAAGTGCGATGTCGTTGTCGGCATCGCGGCCAGCGGTATTACGCCCTACACGATCAGCGCTCTGCAATACGCGCGGACCAAAGGCGCGGGAACGATCGCAATCGCTTGCAATCGGAACTCCCCACTCGGCGATGCTGCTGACATCCGCATTGAAGTTGAGGTTGGCCCCGAGGTTCTCACGGGCTCCTCGCGGCTCAAAGCCGGCACTGCCCAAAAACTCATCTGCAACATGCTCACGACAGGTGCGATGGCCAAGACGGGTTACGTCTACGGCAACCTCATGGTCAATCTGCATCTGAAGAACAACAAACTCCTCCACCGGGGCGTTCTCATCCTGGAATCACTGGTAGACATTGATTCGGAAACGGCAATGGAAACCCTGAAGAAGGCTGGCATGAGTGTGCCGCTGGCGCTCATCATGCTCAAGTCGCACGTGAGCAAAACAGACGCGTCGCGTCGCCTGCGCAAGGCAAAAGGCAACGTTCGGACGGCGATCGAAGGATAAAATGCAGCGACCCCTGAATACAACTCGAACTCTTCTGACCTTGCCTTACTGCGTTGCTCTGGTTCTCTTTGCGTTGCACACCGTCCCGATGCCTGCGCAAACGGCGTCGGGACAGCCTGACTCCTCTAGCATCAATCCTGCCTTCTCAAACATCGACGCCATCATGCAGGATGCCGTCGACGACGGAAACATCCCCGGCGGCGTCGTCCTCGTCGGCCACGACGGCAGCGTCGTTTACCGAAAGGCCTTTGGCTCGCGATCGCTGGAACCAACGCGCGAGTCGATGACAGTTGACACAATCTTCGATCTCGCCTCGCTGACCAAATGCATTGCCACCACGACAGCGGTGATGCAGCTGTTTGAAGAGGGCCGCGTTCGTCTCAACGATCCTGTCGCTACCTATCTTCCGGAATTCAAGCAAAACGGAAAAGATCAGATCACCGTTCGTGAATTGATGACACACTACTCCGGCCTACCGCCCGATATCGATCTGAAACAACCCTGGCAAGGCCGCGCGACCGCATTCGACATGGCGATGCAGGTGAAGCCGGCCTACCCTCCCGGTTCGCGCTTTCTCTATAGCGACATCAATTTTGAGGTGCTCGGGTTCCTCGTGGAGAAGATCACGGGCATGTCGTTGAACGAATACGCAGCCACAAAGATCTTCGCGGCACTGCGCATGAACGACACCGCGTTTCTCCCTCCCGGCAGTTGGATCCCGCGCATCGCGCCCACGCAATACGACGAGCAAGGCAAGATGCTGCGTGGCGAAGTCCATGATCCAACCGCTCGCCGCATGGGTGGAGTCGCGGGCCACGCAGGCCTATTCTCGACCGCCGACGATCTCGCCAAATTCGCGCAGGAGCTGCTGAGCGGTCACCGAATTCTCAGCCGGCCTGTGATCGAAAAGATGTCGACACCGCAGCAGCCCGCCAACGCGGCGAGCCTCCGTGGCCTCGGGTGGGACATCGATTCGCCCTTTTCCAGCAATCGCGGCGAACTGCTTCCAGTCGGCTCCTTCGGTCACACCGGATTCACGGGTACTTCGCTCTGGATCGATCCCGCGACCAACACTTACATCATCATCCTCACCAACGCCGTTCATCCGCGTGGCGGATCGGCGACTCCGGTCCGCTCGCGCGTGGCAACCGCCGTCATTAAGGACCTAGACCTCACCGTAAGCGAAGGCCAAGCGCTGCGACTCGCGCGCATCACCGGATACAACGAGTCGTCGATGGCCGAGCGCAGGCTGATTGCGCGGAACGGTGATGTCAAGGCTGGCATCGACGTACTCGAAGAGCACAACTTCAGCGAACTCCACCCGGATCCGGTGCATCCTGTTGCAGTCGGTCTCGTGACGAATCAGACGGCTGTCGATGCGCAGGGACGCCGCACCGCGGATCTTCTCGCCCATGCGCCGGGCATCAAGTTGGCTGCTATTTTCAGCCCCGAACACGGCATCGCCGGCAAACTCGACACGACTGCAATCGGTAATTCACGCGATGACGCAACCGGCGCTCCGATTTACAGCGTCTACGGCGACTCGGATGCCAAACGCCGCCCCAAGCAGGAGGAGCTTGCCGGCCTCGACGCAATTGTTTATGACATTCAGGATGCCGGCGTTCGCTTATACACCTACGAGAGCACTCTGGGCTATTTTGTCGAGGCCGCCGCAAAAGCAGGCAAGCCGATCCTCGTCCTCGACCGGCCTGATCCCATCGGCGGCGCCTACGTGCAAGGCCCCATCGCGGATGCTGGCCGCGAATCCTTTGTGAGCTATTGGCGGACGCCTGTACGCCACGGCATGACGGTCGGCGAGCTTGCTCGCATGTTCAACGGCGAGCGGGCGATCGGCGCAAATCTCTCCGTCGTTCCGATGGAAGGCTGGATGCGTGGCGACTGGTTCGATTCCACCGGAGAATTATGGGTCGACCCGTCGCCCAATTTGCGCAACCTGACCGAGGCTGCGCTTTATCCCGGCCTCGGAATGATCGAGGGCACGAATGTCTCCGTCGGCCGCGGCACAGACACGCCCTTCGAACTCGTTGGCGCGCCGTGGATCGCTGCCGGCGCACTTTCAGCCTATCTGAATGCTAGAGAAATTGATGGCGTTCGCTTTGTTCCAGTGAACTTCACGCCGAATAGCTCCATATACGCGAACGAGAAGTGCGGTGGTGTTTCTCTGATCGTTGCTGACCGGGATGCTCTCGATGCGCCTGAATTGGGATTGGAAATCGCGGCTGCTCTGCAACATCTGTATCCAAATGACTACAAGATTGCCGCGCTCGATGGGTTGATGCGCAATAAAGTCACGCTCGAAGCGCTGATGGCAGGCGACGATCCGCGCCGCATTGCCGAAGATTGGCAGGACGCGCTGGAGAAATTCAAAGCTATACGTAAGAAGTATCTGCTTTATTGATTCTGTCATTTCTGGGGGATCAGCCGTCGCTTAAGAAGGAGTTGGAGTTGAAATCGAAAAGAATGCGTTCGGTTGCGATGGCGCTCCTAGTTGTGATGGCGACCCAATGCGTCGCCGCGCCACCCGTCCATCTCGATCGCAATGGTGAACGTTGGGCATCGGCCACGCTTCGCAAGATGACGCTTGACGAGAAGATTGGGCAGATGTTCATGGTCTGGGCAAAGGCACAGTTCCTGAATACCGAAAGCCCTGACTACCTGCAACTACGCGACGAAATCAACAAGTACCACGTTGGTGGCTTCGGAGTCACAGTCGCTACGGATGGACCGCTGTTGATTGAGAGCGAGCCGCTTGAAGCTGCGGCTCTCACCAACCGCTTGCAAAAGGATTCGCCCTATCCTTTGATCTTTGCTGCCGACTTCGAGCGCGGCCTCTCCATGCGACTTGCGGGCGCCACCGCCTTCCCCGCTGCAATGGCATTTGGTGCAGCGGGCGACAAAAACCTCGTCCGCGAGTTCGGCCACATCAGCGCTCTCGAATCGCGCGCCATTGGCATACAGTGGAATTGGTTTCCTATTGCGGACGTCAACTCGAATCCTGCGAATCCAATCATCGATACGCGTTCATTCGGGGATGACCCTGCGGCCGTAAGCGCGATGGTCGACGCCTATATTCAAGGGGCGCGTGAAGCCGGCATGTTGACCACAGCCAAACATTTCCCGGGTCACGGCGATACAGATACTGATTCCCATCTGGCACTCTCGGTTGTGCCTGGGAACCTCGATCATCTCAACAGCGTCGAGCTGGTTCCATTCCGCGGCGCTATTGCCGCCGGGGTCGACTCGGTGATGGTCGGTCATCTCATCGTTCCGGCCGTCGAACCCGATCCGAATCGCCCGGCCAGCATCTCTTCACGAGTGATCAAAGATCTGCTGCAAAACCAGCTTGGCTTCCACGGATTGGTTGTCAGTGACGCTCTGGACATGGCCGGGCTTACGCACGTCTTTCCGGGGTCGGAGGCAGATATCTCGCGCGCCGCTGCCATTGCGGCCGTGCAGGCGGGCAACGACATGGTCATCATTCCTGGTGATCTCGACGCCGCATACAACGGCTTGCTTGAAGCCGTGAAGCGCGGAGAGATATCTGAAGCGCACATCAACGCGAGCGTGCTGAAGATCCTGCGCATGAAAGCGTCAGTCGGCTTGAACCGGAACCGTTTCGTGGAAATCTCCAATGTAGAAAACGACATCGCGCGACCCGAAAACATCGCTATCGCGCAAAGCGTAGCCAATCGCGCCGTGACTCTGGTTTCCGATCCGGGCACGCTGCTTCCGCTCGAGGAACAGCGTCCGTCGCCCGGCCCCGCGCCGGGCCAGCACCCATCGCAATCTTCGCGCATCGTCGCGGTCATTTTCTCTGACCGGCCGCGGGGCAGTGATGGCGGTCGTGCCTTTGCAAGCGAACTGCGACTGCGCGCGCCGGATGCGACGATCTTCTTCGTCGATCCTACAAACTCCGGTTATGTTTCCAGCAACGTGATTGAAACGGTCCGCGATGCTTCGCGGGTGATTGTTGTGGCCGAGTCGGTGCCCAACCCTCGGCGAACCACGGAAGGCCGCGCAAAGGGTTCTGCCGGACTCGATGTCGGTCCTATGCAATTGTTGTCCGCAGTGGTCAGGAGCGCCGCACCGAAAACCGTCGTGGTGGCATTCGGTAATCCTTACATCGGCGGATCGATTCCCGGAATTCAGGCCTACGTCTGCACGTTTTCAAACACAGTGGTCTCTGCCGCCAGCCTTGCGCGCGCGTTGTTCGGTGAGATTCCGATTCACGGCAGGTTGCCCGTTTCGATTCCCGGCATTGCGTCGCGTGGAACGGGCATTGACCGCAATGCGGTCGCTGCGCGAGTCGGCGGGCAGTAGCAAGTCCGGTTAGGAGATCTTTCGCGCATCGGTCGCTGCCATTCGATCGCCGCCGAAGGTCTGATGGTCAGAGAAAGGAGCACCGCAGTGGGTCACGAACTTTCACTTGACAATGAACCATCGCATCCGCATGCGCACAAATGTGATTTCGGCCGCACGATCGCAGAGGGTCTTCGCCGCGCGGGGCTCGCGCTTGCCGTGTTGCTCATGCCGGCTGTGGTGCGGGCGCAGCAATCTGTCGATCACCCCGCTGCCGTAGTTGCCAAGTCCATTGTCAACATGTACCGTGGTCCTTCGTCCGCGAGTGATGTGGTCTCTCAGGTGCTCTATGGAACAGGCGTGTTTATGCTCAAGACTCAGCCGAGCTGGATCAACATCCGCACTGCGGATGGCTATACGGGCTGGGTCGCCGCTTCGGATTTGAAATCTCTCAACGGCGGTTCCTATGCGCCTGCGGGTAAAGCGGTCCGCATCGCAGAACTTAGTGCCAACCTCTACGGCGAGCCTGATGTTGCGATGCATGCGCCCGTTCTCCAGCTTCCGTGGGAGGCACGTCTCGAAATAGTTCCTGATCCGGCGAAAAACACCGAACGCTGGGTTCAGGTTCGTCTTGTCGATGGCCAGGCGGCCTGGGTGCAACGCGGTGATGTCACCGACGATTTCGCGCCGCTCAGCGTCAGCGAAATGCTTGAGCTATCGCACAAGTTCCTCGGCATCACTTACACGTGGGGCGGCGTAAGCAGCTACGGCTTTGATTGCTCGGGCTTCACGCAAATGCTCGAACGTCAGCGTGGAATTGAAATGCCACGGGACGCTGACCTGCAGGCCGCCTGGAACCAGATGACGCCTATTGAGCGCAAAGACCTTCAGCCCGGCGATTTGCTCTACTTTGGTTCGAGTGTCGCCAAGATTACCCACACGGGCATGTATCTCGGCAACGGCGAGTTCATCCACGACACGACGCACGGTCATCCCGGCGTGCAAATCAGTCACCTCGACGACATGCCATGGGCCCAACTTTTGGTTGCCATGAGGAGAATCAAACAATGAATCGGCGCGATTGCTTAAAGATCGCCGGCGCTGCTGCAGTCTTTCCACTTGGAGCGTTCGCTATGCCTTCTCAAGTTTCTACCGAATCATCCGCCCTCCAGGTCGGTATCAAGCGATTGAATCTTCGCCACACGTGGACGACCACGATGTCGTCGAGCGAATACCGCGACACTGTGCAGGTGGAGTACCAGCGCGACGGCATCTCGGGCCAGGGCGAAGGGGCGCCCATTGTTCGCTACCAGGAGTTTCCGCTGCCGGCGGCACAGGCCATCCAGGCTATCACCGGCGAAATCAAAGCAGGCGATCCCTGGAAGTATGAGAAACTCCTTGCCGGAATCCGCCACGCATTGGGTGACAAGCAACACGCCGCGATGGCTGCAGTCGATATCGCAATCTTCGATTGGCTGGGGAAAAAACTCAATTTGCCGCTCTACAAGTTTCTCGGGCTCGACGCCGCCGATGCGCCCATCACCGATTTCTCCATTGGCATCGACACACCCGAAATCACTCGCCAGAAGACGCGTGAAGCGGAGGACTTTCCTGTGCTGAAGGTGAAAGTCGGCCTCAAGACCGATGAGCCCACCATCGAAGCCGTCCGCAGCGTGACCAAAAAGCCCATTCGCGTGGATGCCAACGAAGGCTGGACCGACAAGGAAGAGGCTATCCGCAAAATCAACTGGCTGGAGTCGCGGGGCGTTGAGTATGTCGAGCAGCCCATGCCTGCCCACATGATTGAAGAAACAAAATACGTACGCAGCAAAGTCCATCTCCCGATCTTTGCCGACGAGGCATGTACAGAGATAGGCATGATTCCCAAACTCGTGGATGCGTACGACGGAATCAACGTGAAGCTCGATAAGGCCGGCGGCATCCTGGAGTCCCTCCGATGGATCCAGGTTGCGCGCGCAATGAACTTGAAAGTGATGCTCGGCTGCATGGTTTCCAGTTCCTGCTCAGTGACGGCCGCGGCCCACCTTTCGCCATTGGTCGATTACGCGGACCTCGACGGGAATTTGCTCGTAGCCAACGATCCCTGGCGGGGCGTGCAGGTCGAAAAAGGGAAACTGCTACTTCCCGGTGGCCCTGGATTGGGCCTGATGCCGTCTTGAAGTCTGGGTGAAAGCTATAGTCGCAGTTGAGTTTCCAATGGACGTTTCGCCCCGTCATCGTTAAGCTACTGGGCAGCGTCTTGAGATTGAGGCTCCAAAGCTACACGAACCGTGTTGATCTCGAGGTTGACGTTACCGTGAGTACACCAGAACTGCTCACCGACCGGAAAAGGAGGCCAGGACCACTCCCGCTGGACCGCAGAAGCGGCATCCCGCTCTATCACCAGATCCAGCAGCGGCTCCTCGAACAGATTCAATTAGGAGAACTCAAGCCCGATAAGCCATTGCCTTCAATTCAGCAGATCGCGGCGCAGATGGGCGTGAGCCAGATGACCGTTCGCCAGGCAGTGCGCGCGCTGATCGAGTTGGGAGTGATCTATAGCCGGCAAGGGAAGGGAACATTCATCTCGGGCATCAAACTGGAGAGGGATTTCCGCTATGTCCATTCGTTTACTGAGGAGACGTTGGCGCGAGGTTCCAGGCCAAGTTCCAGGGTGCTGTCATTTCGCATCCAGCCGCCGAGCTCAGATGTAAAGGAAACCCTCCGTCTCAGCGACGACGAGAAGATATTCTCTCTACGCCGCGTTCGTTATGGGGACACGGTCCCCATGGGCATTGAGCTCAGTTGTTTGCCTATGCGTCTTTGCCCAGGGCTGTTACAGACGTTCGATCCGACGACCTCGCTCTACGAAGAGCTTGCGGAACAATACGGGATCCAATTGATGGTGACCGATGAAGTCGTGGAAGTTGGAATTGTGAATGCCGACGATGCGCACCTGCTGCAAATCGCTCCGCAGAGTCCGGTATTTCTGTTCACGCGGATTTCCTATCTCGAAAACGGCACTCCGGCTGAACACGTACAGTCTGTTTATCGCGGCGATCGCTACAAAGTCGTTAACCGCCTGACGCGAGCTAAGCGCGAGCTGCGCACCCCGTTACTCGCATCTGTGCCGACGCCGACAAACAAATTCAAAGGTTGATCGTCTCGCCTCGCAACATGAGGCGAAGAGCCCAAATACTGCACCGTGATTCGCAAAGATGTTCCGCGAAAGACTCACCCTTTTGGGGCTTCGCTGCAGATGAATCGATCTCTGTATTGAACGCGGCGCTATAGTGGGAGCTAGGCCTATGAATTCCCCGCGAAAGCTCCTTCGTCTGTGCGTTCTCCAGCTTGTTCTGTTGCCTCTCGGCTTCGCGCAGCAAGTCAGCTTCCGTATCACACCGCTTCGTCCCATTGAGAAGCTACGCGCTGAAGCGCTGAAGGAGCAGCCTCCACGCGAGGCGGGAACCTTTCTCAAACCCGACCTCGTGGAGTTGACGAAGCTCGATTCCACAATCAAGCTCGATATCCGGTACGCCACGCCGAACAATTTCCTTGGGACGCCCGTCTACACCCAGGCCCGCGCCTTCCTTCAGCGGCCAGCCGCTGAAGCTTTGCTTCGTGCTCAACGCAACCTTAAAACTCGTGGATACGGCCTCATCATCCACGATGGGTACCGCCCGTGGTATGTCACAAAAATCTTCTGGGAAGCCACGCCCGTCGATAAAAGGATATTTGTCGCCGATCCGGCAGTTGGATCCAACCACAACCGCGGATGTGCCGTAGATCTGTCGTTATACGATCTGGCGACCGGAGAGGAAGTAACGATGCCCAGCGGCTACGACGAAATGACCGAACGCGCTTATGCAGACTTCCCCGGTGGTACGGCCGACGAGCGCGCTCGCCGCTCCCTGCTGCGCCAGGTCATGGAGAAACAAGGATTCAAAGTCAACCCCGAGGAGTGGTGGCACTTTGACTATGAAGATTGGAAAGAGTATTCCATCCTGAATGTTAAATTCGAAGATATTGCCCGGTAGAGAAACCGCGGCTGCTCAATGCGTCGAAGCGTTGCTCAAC
Source organism: uncultured Occallatibacter sp. (assembly GCA_964552975.1). Classification (GTDB taxonomy): domain Bacteria; phylum Acidobacteriota; class Terriglobia; order Terriglobales; family Acidobacteriaceae; genus Telmatobacter. The sequence continues at coordinate 1,275 of CAZKJB010000008.1, read as the reverse complement.
GTCGGCAACTTCCAGCGATTGCTCAACCGCCCATATGCCGGCATCGGAAGTTGCAGCAACAGTGGCTTGCGCTTCGGATTAAGCCAGATGAGCAGCGTCTCCAGATCCAATTGAGGCATAGCAGTACATCCGGCGGTGCCTTGCTTTTGGTCGTGCCAAATATGGAGAAAGATACACGAGCCGCCTCCTCGCTCTGGCATATCCTGATTGCGCCTTGCAATCATCCTATTGTGATTCACGACGATTCCCCATCGATACGACTCGCCGGTGTCCCGCATGTGTTCTGAGCTAATCCAGTCGGCGGCCACGGCGGAGCGATCCACGATCCGGTTATAGTGTTTTGAATTGACGTCGTCTACGCATTCAATCGATTCGGTCAGCGCGAGATAGGGAATCCTTAGCCTCGACAAAGGTTGAGCACTGTATCCAAATGCGGAGCCAAGGTCGAAGATGCCGGCCGGTGCCTTGCCGTCGCCCTCCTTTTTCACTGGATCGGATACGAGGCTGACATTAGGGTCGTCAGGCGCAATCAGGCCGATGCCCCACCCCATGCCATTCTTGCCGACGACAATCGGAATTGGCTCGCCCAGAGGTCGCCAGGATTCATGCACGGTGACGCGCTCAAATCGCTGCAACTGCCCTTCGACCCCGCTCCAGTTCGATGTGACAACCACGATCAACTGAGTGGAACCAACGAAAGGATCCTGCTTGGCGGCGCCGACTTTAGATGCGGAAAACGTAAATCTGCCCCCGAGCAGGAATAGGAAAACGAGGATGCAACCAGTTCTCATCATCAGCAGTGTAAGTCATGCCTTTCTCTAAAAAGGCACAATCGAAGACATCGGCGCGGTTTTCTCGCGATTCGTGCGGGATCGGCTCTGAACCGGAGAGAGACGTTTGCAGCTGCCGCAGCGTCACTCGGGAGCGCACATTTAGGTTTCGCGACGACCGCGCAACAAATAGCGAACGGCTGGGGAAATTCCAGCGACACGGCGAAGATGGAACGCCGCCGTTCCGTGTGCGAGTGCTCGATTAGCCGGAGGATAAGCGGCTTGATGTTTGCGGTTGTAGCGATTCCTTCAACATGCTTCCTGGTAGCAACTTTTCTGATTTCCGAGAGCTAAGGCCGGCCTCTTTTGGGACCCAGCCGAAATATGCCCGCTCAATAAAGATCAGTTTCGATTGATCTCTCAATGAGAACATCAGATTATGCGCGGATTGCGCGCCCGCACTGTACTCTAGTGCTTAGAGGCGCCTGATGTTGATCCGGCTGGC
>CAZKJB010000007.1:0-37952 GCA_964552975.1 uncultured Occallatibacter sp. | reverse complement strand
TCGTTGAAACCGGCACATCCGGCTGGTTGTACGGAACCTCAATCGCCGGAATTCCGTTCGGGAAGGGCGCATTGGAATTGTTCCCGAAGAATGGTTTCACAGTCGCTGGCAGATACCCGCTGTACATGGCTCCTGCGGGCGAAGTGTCCACTGGCAGGCTTGTCGTCGCTGCATCCACCCTGTGGTGAAAGATTGAAGTCGACGGGAAGATGTTCGCCATAAACGCATTGCTGCCGTTGATTGCGAAGCTGATCGTCTGGGTCGCTTGTGCGCTCGTTGAGTCCGTCACGATGATTTCAGGAGAGTATGCGCCCTGCCCGCCGACCAAAGCGCTGCTGATCTCGCCAGTTGACGCGCTCAAAATCATTCCCTCAGGCAGAGGCGGATAGTTGGGGCTCGTGCTGATTGAAAATGTGTAGGGCGGAGTGCCGCCGGTTGCGGTAATCGTGCAGCCGGCATAGGCTGCATTTTGCGTTCCACCGGGGCAACTCGTCGTTGTGATCTTCAAAGGTCCGCCTGTTGCTGCCACGGTCACGGTTGCGGTCGCGGTATTCGAACCGGCGCCATTCATCGCAGTCAGTGTGTACTTCGTTGTTGCCGATGGGCTCACCGTCGTTGAACCGCTCGCATTGGACGAAGTAAATGTCCCCGGCGTAATGCCAATGCTCGTTGCCCCCGACGTCGTCCAGCTCAAGGTACTGGTTTGGCTGGAATTGATGTTCGTTGGGAGTGCCGTAAACGAGCTGATTGTCGGAACGCTTGCCGCGGTCAACGTCACCGTAGCAGTCGCCGTCACTGAGCCTGCGGCATTCGTCGCCGTCAGAACGTACGTTGTGGTCACCTCCGGGCTTTCGCCGGTTGAGCCGGATGCCGAAGTCGACGCATACGTTCCAGGTGTAATGGTGATGGTCGTCGCTCCGGTCGTCGCCCAACTCAGCGTGCTGATGCCGCCCAGATTAATGCTTGTCGGGCTCGCGGTGAATGAGCTGATCGTCGGCAGGCTCGGTGCCGAAACGTTCACCGTCACCGTCGCTGTGGTCGAGCCGGTGGTGTTCGTCGCCGTCAGAGTGTAGGTCGTAGTCGCCGTCGGACTCAATGCCACTGAGCTGCTCGCGGAGGTCGAAGAAAAATTCCCTGGCATCACCGTGAGACTCGTCGCCCCCGATGTAGCCCAGCTCAACGTTGTGCTGTTGCCTGCGGTGATGGCTGCCGGACTCGCGGAAAACGACGAGATCGTCGGCATCTGGACCTGCGGGATCGTCGGAAACGGTGCCGTACAGCTCGTCAGGGCCGCGCACGCAAGAAGGCTGCCAAAAAGGACGAGGCCGACCAAGCGGGCACCCGGTCCCGATTCATTGCGTCTGCTGAAATTGAGGTTCTCTTTTGAATGCGAGCGAGGCGAGTCCATGCGTAGCCTTTCCGTCGATTGCTGCTCACCACCTGTCGGGCGAGTCGGGCCTGGCAGGCCAGGTGGGAATGAGGTTGCGCAGGGCGGGAAAGTGTCTCTAGAAGCAAGGAGTCATCTATCAACGGATCGAGGGCTTGCGATGGGCTGCGCCCTTCTGAACGCTCCGCAGGCCGCGCTGCTTCGCGCACCGGGCCATTCGGCGTTCGTAACCGCTCTTCTTCACATTGCGCGAAGAAATTGGTTTTGGATACATGACAAAAGTCACTGCCTGTCGTGAGACGAGTGGCCTCGTAACTGAAAATGTCCGCAGCGTGACTTCGGGGCCTGGAGAGCGTTCGCTAAACCGCCGATCGGAAAGACGAAAGTGTATTCTTTGTCTTTGAAGCTATTGAAGAATTCCCAGGCAGGAACCCGCGTGCCGGCCTTGCGTCGCAGACGTCTGCCGCCGCGCCAATGCAGTCGAATACGCCAAACGGATCTGAGGCAGCACGCCCTGAACTAAGCGTTGGCGAGGAGGTCAGGATTCTTCAGGATTCTTCAATTACCGCGAATCAAGTCCTGGGCAGTCTCCTGGCAATCCCCGCTTTTCTTCCAGCGACCGTTGCGACCGGTTACCTGGCTGCCTGGTTCACTAACCTTCACAGCTTCCGGCAACGCTCATTGGTTGAGCGGCTCTTCTGGAGCGTGCCGTTGTCTCTGGGTATCTCAACGATTGCCGCCGTCCTGATCGGCAAGTTTCTGTCCCTAACTGCAGTTGTGGCGTTATTTCTTGCGAGCGGAGTGGTGTGGCTGGCTCAGCTTGGCCGGGAGTGGTTCGAGCTACGCCGCGCCGGCAGGAAATGGACGATGGGTTGGCGGCCACTCGGCAATGTCGCGTTGACTCTGGCGCTCGTTTGGGTCGCAGTGGCAATTCTGTCGCTCGTTGACTTGCAAAAAGGCGACCAGCTCTTTATGAGTGTCGCCACCTACGACCATGCGTCGCGCGTCGCCTGGACCGAGAGTATCCTCCGCACCGGGGTTCCGCCTGCCAACCCGCTTTACTGGTACCAGCACGCCGCTCCTATGCGCTACTACTACTTCTGGAATGTGGTCTGCGCCGCAGTCGCCAAAATGGCCCATCTTCCGGTTCGTGCTGTTTTCATCGCCAGTTGCGTGTGGGCCGGATTCGCTCTGGCAGCCCTGATTGGTCTCTATCTCAAACACTTCCTCGTCGTCGAGAGCCGGTTGCGCCGCCAGTTTCTAGTCGCCATTTCGTTGCTCCTGGTTACCGGGCTCGACATCTGCGTGAACCTCTGGAACCTTCTTGACCAGGGCCGACCGTTACCCGCTGATCTCGAATGGTGGTCAACGAGCCAGGTTACCAGTTGGATCGACACACTTCTCTGGGCGCCGCATCATATTGCCAGCTTCATTTGCTGCATGCTCGCATTTCTGCTCGCGTGGTTGGCTGGAACGGAAAGTGCGCGCGGGGGTGCGGCGAGCGTGGTCCTGGTTGCATTGGCGCTTGCGAGCTCCTTCGGCCTTTCGATCTATGTCGCAATCGGTTTTTTTCTTGTAATGCTGGCTTGGGGGCTCTGGCAGGTGTTGGTAGAACACAAGCCCCGCCCAGCATTGCTACTCGCTGCGGGAGGCGTGGGAGCTGTGGTTTTGCTCATTCCATACCTGCGGGAAATAACTCGGGCTTCATCAGGATTGCAGGGCGGAAGTGTCTTCACATTTGCGATACGCGAGATGTTTTCTCCTAATGACTTGCTTGCATCCCATCTTTTCCGGCACCTCGCAATGGCCCACCCAGCATTGGCCCAAAACCTCGCTAACCTGGTTCTTCTGGCGCCCGGTTACGCTGTCGAACTGGGTTTTTACCTGGCCGTCTTTCTCATCTACATGGTTCCCGCCTGGCGCGGCCGAACGCCGCTCACCGCCGCGCAGCGAGCCCTGCTGGTGATTGCTGCGGTCACGCTTTTCGTCATCTCCGTGATGCGATCCTCCGTGCTAACCTCCAACGACTTCGGCTGGAGAGCAGCACTCCTTCTGCAGTTTCCGCTGCTTCTATTTGGATCGGAAGTCATCACCAGCTGGAGACTTCGAGAGCGCAAGAGCGCTGCGCCGGCAGACTGGGTCGGCTTGCCGCGTGACTCTCCGCAATGGTTGCGGTCGATGGCTGCGCTCGCTCTTGTTGTCGGAGTTATCAGCACCGTTGGCCAGGCGCTCCTGCTGCGTTTCGACTTTCAACTTAATGAAGTGCGTTTGAGCGCGGTTCACGATCCCAGCGCCGGCAGGCTGCCCCATAATGCCTACATCTCTGCCGTCGGCTATGCCCAACTTGATGGTTCCATTCCCCTCGACGCAATTGTGCAGTTTAACCCCGCCAGCGAACCGTATCGGCGCTCAGCGGATTTGCTCGGAATCGACCGTCAAACTGCAATTCTTGGCGACCAACCGTATTGTGGCGCCGAACTCGGAGGTGATCCCAGCGGTTGTCCTGCCATGGCTGCCGCTATCGACGCTCTTTTTAGTGGCGCTACTGCAGAACAGGCGCGCTCCACCTGCCGCCAGTTCGGCATTCATTACCTTGTTTCGCGTGTTTACGATCCGGTGTGGAACGACAGGAGCAATTGGGTGTGGACGTTGAAACCCGCAGTGTCTGACGCAGAGTTTCGTGCACTTGACTGCCGCGAATGACAGCAAGCGAGAGACTGATCGACGTCATGTTCCCCTACTACAACATGGATCTCAATGCCAAGGTCATCTCGCACCTTCTGTGAGTCCAACGATATGGTATTCATCTTCTATGACTAGCCCCCCCAGGGAGGATACAAAGCACAAGCCGGAATTAGACGGCATACGCGGGCTCGCAATACTAGGCGTCTTGTGCTCTCACGGCGTCGGCGTCACCGGAATTTTTCTTGTGAGGCACTCTATTGCAGACAAGATTCTTGCGTACTTGATGGTTCCGCTCTGGGGCGGAGTAGATCTCTTCTTTGTATTGTCGGGCTTTCTGATTACCGGCATCCTGCTGCGTACGAAAAAGAGTGAGCACTATTTTTCGTCGTTCTACGCTCGCCGGGCGCTGCGGATATTTCCCATTTACTACCTGACGTTGATTCTCTGCGTGACTGTTGCGCATTTTTCGCTGGGCATCGCCAGCGCGCTGCCTCAATGGACCTCATGGAAATTCGCTTATTTCATCTATCTGCAGAATTGGCCTGTTTTCTGGCATGGTGAAAAGATCATGGGAGGATTGTGGGGCGCCTACTGGAGCCTGGCAATTGAAGAGCAGTTCTACTTCGTTTGGCCGCTCGTGGTTTTCCTTCTACCGGAAAAAGCAGTCACTCGAATCTGCTATGTGGGAGTCATATGTGCACTGCCGCTGCGCATTTTGATCTCCTATTGCTATTTTGGAGACAGCTTCGGTCTGGCGCAGATCACGTCAAGCAGAGTTGACGGTTTGTTCCTCGGCGCTGCATGTGCGCTCTACATGTTCAGCAACAAGAAGCCTGTGCCCATGGCGTGGATTCGCGGAGCCGCGATTGCCGGAGCTGGCATTATGGGCTATATCGTCCTGTTCCATCGAGGAGAGCTCATAGGGACCGCGAAATGGATGACCACATTAGGCATCACCGGTTTCGCGCTGCTTTCAGCGGCTATTGTCGCCGCATCGCAGCACCACTTTCCCGCGCTCGATCGCATCCTGACGATGAGCTGGCTTCGAGTGCTGGGGAAGTACAGTTACGGCATTTATGTCTATCACCTGCTGATCTTTCTTCCGTCGAGCTGGTACCTGAGAAGTGAGGCCGGCTCCTGGATTCACTTGAGTTTTCCTGAGAGAATTCTGCTGATGCTTGCGGAAATGATCATGGTGGTGGCAATTGCGGTGGTCAGTTACGACTTGTTTGAGGTTCGCTTTTTGCAGCTGAAGAGACGCTTTACGCCGGCCTAACGGTGTTGACGCGTTAGGCTCTGACGATCGAAAGCCGATTGCCCCTGTGCTAAACTTCGAGTCGAATTGACCAGAACCCTGCATGACAGCAGCTGCGCGGATCTCCTAACGTTCCGGAGGGGAGCGGAATGCCCAGAAAGCTGATCACCATCATGACTCCCTGCTACAACGAAGAGCTCAACGTCCAAGAGATTCATCGGCGCGTAATGGCCATGGCCGCTGGATTTCCTGAATATCAGTTCGAACATCTTTTCATCGACAATGCCTCAAAGGACAGGACGGTTGCCGTGCTGCGCGAGATGGCTGTCGATGATCCCAGTGTCAAAGTCATCGTAAACGCGCGTAACTTTGGGGCTGACCGTTCGGGGATGCACGGACTTTTGCAAGCCGAGGGGGATGCCGTCGGAAGTGTGGCCGCAGATCTGCAGGATCCGCCTGAGTTATTTGCCGAGATGATTCGCGAATGGGAGAGGGGTTTCCCCATCGTTGCCGCAATCAAAGACACGAGCGATGAGAGCGGCCTGATGTATCGAATTCGAACATCCTATTATCGTCTTGTCGCCCGCCTTGCCAATGTTGAAGTCCTCGAGCATTTCACCGGCTTCGGGCTCTACGATCGTTCCGTTGTGGAGCAAATCCGCACCAACTTCCGCGATCCCTATCCGTATTTCAGAGGAATGATTGCCGAACTTGGGTTGCCGGTTGCAAAGATTTTCTACAACCAGAAGCGCCGCGAGCGCGGAATCACAAGCAACAATTTCTATTCGCTTTACGACCTGGCGATGTTGGGGATCACAAACCTCTCCAAAGTACCCTTGCGCCTGGTGATTTTTAGTGGGTTTATCTCGGCAATGATCAGTTTTTTGCTGGGAGTCTTCTACCTGATCTATAAGCTTGTTTTTTGGAATAACTTTACGGTCGGTGTGGCTCCGCTCGTCCTGGGCCTTTTCTTTATGGGCTCTGTGCAAATGATCGCTCTTGGGATCATCGGCGAGTACGTGGGTTCGATCCACACCGTTGTATTGAATCGTCCCCTGGTTACCGAAAGAGAACGCATCAACTTTTAGGTACCGTCATCCCCCGAGTGGACCAGAAATCACACAAGTCGCTTTTGCAAATAGTGCGCTATCTTCTCGTGGGCGGATTCAATACTGTCAGCGGGTATGGCCTCTTCGCGCTGCTGAACTGGTCATTCAGAGGGCTGGGCGCCTACAGCTATATGTACGCTGCTCTACTTTCGAACTTGATTTCGATTACCATAGCTTTCCTCGGATACAAGTGGTTCGTCTTCCGGACTCGTGGGAACTACCTGATCGAATGGATACGCTGCGTGGGGGTATATGGCAGCAGCATGCTCATCGGATTGGCGGGATTGGCGATTCTTGTTCCGATCCTGCGTCGCAGCCTGCACAGACCCGAACGGGCTTCGTACATCGCCGCAGCAATCATGACCCTCGTCACTGTGCTTTTCAGCTTTCTGGGCCACAAGAATATTTCGTTTCGGCAAAAGTTGGCCGAATAGAATCGGGAATCCCGTTCTGCGTACTTGGCACGAACTCTGGGCAGAATCTGTTGAAGCCAACGACCGTCGCACCGATCGACTCCCGTCACTTTCCTTCGTGATACTCCATCTCAGTGTTGACTGCCCAGATGTTGTCCTTGGTGGTGACGCCATTCACGATGTTTTCTACGGCGGTCATTGCGGTCAGCATCGAATGGTCCTGGTTGTTGTACTTGTGCATGCCGTTGCGGCCTACCAGGAAGAGATTCTCAAGGCGATCGACATAATTGCGGATGACATCGAAGCGGTTGTAGCTTCCGAAATAGGCCGGGTAAGTCTTGGGAACGTGGACAACATGAAAGTCCTCCACATCCTCCGCCTTGAGAATGCCGATTTTGGCTACCTCGCCAATGGCGAAATTCGCCATCTCTTCATCGGAGAGCTTCCAAAGGGGATCGGTATCGTTGCAAAAGTATTCGAGACCAATCCAGACTTTGTCCTTACTGCCGACCAGCCAGGGACTCCAGTTATTGAAGACCTGCAGCCTCCCGACCATCACGTCGGGCTCTTGGATGTAGATCCAGTTGTCCTTCAGCAATGTGCCATCCTTCTCGGTGACAGCGAGTTTGCTGGCCAGCAGGCCCACTGTGATGAAGTCGCGATACATCAAGCCTTCGCTCACCTCAATTACCTCGGCGGGGGCTGGAGTTGAGAGGGCGCGAATCAAGTCGCGGACTGGCATGGTCGAGAAAAAATAGTCGCCGGCAAAGCTCACTCGCTCTCCGCTTCCTTTGACGCCCTCGAGCGAAATCACCTTGGCGCCTTGCACTTGAATGCGATCGATCGCGATGCCCTTGTGAATTTCGCCACCAGCTTTGCGCACCAGGCCGGCCGCATGTTCCCATAGCTGGCCAGGGCCGAGCTTCGGATAAAGGAACTTCTCAATCAGCGAAGTCTCTGTTTCCTTCTGGGCGATGCTTTCGGATTGTTTACGGCCAAACGTCTTCTTCAGGAAGTGCGTTACTACACCCTTTAGCGAGAGCCCTTTAATGCGCTGAGCGCCCCATTCAGCGCTGATCTCGTTGCAGGGAACTCCCCACACTTTTTCTGTATACGACTTGAAAAAAGTCAGGTAAAGTTGTTTGCCGAAACGATTGATGATGAAATCCTCAAGTGATCGCTCCTCGCGTTGAGGAAGCAGTGCAGAACGCATATAACTGATTCCGCAACGAAAGGTTCTTACGAGGCCCAGATTCGTGAAAGTGGCAGCGGTTAGGCTGATGGGATAGTTGAAGAAACGGCGCAGAAAATAGATGCGGCTCTTTCGGTCGCGGACCAGCATGACCAGATCTTCCGTTTGCGGGTTGGTAGCCGTAGCAGCGGGAACATCGCTCTGCTGGCCCTGATAGCGGAGCCGGCCGGCCTCGCCGGTCCCGGCCTCGACCGGCATCAATTCGAGCCACCAGTGCATCACCCGGTCCGACTTCGAGAAAAACCGATGGCCTCCGATGTCCATCCGATTGCCCTTGTAGACGACGGTCCGCGAGATTCCGCCGATCTCCTGGCTGGCCTCGATCACGATGGGCTTAATGTCCGAGTGGCGCTGAAGCTCGATTGCCGCAGTGAGTCCGGCGGGTCCTGCGCCGATGATGATGGCTGTGCGCTGACTCATGCGGCGATTTCGATTCCCTTCACGATCGTGGCCCTTGCAGATGTTCGCAATGGTGGAGACAATCAATCCCTTTGCACCTGCTCCAACAATGATTGCGCACTTCAGAGACGGCGCGGTCATCCGTGGTCTTGACGAGTACCTCAATAGAAACTGCCCAGGTGCGAAACTGGCAGCATCCTCGCGCCAAGCATTAGAGAATTGTTCCGATCCCGCCAGGCTTGGCGATCACAATGAAACGAATCGGGGGTCGTTGACCGCAGGAGACCGGCAGGACTGAATGCTCGAAGGCTCGTGCTTGCATCCTGTGAGTTGTTTGTTCTGTGTCACATTAACGAGGCGGGTTCCGAGCACTGGGTAGCGAGTCAGAGAAGTCGTACTGCTGTCGTAGAATCCCGGTAAGATCGGTTCATCCACATTCTGTGCGATGAACGGCGCATTCCCGCAATCTTATGATGTTGTCTCCCGCTGCAACCAGTCCGACGCTTCTAATCCTCGAGTTCGGCTTGACAGCGTTGGCAGGTGCGATCTCGTTCGCGTGGCCGGAAGTTGGTAAGGGCCTGTTTCGGCGAATGGAGCTGTGGTTTGGCCGGTTGGCGCGAAGAAAATTACTCGCACTCGCGACTGTCGGACTGAGTGTGATTGCCTTGCGCCTGGCATTGCTCCCTCTTTTTCCGGTTCCGCTTCCTTTTATTCCCGATGATTTCAGCTTTCTGCTGGCAAGCGATACGTTTGCTCACGGTCACCTGGCTAATCCGACGCCAGCGATGTGGACTCATTTTGAAAGCATCCACGTCACGATGCAACCGACTTATATGTCGATGTACTTTCCCGGTGAAGGACTGATTTTGGCGACCAGCGCCGTCTTGCTCGGCAATTCCTGGTTCGGGTTGCTGATCGTCAGCGCGCTGATGTGCGCGGCCCTATGTTGGATGCTGCAGGCATGGTTGCCGCCGGGCTGGGCCCTGCTTGGCGGCGTCATCGCCGTGCTGCGCCTCGGCGTATTCAGCTACTGGACAAACACATATCATGCCGGTGGTTCGCTGGGAGCGCTTGGCGGGGCGCTTGTCCTCGGAGCTTTGCCGCGGCTCATGAAGACACCGCGGATTCGCTATGGACTACTGATGGGGCTGGGCATCTCGATTCTGGCGGTCACGCGGCCATTCGAAGGAATCGTCATGTGCCTTCCAGTCGGCTTCGTTTTGATTCGGTGGCTCGTGAAAGGCGCAAAGCGGCCGGCGCCGGCGAGGGCAGCCGGCTTGGTTGCGGCGCCGCTCGTGTTGATCCTGGCTACTTGCGCGTGGTTCGGCTACTACGACTACCGCGCCTTCGGCAGTCCGCTCACTCCGCCTTACACCGTAAACCGTGCGACGTACGCAATGGCTCCCTACTATGTTTGGCAGCATGCGCGGCCTGAACCGCAGTACCGGTATGAAGTCTTCAGGAACTTTTATCAAGAGGAAATGGGTTTCTACAATCAAATCCATTCTGTGAAGGGATTCGTCCCCGGCACGTTGAAGAAAGTCGCATTTGCATTTCTCTTCTATGCCTGTTTTGCTCTGCTTCCTCCGCTGATTATGGTGCGCCGCATTTTCCTCGATCGCCGCATCCGGTTCTTAGTCGTCAGCGTGCTCATCCTCGCGGCTGGAATGGCGATTGAAATCTATATGCTGCCGCACTATGTGGCGCCCTTCACCGCTGCATTCTATGCAATTGGATTGCAGGCGATGCGCCACATGCGGTTTTGGAAGCCGGAGGGGAAGCCGATGGGTTTGGCTCTGGTGCGGCTGACAGTTCTCGTTTGCGTACTGATGGCAGGGTTGCGGATTGTTGCGACACCTCTGCATTTTGGACCGAACGAATTTCCGCCGAGCAACTGGAACCTGACTTGGTATGGCCCGGATCACTTTGGCGTAGAACGGGCGCAAATTGAAGCCATGCTCAATCGCCTTCCCGGCGGGCAATTGGTCATTGTCCGCTATCGCCCCGACCACAATCCGATGGACGAATGGGTTTATAACCGTGCTGATATCGATGGTTCCAAAGTCGTATGGGCAAGGGATATGGATGCTGCGGATAATTTGCAGTTGATTCATTATTACGGCAACCGCAATGTCTGGCTGGTTGAGCCGGATCTGATGCCTGCAAGAATTACACCTTACCCAGCGACGGAGCAGAACGCCTCCTCTGCGCAGTAAGCCAGTCTCGAATGGGTCTCGCAGTGCTGCTGTGTTTCCTTGCTGAGGGATAGAGATCGAGGTGCTTCGAAGGCACAGTTGGCGGCGCCATGGCGTAGGAGGGCGGGAGGCTGAGCTCAGAGTCTGGTAAGCTCCTCGCGTCAAAGATCCTCGCGTCTGGGAGACAAGCGATGCAGCAGAGTCTAGAGCCGACGCTCGAACCAGGTGCCCTGCCGCCGGCAGAATCCGGGCGCCGAGTCCGATTCGCCTGGTTAGTCGGCGGTGCGTCAGATGCAATGCACACAGGTTGGCCCGAATGGGGCGCGCTGTTTATCTACGCTGCTCTTGTCGCCTTTGAAATTCCTTGTCATGAGCCGTGGGTTGACGAAGCACAGGCATGGCAATTAGCGAGAAGTCTTTCGCTGGCTTCCCTATTCAAAACATACATTCGTTATGAAGGATCTCCGGGGCTTTGGCATTTCCTTTTGTGGATGATGATTCGCGTTCATATAAGTTACGCGGGCCTGCATTGGATTTGCGGAGCGATTGCCACCGCAGCGGCCTCGCTCCTTATCTTCCGGTCGCCCTTTCCCCGTTACCTGAAACTGTCGCTGCCATTCACGTACTTTCTTTTCTTCCAATACGCCGTTGTGGCGCGAAACTACGTTCTCGTACCATTGCTTTTATTTCTAGCCGCCATCGCATGGAAGAAATGGCCAATCGGTTTCGTGCTGGCGCTCGGGCTGCTGGCAAATGCCTCTCTTCACGCCGCGGTCGTCTCTGGCGGACTCGCTGCCGTTTATTTAATCGAACAGGTTAGGAACCGAGAAAGCGAATCGTTCAAGGACCGTCGCAAGCTTTTTCTTTGCGCGCTCCTCCTGCTTACCTTCTATGCCTTTGCCATATGGACCGCGTGGCCGCCACATGATCTCAATCTTTCCTCGTTTCGCGGACAATCCAGCATCTACTTTCTCCGCGCGGTCTTTTCCCTCGTGTGGCCAATGTGCCAACCGTGGATCCTGTCCATTCCATTCTGGACTGCAATGGTGATTTGGTTCCATGCACGGCACAAGCTCTATTTCCTCTTGCCGGTCGCGCTGTTTGCGGCATTTTCCGGTGAAGTGTCTATCGCCTGGTGGCACGCGGGCATCCTGATCCCGCTTCTGATCTGTCTGCTTTGGGTCACCTGGCGTCCGTCTACAGCCGTCAACCGAGAATATGAGGTGGCTGGCCGCATCGCATTGATCATCATGGTTGCGACGCAGATTCTCTGGTCGGGCTATGCATTCCTCTATGACCACTACAATGCATACTCCCCCGATCCTGCAGCAGCGAAGTTTCTTAGTCCATTTGTCCGGGAAGGCGCAACCATTGCCGTGACATATATAAGTAATGCCGAGGATAAACCGGTGCGCGCTTATCCTGCAGTGGGGATTCTGCCCTACTTCGACCACAATATCTTTGCCAATACTCCTTATCCGTTCTGGTGGTGGAGCGATAAAGATCCAAGTGAGGATAGGTTCAACGCTTTGTTGCCGTCTCATCCACGGTTCGTCCTTGTTGAAGAAACGCACAACAGTCCGTACGCAAACATGAATCTGGACAATCCCAAGTATGTTGCTTTAATTAAGGGAGGCTACAGGTTTGTCAACCGATTCTGCGGATCCCAGCCGCGGCAATTGGAGCCGCAGGAAACTCTCTGCCACGTCGTCTTCGAGTACTCAGGGCAGCCCGGCTCTTCGGTCGGTCAGGCGCAACGATAGCTCGGATCATGCATGCTCACCCGCGCTCCCAATCAGAACCGGTAGCCCGGCTTCAGTTCGCATTGGTAAACCGTGGACTTTTCTGCTCCGGAGCTCGATCTGGCGACGCAGTTCGCCCAACTCAGATAAAGATCGGGGCCAAGCGGAAACACCATTTGAGCGCCCTTAACCTCCGCCTCGAGACTCACGCCTTCCGCCGTCGGCGGAAGAGTAAAGTTGAGTGCGCGCCCAAACTCGACTGGATATAGTTCGCGCACTTTAGAGACGATTGCTGTATGAAAGACTTCGGCCTCCAATAGAAACGTCGCAGTATCGGACCAGTCGACGGCCGAAGCGGTGATCGTCCTGCCACCAGCGGCGAAGCCGCTCGAATCGATCCGCGTGAAGGGACAAGGTCCGGCAATGCACGAAGCTCTGGCTTCGCGAAACTCGTTTCCGGGGCCAGCGTCCAAATTGGCTGCTCCTGAGGAGGCCCTCCAGTATCCGTCGGGAGAACACAGGGGATGGTGATTGCATGGGATGTTTCCGCGGTTGACCACCTCAAATGTCTTGACCGCGCTGCCGACGTTCTCATCGGTCTCGCTGTTCACCGTATATCTGACCCTGATGTTGGAGACAACGGACATCGCGCCTCCAGAATCGGCATCGTCGGGCATAGCCGCCGGGGTCATGGCTGCGATGACCAGCTGGCGGAGCGACGAGCGAAACTCGATCGGAACTACTAGGTCTAGTGCGTTGTAATTCGGATGGCGGAAGCTAAGCTTCACAGGCGTCCCCGGCAAAACCGTCCCCGGAAAAGTAATTTTGAAGTATCCGGTGGCATCGGACTGCGTCCTGACGGTTAGGTTTCCATCGGAAGCAGTAACCGTGACGTCTGCGATCGGTGATTGCTTGCGCGCATCGGTATCGAGACGAACCACCGCACCTTGAACGATGGACCAGCGCGGCCTCCAATGCCGCAGGCTGAATACGAGAATTAGAGTTACGGCGACTGCTGCGGCGACAATTAAGATCCAGACGGTGGTCCTTCTACGAGCCATGCCTTCCCCTGTATATTGCGGTTGGACGCATTATTCGGCGGCTTTGCCGCCCATGTTAGGGTTACCCAAGAGGGATTTCGTGCATCTAACCCACTGCAGAGTCAGCATTTGAACCTCATGAGCAAGCGCTTGAGCATTTTCGCCGCAGCGAAACCAGGACAATGAACCGGCCTCAAGTTCAGAAGAACATATTTCTGAAGGGATGGGGAATCTCTCGCCGCCGATTGCTGCGGCAACTGTCCCGGATCTCACTTGGGCTGCCGCTCGCTCGGGCCATGGCGCTTGCATCTCCTATCGAGGAAGGCACACAAGACCAGACCGAGAAACAGCATACGCATCCTGCGCGTCCTCCGGCACCGACTTCAATCTCTCCTGAGGATGATAAATTCCTCGACGATCTTGAGCGTGCCAATTTTCTCTTCTTCTGGGAGCAGGCAAATCCGGAAACCGGATTGATCAAGGACCGTTGCAACGTTCACGTCAAAGACGCAGGCGTGGGAGCCAGCATTGCTTCCACAGGATTTGGTCTCACCGCAATCTGCATTGCAGAGAAGCGCGGTTTCATCAGCCAGGCGGCTGCGCGCGCGCGGGTCATACAAACTTTGTCGTTTCTCTGGCATAAGCTCCCCACACATCGCGGATTCTTCTATCATTTCGCGAATATCAATACGGGTGAGCGGATGTGGGACTCCGAGGTATCGTCTGTCGATACCGCTATTCTTCTCTGCGGGGTGTTGACCTGCCGGCAGCACTTCGAGGACAAGGACATTGATGACTTGGCTCAAGCCATCTTCGACCGCGTGGAATGGACCTGGCTCTCAGAGGATACGAGCCTCCTTTCGCACGGTTGGACGCCGGAACTTGGATTCATTCCTTCGCGCTGGGATCTCTATAGCGAGCTGATGATGATGTACCTGCTGGGTATGGGATCCACCTCTCATCCGCTCGACAAAGAGGTGTGGTTCGCTTGGAAGCGGACCACCTTCGAATATGACGGGCTACGCTATATCGGCTCGTTCGCGCCGCTCTTCGTACATCAGTATTCGCAGGCTTGGTTCGATTTTCGACACAAGCGCGACCAATACGCCGATTATTTTCAGAACTCCTCGATCGCCACCGACGTGCACCGGCGTTTCTGCCTCGAGCTTAACGTGCAATTTACTGACTATAGCAACGCGCTGTGGGGGATCACCGCATCGGATTCCGCACAGGGCTACGTTGTTTGGGGCGGACCACCGGCAATGGGACCGATCGACGGGACAATCGTGCCGGCCGCTACGGGCGGTTCGTTGCCCTTTCTACCCGGCGCAACAATGCGGGTTCTTAAAACCATCCATGATCACTATCCAAACGCATGGTGCCGCTACGGATTTGTGGACGCATTTAATCCATTGACGGAGTGGTATGACACCGATGTCATTGGCATTGACACCGGCATCACCATGCTGATGGCCGAGAATTCGCGGACGGGGTTTGTTTGGGAGACATTTATGAAGAATCCTGAGGCCCAGCGCGGCATGGCCCTTGCCGGCTTTAAGCCGTATGGTACGGAATCTTCCTAAGGGCGGCATCGACTGGAATGCCTTGCCGAATATCCCGTGCTGGTGCGGCTCCTCTCACCCAAATCGCGCCAGCGCTTGCGGAACCGCTTGCCAAACAACACTCGTCTTTGGCCTTGCATCGCATCTAATTGAATGGGAAGATAAGAACGCCGCGCCCGCCGGACCGAGCGTCACCCTAACCCTCATGCCTTCAGCTCCTTAGTTCAAAACTGAAAGCAGTTGTGGTTCAAAAGTCCGGCGAGCACTGCGCCGTTGCACGGTATCTGAGTCATTCGGCGAAACCAGGGGAGCCCGATGGCGTCCAATGCTGATTTCAAGAAACCCGAAGAGAACACCGGGGCTAGTCCTTCCAACAGACCCGGAACGACGAGTAGCGCCTGGTCCGACCGTCTGCGGGCTCTCAAGAATGTCCCCCCGGTGCTTCATTTTGTTTGGGAGTCTGGACCGGCAGTTGTTTTTTGGAACATCGCCATTCGCATCTTCGTCGCATTTCTTCCCGTAGGCATCGGTATCATCGGCCGTTTCATCATTGACGGCGTCAATCGCATTCGGCTCCATCAGCCGCTGCCCGCAGGATTCTGGTGGCTGGTGGCTTCAGAGATGGCATTGGCGGTGCTGATCGGGATTCTTTCACGGGCCGTTGACTACTTCGACAATTTACTCGCCGACCGCTATACCCATCACGTCAGTGTTGAGGTCATGCGCAAGGCCGCCGCTCTTGACGTAACCGTCTACGAAGATCCGGTCTTCTACGACCGCCTCGAGCGCGCTCGTGTGCAGGCTACCGACAGGCTGGCCATGATCCAGCAAATGGGCCGGCTTATCCAACAGGCCGTGACGGCAATGGCATTTTCGGCTGTGCTTATCCGTTACTCGCCGTTTCTACTGGTGCTCCTGATCGTCGGCATCGTGCCCGCATTTCTTGGCGAGAGTCACTTTGCCTTTCTCACGTACGCAAAGAACTTCCGCCAAACCCCAATCCGTCGCCAAATGGATTACCTGCGCCAGGTGGGCGGCAGCAAGGAAGCCGCGAAGGAGCTTAAGCTATTCAACCTGAGCGGCTTTCTGACAGGCCGTTTTACTGCCCTCTCTCAGAAAATCTACGAGGAGAATGTAAGCCTCAACCGCCGCCGCCTCTTCTGGGGCGGCTTACTCGCTATCCTCGGACAGCTCGGCTATTACGGGGCATATGCCTACAGCATCTTACGCACGATTCAGGGTATTTACAGCATTGGCGATCTGACGCTGATCACAACTGCCATCATGCAGGCCATGAGCAATATTCAGCAGGCTTTCTCCACCGCATCTGGAGTCGCCGACCAGGCCCTCTTTCTTACTGACTTGCTCGCCTTTTTTGAGATGAAGCCGGGCGTTGAATCCAAACCGAATGGACTGCCGGCGCCGCGTCCAGTGGTTGGTGGATTCGAGTTCTGCAATGTCTCTTTCACTTATCCGGGCACCGACCGTAAAGTCCTCCGCGATTTCAACTTCACTCTTGCTCCGGGAGAACGCGTGGCTCTGATCGGCGAGAACGGGCAGGGAAAAACCACCGTCGTCAAACTGATCACGCGTCTCTACGACCCCACAGAAGGCCGGATTCTTCTCGATGGTGTCGACCTGCGAGAATACGACCTGGCCGATCTTCACTCAGAAATCGGCGTCATCTTTCAGGACTTCATGCGCTACGAGATGACTGCTCGCGAAAACATCGCTATTGGCCGTGTTGAAACCGAGCACACCGCGAGCGAAATCGAATATGCGGCGGAAAAGAGTATGGCCACTGGTGTCATTGCGAAGCTTCGCGAGGGCTATGATCAAATGCTTGGCAGGCGCTTCGATGGTGGTGTCGATCTTTCGGGTGGCGAATGGCAGAAGATGGCTCTCGCGCGCGCCTATCTGCGCGATGCGCAATTGCTAATCCTCGACGAGCCCACGGCATCACTCGATGCGCGGAGCGAATTCCAGGTTTTCGAACGTTTCGCGGAGCTTACTGAGGGCAAAATGGCGCTCCTTATCTCCCATCGCTTCTCCACTGTGAGAATGGCAGATCGAATTGTCGTTCTTGAAGGCGGACAGCTGGTGGAGGAAGGAAGTCACAGCCAGCTGCTGGCGCGCGGCGGACGTTACGCGGCAATGTTTGAGATGCAAGCAGCCAGCTACCGATAAAATGCCATGACTCATTCTGCTACCAGCGTCAAATCGCAGCCGCTCCCCGGCCATAAGGAAGTGATCGAGCGCCTCAAGGACGCTTCGAGGGTATCGGCCTCGTGGGACGTTGCGCCCCGGCCATCATCGTCCGGCAGTCTTCGCATTCGCATACGCGCTGCCGAGCGCGCCCTTACCCGGTTGGAAACGGAGCTGAGCCGGCCAGCCGGGACGCGTCCAACAAAGAATCTGCCTGGAGATGCGTTGCGCTTGGCCCTGCTCGAGTTGCGCGACCATCGTCGCAGCTTGCGCGGGGCATTTGTTGCCGTATCGGGAAGACGGCGCATTCTTGAGGGATTGCCACGCGTCGTGTCGAAGACGCGGCATGATGAGCCTAGAATCGCGGCAATCGCGGACATTTATCTGGACATTGTTAGCGGAGACTTCTCGGCAACTACCTTCAGCGCCTTCGTTGCCGCATTGCAAGAGCACGAACCGCTCACGAGCGACGAGTTATGGAATATCGACGCGTTCCTTCAATTCGCCTTGCTTGAATCGCTCCTGCTCGACGTCCGTGCGTTGCATGACTCTCCGAAACCAGGTCCTGCGCCCTCATTCGCCACTCGCCTCACAAGCCTCCGGACCATCCAACATTCTGACTGGAGCTCCATCGTCGAGCCCCTCATTGTCTACGATGCTCTCCTCCTTCAGGATCCGGCAGAGACTTACAAACACATGGATTTCGAGAGCCGTCAACTCTATCGCAAACGAGTAGCGTTCATCGCTCGCCACTCGGACTGCATGGAATCGGAAGTGGCTCAAGCCGCATTAGATTTGGCTCGCGGTGGAGTTGAACGGTCATTCGGCGACGCGCGCATGCGGCGTCGCTACATCCACGTTGGCTTCTATCTTCTTGACAAAGGTCTCTCGAGGCTTTCCCCAGTCGTAGGCTTTCATCCGCCGCTGGCCTGGCGCACTGGACAGCTCGCGCGCGCTCACGCTGAGGACTTTTACATCGGCGGCATCCTGATTGTTTCACTTCTTTTCGTCGCTCTCGCGCTTTTTCCGGCCCTTTCCCAATTCGCCTCTATTGTTCCTTTGGTTATCGCCGTTTTTGCGCTGCTGCCCGCAGCCATGCAAATCGCGGTGGATCTCGTGAACCAATCCATTACCGCCCTTTTTGCTCCCGAACCTCTGCCGAAACTTGATTTCAGCGTGGAGATACCGGCCAATTGCGCAACCTTGGTTGTGGTGCCTTCCCTGCTGATCAGCGAAAGCCAAGTGCGCGAACTGGTAACCCATCTTGAAGTGCGCTTTCTGGCCAATCGTGAACCTCATCTGCACTTTGGTCTGTTGACCGACCTTCCGGACTCCGTTACCAAGCCGCGAGAGCAGGATGCCCATCCTCTTGTGGAACTCGCCGTTCGGCTCATTGATGAGCTGAATGCGAAATACGGCTCGCGCGGGAACGGATCATTTCTGCTCCTCCATCGTCATCGCATATTCAACAAGCGCCAGGGTGTGTGGATGAGCTGGGAACGCAAGCGTGGCAAACTGCTGGACCTTAACAAACTTCTGACCGGAGAATTCGACGCATTCCCAATCAAAGCGGGCCGTGTCGATGTTCTTCCGGGAATCAAATATGTTTTAACGCTTGATGCAGACACGCAGCTGCCGCATGGTACGGCCGCTCGGCTGGCCGGCGCCATTGCGCACCCGCTGAATCAGGCCGTGATTGACCCGAAGCTGCGCATCGTCACTGCGGGTTACGGGATCCTGCAGCCGAGAGTAGGAGTCACCGTTCGGTCGGCTGCGCACTCGCGCCTGGCTGCAATCTTCTCCGGTCAAACAGGCTTTGATATCTACACTCGTGCTATCTCTGACGCATATCAGGATCTGTTTGGCGAAGGCATCTTTACCGGCAAGGGAATTTATGAAGTATCGACCCTCCATGCGGTCCTCGACCGCAGATTTCCAAAGAACGAGCTGCTGAGTCACGATCTCATCGAAGGCGCTTATGCGCGTGTCGGCCTGGCCACGGACATCGAAGTCATCGATGATTATCCCTCGCACTACAGTGCTTACAGCCGCCGCCAGCATCGCTGGGTACGCGGTGACTGGCAGATCGCGCAGTGGATGTTTGCCAATGTCCCCGATGAGTCCGGACGTAAGGGCCCGAACCCAATCTCCTCAATCTCCCGCTGGAAGATCTTCGACAACCTCCGTCGCTCATTGGTTGACCCTTCGCTCTTGGCTCTGTTTGTCGCTGGCTGGCTGGGACTTCCCGGCGGTCCGCTTTATTGGACATTCGTTGGCCTGTTGTCGCTCGGCTTTCCCGCTGTCATTCAACTAGCGTTTGCCCTGGGCCGCGCGGTTGCCGGCAGACACAAAGGCCAGGCGAGCGAGGCTCTGGCTGGATTTGGGCGTGCCTCTCTCGTCACGCTACTTCATCTGGTTCTTCTTGCGCATCAGACAATGCTTACTTTTGATGCGGTCATTCGTTCGCTTACGCGGCGGTTCATTACTGGCGAGCGATTGCTCGAGTGGGAAACGGCGGCCCAGGCGGAGATGGTTCCCGTCCGGCGCGCGCCGGTCGACCGTTATCTGGCAACAATTTGCTATACGGCAATTGCCCTCGCGGCAGGTGTTTGGCTCTTTACGCTCCGCAACCATGCTTTGCTCTATGCGGCCCCCATGCTGGTGGTTTGGGCTCTCTCGGGATTCGTGGCCACGTGGCTTGACCAGCCTCCTCGTGAACGCTCCATCCTCAATCGTTCCGATACTGCATTTCTCCTTACGCACGCGCTTTGCACCTGGCGCTACTTTCTCGAATTCAGTTCGGAACGGCACAACTACCTGATCCCCGACAATGTGGCAGAAGACTACTACCATGAAGCCAGTCGCGTTTCTCCCACGAATATCGGCATGCTTCTGAACGCACGACAGGCTGCTTGTGAGCTCGGATTCCTGACGGCACCGGAATTTGCCGAATTGACAAGGCAGAGTCTTGCGACAATTGAGCGCCTGGAGAAGTTCCGAGGGAATCTATATAACTGGTACGACACCCAGACGCTCGAGGCTCTCGGCAATCGGTTTGTCTCCACGGTCGATAGCGGCAACTTCGTCGCTTCGCTCTACACACTCCGCGCGGGAGTGCGCGACCTGAGGCGAAAACCGCTTCTTGAGCCGAGCCTTTTTTCCTGTCTGCGGGAGTTTTGGCGAATGATGTGCGCAGACAAAACACTGTCCAGCGCGCTTCTACGGCTTCTTCCGCCCGGGCCTTCAGCGACCTTTTCAGAATGGATAGAATGGATACCGAAGGCCGAGGCCGGGCTTTCCGCAGCTATGAATTCGCAGCCATCCGATGCCCGGCATGCCTGGTGGCTCAACGAGACGCAGGGTCGCGTGAAGGCAATTCGCACTTTGCTCAACGATTATCTCCCATGGTTGCTTCCGGAATTCAAGCAGCTTTCCGAGACACTCCAGATTGCCGGCAAGGATGGAGAAGGGAAACCAAGCATCGAAGACGCATTTTCTCTTGCCGGGAGTCTTGTTGATCGCATCAATGGCGCCAGGAGTGTGCTGGCAGCCAATCCGGCGTTGCTGAATCTCTCCGAGCAGTTGCGCGAGCTGCTGCCCACTGCCCGTGAAAACCTGCGAGCGTTGGCCACCTCTCTCTGCTTCGTCGAACAAACCGCTGAACGCATTGCCGACCAGACTGAATTCTCGTTTTTCGTCTATCCGGGACGCGAGGTTCTCTCGATAGGGTATGACGCAGGAAAGCATCAGATCCTGGAATATTGCTATGACCTGTTCGCCTCGGAAGCTCGCATAGCCACTTTCCTTGCTATCGCGCGCGGCGATCTGCCGCAGAGGAGCTGGTTCAAGCTTGACCGCGAGAACGCGCTCGCCTACGGCCAGTTCCTGCCCTTTTCCTGGACGGGAACGATGTTCGAATATCTGATGCCTTCTTTGTGGATGCGAAGCTATCGTGGCACGCTCATTTCACTCACCGAATCCGCGTGCGTCGACGTGCAACGCGCATTTGCAGAGCAACTCGGGCTGCCGTGGGGAATTTCCGAGTCAGGCAGAGCACGCAAAGACGATTCCGGAAACTATTCCTACCATGCATTCGGCCTGCCTTGCGTCTCTCTTAGTCCAGACGCGTTGGCCGGCCCCGTCATTTCGCCATATTCCACATTTCTCGCTCTCGGAGTCGACCCTCCTGAGGCTGTCAGCAATCTGCGCCGTATGGTCAAGGCCGGCTGGGTAGGCGCTTATGGTTTCTACGAGGCTGCCGATTACACTGGCTCACTGCGCGCTCCGGTGTTGGTACGGGAATGGATGGCTCACCATCAGGGCATGTCGCTGCTCGCCGTCACGAACCTGATGCGCCAAAATGTCGTTCAAAGGTGGTTCCATGCCAACCCGCTCATTCAAGCTAACGAACTATTGCTGAATGAGATGCCGCCGAGCACCGCAGTTCTCAGAGCCCGGCACAACGAATTGGCCCCGAAGGGAAGCGCATTCTAAGCGTGATGAGAATGGTGTCCGTCAAGGCTCGACTTTGATCAGAGCCAACGAATTCGGTGTCAGCTTGATCTCGAGCTTTCCTGCCGTAAGTCTTGCTTCTGACGGCTCACGAAGTGCGCTTGCCAGATTCAATTGCGTCACTTGATCCTGTGTAGGATCGAGCGGCTGGCCCATTGCGGCATAGGGTTTCAGCACATTCCCGTGATCGTCGTCGATACGCTGGATGCTGACTCGCGCATCTTGCGGAACATGCCTGAAGGCCAGATCGATCGTCTTACTCGCACCCGGCTGACCCGGGTCCGCAAGATTCCATACCGCGACTTCGATTTCATCGGCGGAGTCCTTTGTCACGATTACATCGGGAGAGTCGTTCGCCAGGCGCTCCGTACCCAACTGGTGCAGTAACTCGAACGCATAATAGCTGGGCTTGTTAATGCCACCCTTGGCACGCAATCCAAAGCCGTTGATGAACGGCTTGGGGATTGGGCCGGACTCTTCAAATACATCGGAGAATGTCCAGAATGACATCAAGTTTAAGACGCCATCGCACTGGCGCACTGTATTCGCAAGGGCCGGTGCCAAGAAAGTCGTGTCTCGCGCATCCATCAGGCCTTGCACGTTCCATTCTGTCAGGAACAGAGGAAGTCCCGGTGTAGTCGATGCCTTAATCTCGCCTTGGACCTTTTGCGCTGCGCGGCACACACGATCGTCCATCGGAATCTCTTCGCTCGTTCCAAAAAGATCCTCAACGGTATCGTCAGCGTACGCGTGCGTTGAAACGAAGTCGACTGGCAAGTGATTTGCAGCGGTGAATTTAAGAAAATCCCCGACCCAGGCTGCGGCTGCGGTGGCAGGGCCTCCCACGCGCAGTCGAGGATCTACGTTCTTCAAGGCGCGTGCCGTGTGCGCGTACAGCTCAAAGTAGGAGCGCTCGCGTGGAATTCCATTCCAAAAGTCGATATTTGGCTCGTTCCACACTTCGAAGTACCAGGTCGACACTTCATCGATTCCATAGCGATCGACGAGATGCCGGGCGAAGTGCTCGATGAGGTCGTCCCACCGGTCCAGGCTCTTGGGGGGAGAAACATTTGGCTTGTACCAGAACGGATGCAGAGCATCGGGATTGAAGGCGAGCTTCCGCGGCATGAAACTGATTTCAACAAAGGGCTTTACTCCTTCCTTGAGTAGCCCGTCGTAAATTTGGTCAACGTACGAGAAGTTATAAACGGGATTACCATGCTCGTCTTCGTTGTACACCCCCACCTCGTCGTGAAAGATCGCATGAAATCTCACGTACTTGAAGTCCGCAACTTGCTTCACCGCGCGTATGTCGTCGCGATAACTCTCGCGCAATGAAAGAATGGCTCGCCCCGATCCAAACATCTGCTCCCAGAAGTGCGGAAAAGGCGAAGTCTGTGCCTTTGCGTCGATTTGAATTGTCTCTTGCGCCGTCACTCGCGGCAAAGGGGCCAAAAGCGCGAAAAGAAGCGGAAGCGCGAAGTGGCTCCAACGGCTCACGTGGCCCGTGACGGATTCCCGTCGCAGGCTGCGCGCCGTCAATTTCTGGACCGGGATGTGAGTTGACGCCACGCTGATTGTGTCTGCGAACAGAGGCAAAGGATGAAGAACCGATCGTAGCACAAATTCGAAGTGCTGCTCAGAAAGTTACCAGGCGGCGCTTCGCGGCATAGATTACAAGCGAAGTTCTGTCGCTTACCTCTAACTTGCGGAAGATCGAGGTCAGATGGTGCGAGACAGTTGCCAGGCTGATGTGCAGCCGGTCTGCGATTTCCTTATTCCTCAGCCCTTCGCAGATGAGTTCGATGACTTCGCGTTCGCGGGGAGTCAGCGAGGCGATTTTCATCTCATCCTCGTCGGGAGGCTTGTGTTTGCTTAGAGCCCGCTCAAGCACCCGCTCGGCAGCAGCTTGCTCGAGCCAGACTCCACCGTTGGTTACTTTTCTGATCGCCATCGGAATCTGTTGAACCGAACATTCTCTTTGGAATACGCCCTTGGCTCCGCAACGTAAAGCGCCTTCAAAGAAACCAGCATCCTTGCGGCTAGTAACCACGATTACACGCGTCTGTTCAATTTCAGTAACAAGCTGTTCGATAGCGCCGAGTTCTTCGCGCAGAATCTCCGCGCTTACCAGTACTACGTCCGGAGAGTGATTGCGGACCGCGTCCACGAGACGCTCGGAGTTCTGACATTCTGCCAGAATCCGAATGTCGGCTTGGTCGGCGACAGCGCTCCGCATCCCGGTAAGAGAAAGTGGTTCATTGTCTGCGAGAACAACATCAATACCGGCCATACACCTCACCCCGTATCCCGCGGTCAGATTCTCCGAATCAGTCGAGGCTAGGTCTTCAATCAAAGACTGATTCCAAGGCTTTCGAAAGCGGACGGTTGGCCAAAAAACTTAACTTTGCCAAAGGCTGCCAAAGGATGCACAAACGACTTTCTCAGCGCATCTAATCCACTTAATAGGGCGGCGAATTTCGGCAGTGCGTCGGCCTTCCCACGGTCACGCGAGCACTTGCTCTCATTGCGTGATTAGACGCATCCTACGCTCGATTGGTTGGGTTCTAGCAGATGAAAACAAACATCACTCTCGTCAAAAGAATCCTCTTGATCGGATTCTCGCCGATGCTTTTTCTGGTTCTCGCTCTGGCCATGGCCGGACGCCAGCCTTGGCAAAATACCCAACAACCTTTCGCGATCGTCTCCGCGAACCCTGCCGGCCCTTTTCCTGAAACAGCGCATAGCGCATACGACTTCGTGAACAGCATCGGCGTGAACACTCACTTGAATTACTTTGATCGCCTTTACGGCAACTTTCCTCTCGTCGAGCGAGAGCTTCGGTCCATAGGCATTCATCATCTCCGCGACGGCATTCATCTTCAGAACGCGGATTACAACAATGCGGTCTACGGGCGCTGGATTCAACTCGGGAAACTCGGCATTCGATTCGATGCGGTGCTCGACCCCAGGAGCAATCTTGGCCAGCTGACTCCCGCGCTGCTTGAGAACGTTGACCAGCTCTCCGGCCACACCATTGAATCCTTCGAAGGCCCCAATGAACTCGATATCAGCGGCGTGCCAGACTGGCCCTCCGTGGATCGAAGCTATCAAAAGATGATTTCTGCGGCGGTAAGACCGCTGCCCAACGCAGCCCAGATTCATTTAATTTCGCCATCTCTCGCCTTCGCTTCCCATGGATCGGCACC
Source organism: uncultured Occallatibacter sp. (assembly GCA_964552975.1). GTDB lineage: Bacteria > Acidobacteriota > Terriglobia > Terriglobales > Acidobacteriaceae > Telmatobacter. The sequence goes on along the minus strand of CAZKJB010000007.1, from coordinate 12,987 downwards.
TGGTAGCTATGGTGATTCAATCGATGAAGGAAACCTGCACTCTTATCCTGCTGGGCAAATGCCGTCAACCGTGTTTCCGGAGCAAACCGATCTGGCCAAAGTGATGTTCGGCGACGGAACAATTGTCATGACCGAGACTGGATACCATAATGCGCTGAACGACCATACTGACCAACCTGGAGTCTCAGAGCAAGCGGCTGCCAAGTACATTCCGCGGCTATTCCTCGAAGACTTCGCGCGTAATATTCCGCGCACCTACCTTTACGAGTTTATGGATGAAGCGCCCGACCCAGCGCTCTCCAACAACCAACTGCATTGGGGACTCGTCCGGGCGGACGGCTCAGAGAAGCCGGCATTCACAGCAGTAAAACGACTGATTGCGGAGCTGGCAGACAGCGCCGAAGTTGCGCAGCCCATGCAACTGGCATGGTCCCTCAGTCCGGCTGGCGAATCAATCCACCATTTGCTGTTGCAGAAATCCGGGGGCGAGTTTTATCTCATCCTGTGGCAGGAAGTTCCAAGCTACAACTCCAAGAGTCAGTCCGATATCGTCAACCCCGACGCGGTTGGTGTGCTGACTCTGGGCTGTCGCGCTCGAAGCATCACACTCTACGAGCCGTCCGTTCAGGAAGGCCCCATCAAGTCCGTTCCCGGTGCCACGAGCGTCACCCTTGCCATTCCCGATCATCCCCTCGTCGTCGCTATCACCATGGAATAAGCATGCAGCAATTTCCGCTTCGTCTGCACGCAGGGCTGTGGCCAGTACAGCTTGAGGCTCGTCGAAAGAGCAGGCGGCCGTTTCAAATCGCATTTCGCCGAGCTGACCATTCACTTCAGCCACGCCGCGTCAGACACGCCCTGCCACTTTTTTTCTTCAACGAGCTCTTCGTACACATCGCTCAATTCGCGGGTCATCACATCAATGCTGTAGTTTTTAATGCCATCTCGCGCGCGGCTCCGCCATTGGCTGAGTTCCTCTTCATTGCCGAGCATGCGGCAGAGCGCCGTAGCAAGCGCAGTGGGGTTCCGGGGCGGTACCAGCACGCCGGCGCGGCCATCTTCCAGCGCTTCGGCAGTTCCATCCACATCCGTGGCCACAATTGCGCAGCCTGCCTCGCGGGCTTCCATCAGCACCAGAGCGCACGAATCGCGCCTTGAGGCCAGAACGAAAATGCCGGCGCTTAACAAATACGCCTGCGGCAGCGCCTGAAAGCCCTCGAAGTGAATCCGAGCGCGATGCGGCGAACGGCTGGCCTGCCGCTCGAATCGTTTCCGCTCGGGCCCGTCGCCCACCAGGTAGAGTTGCGCACTGGGATAATCGCGCCCGACAATCTCGAATGCAGCGATCAGTTCTTCGATTCCCTTGCGGCGAGTCATGCCTGCTACTGTAACGATCGAAGGGCTGGCCAGCGATTCGGGTTCAATCCCCTCCAACGCGGGACGTCGCGGGCTGCCGAGAATGCGATTGACCACCACGCGAATCTTCCTCGCTGGAATGCCGCGGCTTGCCATCGTTGCAGCCACCGATGTGCTTACGGCGATGACCCGATCCGCAATTCCCATCAAACGAGACGCGTAGCGGTCATGGACGTTATGTATGTGGCCGATCAGCGCAAAGCTATGATTGCGGCGTGAAAACCAGGCCAGCAGCAAGCCGGTGCGCATGTGGGCATGAACCACATCGGGACGAAACTCTAGGAGAATCTGCTGAAACGATGGAATCGCGCGCAGTAGCTTTGCGGGATGCCGGGACTGATCGAGAGTGAAGTGTTGAACGCCTGCGCGCTCGAGCAGAGATTCGTACCCCCCACCGGCGGAAGCAACGGCGACGATGGAGCCCTGCCGCGCCTGCTCGATGGCAAGATCCACGGCGGTATTCACGATGCCGTTGCCCCGGTCGGTTACGTCGTTAAGGATGTGCAAAATGCGCATCAAAGCCTCCTAAGCGACTGCGTAATCTGCTTCCTCATGAACCTGTTGTTCGGCGGCGATCTCCACGAATTCCCGGTATTCCTTTTCGGCGAGGTTCATGGAGGCAAAAGTCCATACCATGAATCCCAGCACTCCCAGCAAAACGCTGTTCATAAGACACTGCGCCGCAAGTCCGATGAGAATCGCATGCGCGGAGATCACAAATGGATCACTGGGCCTCACGCGAAACAACTGTATTGCGAGCGTGGCAAGCCCGACGGTGTAGATGAGTGTGCCAACCCAACCGAGGGAATACAGGAATTCAAGCAAAGTGCTGTCGTGCGGCCCGATAAAGTCGTCATCGCCCTCGGTGTTATGCAGCGTGTCCGTGCTACCGATGCCTTCGCCCCAGGGCTCCTGTGCAAGTGCGCGCAATGCCTGTTCATGTCCATCGATCCGCGCATCGAAGCTCACATCCTGCCCCGGCTGGGTAAATGTCTGCAAACGATTCCAGACGACTTGTTTCACGCCCGTAAACTGGACAACTCCAATCAAGACTGCTAAACAGGTGACCGCCGCGAGAGCCAACCTTATGCGTTCGCGCATCCCGAGCCGGAACATCAGGTAAATGCAACCAGCCGCGAGACTCAGCCAGGACGCTCGGCTAAGGGTCAAAACTAGGCCGAAGAATCCGCATGCCGCTGCCAGCAGGCGGAGCTTCCCTTTCACGTTGAGCAGCAACAGCAGACCGCAGGCCATCACAGCGGCAAAGATGGCCGGGGCGTTCATCGTGCTGAAGGCTCGAGTCTTCATCTGCTCGATTTCGCCGAATGAATTCATTTGCACATTGAGCATCCACATGCGATCCCAGTCCGGAAGAGCAAAGAACTGATAGACACCATAGGCTCCCGTAGCCAATACGCCATACAAAAACGATCGTTCGATCACTCGACGGAATTCTGGATAGAGTTGCCGATTTTCATAGATGAAAAGACCGAAGATCACAGGCACGACCCAGTTCAACAGCGCGCGCAGCACATTAAAGAGAGGGAGATAAGTTAATCCGTAAATCAAGCCATAAAGGATCGCAACAAGTGCGCAGACGTACGGGAGAGTTTTGCGATTCGCCAGGCTCCGCAAATTTGCGAGCAGCGGAATCCCCGCAATGCCCGCGGTAATATAAGGCGCCAACTCCACCGCGTTTGCCGACGTCCAACCTGCTTGAAGATCTGACATGCGGGCGAGAAAGGGAGTTACGAACCATAGCCAGATCACCAGCCCGAGATAAAGAGGCTTCGATCGCCAAAGCAGAAACCCTCCCACGGCGACACTGAGCGCGGGAAAAACAATCCGCAGCAACCCCGCCTGATTACCCAAAATGCATAGGATGGGAATGCAGATGATGACCAGGAGAGCGCCAAAGATTTGCATTTTGTGACTAGCCGGCTGGAATGCCGGCTCCGCGTCCATGTTGTATAAATCCACAGCTTGTATCATGCGGCTCGCTCCAATCGCCAGGTTGCCATAATGCTCCAAAGCATTCGTATGTCATCGCTATCAGGGAGCAGGCGAGGCGGTTCGGTCTTCAGGAACAGGCGAAATCCTGCGTATACAAACACCAGTCTCGCGACTGTAGACGTGAGAAGCGAGACCGCAGCGCCGTAGATTCCGTAGCGTGGTATCAGCAGGAGCATCATGGGAATACTGAGTGAAAGGCCGATTGCCTGGAGAATCGTGACCACGCCGGGGCGATCGAGCGCCATGAATGCCTGCGCAAGTACGAATGTTGCCCCCGAGAGCACAACTTCCAGTACCAGGATGCGCATCGCTCCAACCGCTCCTGCATATTCACTTCCATAAAGCAGTCGCAGTAGAAACGGCCCGGCAATGCAGAGGGGAATTCCACAAGCGGCGGTTACCAACCCGCTGGCGCGAACGGAATCTCCCGTCATAGCCACAACCTCACGCATGGATTGCCCGGCCGCCTTCGGAAAAAGAACCATCACTACGGAGTTCTGAAACAGATTCAGCATCCGCGACAAGCTCAGCACCACGACATAAGACCCCATCGCGCTGGGGGTGAGTAGGCTCACTACGAGAACCTGATCTACTTGCAGCGCCAATGTGCCAAGTAGATCGATCCCGTAGGAGCGAATTCCGTAACCGAGAATCTGTCTCATAACCGTCGTCTGCAAACACGCCTTCTTCGCGCAGACGCGGCGCACGCGATGGGCCATCAGCCAGAATGCTGGAATCGCCGCAGCAACATACGCCACACCGGCGGTGTATGGATTCAGTTGGTGCAGACCGAAAAATACAAGCAGGCCGACGAGTGTGGCGAATGGTGTCAACGTCTGGATCGCATTCGACGCAGAAAAGTCGTGAGACGCTTCCAGCACCGCGCGCCCCGCGAGAGTCACGGAGCAAAGCGGTACCGTGACCAGGAACCACTGTGCGATGTGAACAATGTGAGCGGAGTACTGGTGTAGCCACCACGGTAGAACGAACGCCGTCAACGCGGCAGCCAGTACGCCCAAAGCAGTCGCCATCAGGAATCCATTGATAATAAGCCGTTCCCGTTCTTGCGGACGATGCCTCAGATAATAGATAAGAGAACTCGGGACGCCGAGCGTCGTCACACTGGCCACGAAAAGTGGCCAAAGAATCATCGCCGCAAGCTCTCCGCGGCCCGTCGGTCTCAGTGCGCGGGCAGTCAAAATACCCGTGGCCCCTTGCAAGCCCAGAATCACTGCCTTGTTGGCAATTGATTGCACCACGGCCTTTACGCCGTGCTGGGGACGTATCGCATTTTCGGCGGGCAACGAGATCGAGTCTGCCGGAGCTGCACTCATCCAGCTCTCCTGCGAAGCATCCCAAGCCCCCGAACCGCGGGCGATACCTGGTAGAGGAAGTCGAGCAGCCGTTCCTGAAATACGTGAATGTCGTAACGTTGCGCATGTTTTCTGATCGCTCTCGGATCCCAACTTTGGCCCTCAAATGTTTCCAGAGCCCCGATCAACGACTCAGTCGTCTGCTCCCTGAACAGAACTCCATTCAGGCCCTCGATCACCGTTTCTGTCGCGCCACCTGCGCCGTAAGCCACAACGGGACGGCCAGCCGCGTTGATCTCAAGTGGAGCCATCCCAAAATCCTCCTCGCCCGGGAAGATCAATGCCCGGCAACGGCTTGCGTACCGGTTCACTTCAGCATCGGACTGGCGCCCAAGAAACGATACGTTCGGTCCCGCCAGCGCCTTAAGCCTCTCGCGATCCGGGCCATCGCCAATCACCACCAAACGGCGACCTGTGCGCGTGCATGCTTCCACTGCCAGGTCGATCTTCTTGTAAGCGTTCAGGCGCGAGAGGATCAGGTAATAGTCCTCAACCTTCCGGCTGATCCAAAAACGCGATGTATCAATTGGTGGCTCAATGACCGTTGCATCAATGCCAAACGCACTCTTGAGCCGGTTCGCTACTATATGTGAATTAGCAATGAAGTGATCGGGCCGCGTGGCCGCACACATCTCCCATCGCTTTAGCCCTTGCACCATCAGATGCAGGAAGAACTTGGCGGGTTTATTGAACTTTTCGCGCGCCATATATTCAGGGAATCGCCACACCCAGCGCATGGGATTATGGCAATAGCACACATGAACCCCGTTTTCTCCTCGTCTCACTCCTTTTGAATACCCGCAACAACTGCTTACGATCAGGTCATAATCCTCGAGGTGCGCCGACTCCACTCCAAACGGATACAGAAGAAAATAATGTCGATAGAGTTTTCCTTTGGCAGGTAATGCCTGCATCCAGGTTGTTTTGGGTTCAAGCTGCCGCAGGTAAGGAGAAATGCGCTCTGGCACCGCCATCGTGGAGTGGAGTTCGGCCTCAGGTAGCGTTCGATGAATGGCTTCAGTCACTCGCTCGGCTCCGCCGTTCTGAGCGAGATAATCGTGAAAGAGTGCAATTCTGGGCATGGATAAGCTCCTAAATGATTTGCCGTGATCACTGGCAAGGGCTGGTCGAATGTGCGCGCTCGATCGCGAGTCGATGGCTCGGAATGATTTCCGCATATAGGCTGTGCAGCCGGCTTTGAAATCTCTCCAGCGAGAATTGTGGGCACGTTTCGTAGTGGGCTGCCTGGGCGATCCTCTCGAGGAGGCCTCTGTCCTGCGACAGTTCCACCAACTTTCTCGAGAGCGCTGCTGTGTCGTCTTTCTCAACCAGCCAGCCGTTCCTTGCATCCTCCACGATTTCTGGAATTCCGCCGACACGCGTAGCCAGCACAGGCGTGCCGCTCGCCATCGCCTCTACCAATACAAGGCCAAACGGCTCTTGCCGCGAATTCAGCACCAGCAGGTCGGCCGCCTGCAGCAAGCCGGAGACGTCGCGCACTTCGCCCGTAAAGTGAACGCGACCAGACATCCCAGGTTCGGCTACTGCGCGCAAAAGCGATTCAAAGTACCTTTCCTCATGGGCGAAAACCACTTTGCCGGCTATGGCAAGATGCATTTGTGGCGCAGATTCGCTGGTGCGCTCGAAGGCCTCCAGCAGCTCAAGAAGCCCCTTGCGTGCACAGATCTGCCCCACCGCGCAAACCAGGAATGCTTCTTCGGGAATCCCCATTCTCTTTCTGAACTCTGTGTTTCCGCACTGCTTGAGAGGAAACTCGCTGAGATCGGTCCCGTTGTGAATAACGTGAACCCTGTTTCCGAACGGCAGCGGTCCGCAAAACGAATTCGCTGTGGCGTGCGATACCGCGATGATTTGAGTGCGTCGCATTGACCATGCAAAAAATCGAATCGCTGCGCTCAGCGGATGATTTGGCAAAATGTCGTGAACGTGCCAGATCACGAGTCGACCGGTACCAATGGCGGCAAGTGACGCGATGATTCCTGCGCGCAAAGTGTTGGCGTGGACCAGGTCCGGGTCAAGCCATGCGAGCCGTTGGCGCACAGCCGCAACCGCTTTGCCGAGTGAAACAATAGCTTTCCATAGCCGATCCGGTCTCCACGTGAAACGAGCGACGACGGCCGGCGCCGCGACGCATTCCACGTCCTCAGCCTGAATCAACGTGGAGAGGTTGCCCTCAGCGGGGCAAATGACAAAGGGCTCATAACGGCTGCGATCGAGCCCATGCAACATGTTCACAAGAACCCTTTCGGCGCCGCTCACCAGCCCGGTGTGGTTCAGGTAGACGATTCGAGTTTGCGGAGATCTCGTCATGCCGCCCCCGTTCCGTGGAGGACCGCCGGGACAGTCATGAACAGAATCTTCAAGTCCAACTGCAGCGACCAGTGATCGATATAGTGCAGATCGAGCGCGATCCAACGATCGAAGCTCACGTTGCTTCGCCCGCTGATCTGCCAAAGGCATGTCAGTCCTGGCTTCACGCTGAAACGCCGCATCAGCCACGCTTCTGAAAATCTGCCAACGTCGCGCATATTCAGCGGTCGCGGGCCGACAAACGACATCTCGCCCCTCAAGATGTTGAATAACTGCGGTAGTTCATCGATCGACGTGCGGCGCAGAATGGAACCTATCTTCGTCACGCGTGGGTCATTGAATATCTTGAAGACCGGGCCGCTGTTCTCGTTCATGTGTTCGAGCGACGCCTGGGCTGCTTCGGCGTTGATGACCATGGTCCGGAATTTGTAGATGCGAAACGTGCGCTTGCCGAGGCCGTATCGTTCCTGCGCGAATAAGACCGGCCCCTCGCTTGTGCATTTGATCAGGATCGCAACCAGAAGAAGCAGCGGCGCAAGCACAATCAGTCCGCAAAGCGAACCTACAACATCGAGCGCGCGCTTGATGCTGTGACGGTAGTCATCATGCACCATCTTCAGAATCAATTTGCCGTTGTCATATCGCTCTCGATAACAATGGCCGAGGCGCGAAACGTCGAAGAGATCGTCGCAATACTGCACCTGAACGCCAACCCGCTCACAGATTGAAATCGCCCTTTCGATTGCTCCATATTGCGATTTCACCGGCAGGGTGATAATGACTTCATCCACAACCTGCCTCATCAGAATCTCTTCGAGATCGCTGATTCTCCCAAGAAATGGCTCAGAGGCCCCGGGGACTTCCCTGGCGGCGGAATCGACAAAGCCCAGGACCTTGTAGTCCCATTCCGGATGCACCCTAAGTTCGTCGCGGAGCTTTGCCGCACGCATTCCTCCGCCGACGATCACTGCATTTCTATCTCGCCTCAGATGAGGCCGAACGTAGAGGTGAAACAGGCAGACTGCAACGCGGGACAGTAACGCGCCGCCGGTCGCAGCGATCCAAAAATATCCTGCAACGCGTAGAAAGTGGCCATGATGCCACATCGATGCGATCACTTGGCCGCTGAGCAATGCAGAGAGTCCGGTTGCGAGCAGCACTCGCCCTGGGACGCCTTGCGCCGACTGGACGTGCCGCCATGTGTAGAGCCCGCAGTAAGAAAAGATGGTGCGCCACACGATCCAGCACAGCGCCAAAACGACAAAGTGGCCCACCGACATTCTTATTGACAGGAGCCTGGCAATGTTACCGGCAAGATTCGCATTGCCGGCCCGTAAGGCGAGATAGATGAGCGCGAGACTTAGGCAAACGAGATCCGCTGTTGCGCACAGCTCGCCCGCGATAGCGTGCGCCACCGCGGGCCGCAGTTGAAGCCCGGGATTTCGAGGCGCAGTCAGCGCGAATGGTGCTCCCGGAGCATCAAGCCGGGCCGTCGCGTCATCGCCGGATTCGAGATGCGGCTGCATAGTAACTCCTGAGTCGAAATAAAGGGCGCAAAATTCCTGTAGGCCTTATTGCTGATACGGCCGAGGCGATGCGATCTTCGGGTTGCGTGCTAGGGTATTGGCGCCGCGATCGGGTTGAAATAAACACCCAGGTTGCTAGCTTTCATGAATCGGGAAAGGTGCTCCATCTTGTTGCGAGTTACGAGCAACATATCTCCCGGTTCCAATTCGGCGTCTCGTTCCAAATCCGCCTTATTCTTCACGTTATGCAAATCGAGCCGCCGCACTTCAGCGTCGTCTGCGTTGATGCGCCGAAAAAGAATCACTTGCGTATCTCGGGCAGAATCCTTGAATCCCCCGGCCAGCATCACCGCTTGAAGCGCAGTGGTATCCTCGCGCAGATCAAACTTTCCCGGATGTTCCACCTCGCCGGCGACGACGACATAAGGTTGCTCAAACTGTTGGAGGGTAATCGTTAATTCAGGGTGATTCAGCCTTTGCGACGCCATGTCCACGATGCGCTGCCGAACCTGATCTACCGAGAGTCCCACAACGCTGACGCTTCCCACGATGTTTAGGTTTACGCACCCATCTGGTTGCACCGTCACTGTTTGATTGAATTCAGGCGTGTACCGGTAATTGAGCGCAATTACATCGCCCGTGTGCAGGCTATATTCCGGCCTGCGGCGAAGCTGGTCGTTGCTTCTCCCAATTGCCGGTAACAACATCACGCCGCATAACAAAACAAGGATTCGTTTCATCGGGTCCTCCCGTGGGTCCACACTAACCATCGATGCTTAAGCGTCGGCGTACATCCATCGCGGCGCTTCGTAAGTCTGCTTGTTCAGGATGTATCCGAGAAGCGTTCCCCCGGCCGCGCTGATGCGTTGTTCCGCCTGCCGAGGTTGGTCGCGGCGCGTACGATTCGCTTCCACCACCAGGATGACGCCGTCGACGAACGGAGCGATACTCAGCAGATCGCCAGACTCTCCAAGGGAAGGACAATCGATGATCGTGTAGTCAAACTCCGAACGCAGCAGATCAATGCAATCGCGCCGGTATTGCCAGCTTCCTTCCCATGGGCTCCGGCGTTGCGGGAGGACGATAGACCTTGGAGTGGTTTCATCATCCGTGCCTTCTTCATTCGCCCGTTTTTCAATTGCCCGTTTGTCGGTCTTCTCAATCGATTTCCGGATCGCCTCAACAGTTGGCTCATGCAGCTTGCGTAGAAAACTGACGTTGACGCCGGCGACCGATGTAAGATCGCATTTTGCCAGCTCCTGAAGAAGCGCTCTCGCTACATAGGTCACGCCTTCGGCCGGATTGCTCGAGCTTATTGCGATGACAACTCCGCCCGATGTTCGCTCCCGCGGCTTCTGCAACACCGTATAAAGCAAAGCGTGATAGACGGAATTCTCCGCGCTCTCCTTACGCAGCGCGCGATCGCTGATACCCAGTGGATTCCGAAAATCTCTCATATGATGTTCTCCTCCCGCTGATACTTCACCAAGACCGGGCTGGTTTTGCGTTCGCTCCAGTCGCGAGTCATTCCAATAATCACAGGAGATAATTCTGCCCGCCCTTCGGCCCGCTTGCCGTTGCCAAGACAATCCTTGGGCACGGTCGCGAGCACAGAAAGCCTCGTCAGTCTCTCCAATTCGCCGGCATTCGCGATCGTGTCCCGCCCAACTTCAGCAAAGAACACCACGAAGCTGGCGAGAAAGATCGCCGTAAAAGCACCCAGAACTGTGTCCACCAGCGGCTTTGGGCGGAATGGAATAACGGAGAATGTTGGACTCTGCTGAATGGCCACATTGAGCAGCCGGTTTTGGTTCATCGCATCCGCCATTTGTGCTTCATCCCGCTTTTGTGTGTAAAGTTGATAGTTGTTCTCGAGGTCGGTGACTTTTTGCCGCAGCGTCGTGAAAGCCACGGTTGAGCCCTCTGTGTTTGACAAGCTGGCCCTTAGGCTCCCGATTTGCTCAGTGAGAGCGTTATGCTTTGCGCGCAGTGCCTGGCGTTCGCTCTCGTTTTGAACAATCGACCCGCTAACTGCCTGCCAAACCGGATTCACATCGGATGCGGTTTCCTTTGACGTCATACTCTCCGCATTGGCCAGGGCCGTCTTGGTGTCTGCTATCTTCTTGTCGATTTCCTGCACCGAGCGATCTTCCGGAGTGAACTTCGTCAGCAGCGACGTGCGGTCGTTCTGCAACTCCGCGAGCATGGTATTCAAGCGCTCCACGGAGTAGTCGTTAGGAATCACCCGCTGCTGTGTTGTCTGCCTGGTTGGGATATCTTTCAGTTGGTGCGTTTCTGTCCCCAGGCGCTGTGTCTCTTCGTTGATCTGCGCGTCCGTGTTTCGCAACTCGGTCTCGGCATCGTTAATCTCGCGATCCACGTTCTGCTCTGTTTCTGACAGCGATACAATTTGATGCTGCTGTTGGTACTGGGCCAGCTGTTGCTGCGCCTGATCCAATTCAGTTTTGTAGCGATCCGCTTCATCGGCAAAAAACTTCGCGGTTCCTGGAGGTAGCGCAATCTCGCGTTGCTTAGCCAGGAATGCAGCTAACAGCCGGTTGAGGCCGTCACTGGCGGACCTCGGATCTGACGCAGAATATGTTGCGTGAATCACGTTGGATTTTCGAACCAGATCGACAGTGAGATGCTTCTCGAACTGATCGACGGCCTTTTCGTGCGCTTTCAGCTGAGCGGGGGTCAACGATGTAGTGGAGGAGCTACCCCATTGCGGGTCCACCACCACGTTGGCGAGACCCCTGCTTTCGAGCAGTTGAATTTCAGAGTTTATTTGCTCCTCTGTGACTCCGTTGATCGTGAGCATTCCATTGACGCGACTGGGAGTAATCTGCTCGTCGCCGCGTGTGTTCTGCACGAGAATATCCATCTCCGATCGATACTCTCTTGGCCTGAACGCTGTATAAGCCAGCGCTATCGCAAGGACGCTCGCAGCGACGAACATCCACAGCCTGCGATGGCGAAAGGCCGCTTCAACGATGTTCCGCATCGACGCCCCATCCTGCATCGATGCCCTCTCCTGCATTGACGCCCTCTCCTGCATTGACGCCCTCTCCTGCATTGACGCCCTACCCTGCGTTGCAAGCGCCATGCTTGCGGTTCCTGGAAGACTTTGCATAAGCAGCGGGTCACTCCTTACCGTTGGAAGTCTCATCTCGGCGTTCCGAACCACTGCGAAGTGTCCGGCTACCTCTAGCGTTCGGGTTCGTTCTTGCGCAAAGACGAACGCTCCCGAGATTAAAAAGTAATCCGATTCATATTTCTCCGCATCGTCGGGTTGTGCCTTTTTACATGGTGTAATGATGCCCGCTGCGTGTGCAGTCATGTGCCATGAGTTATGGCATAAAATTTCCCAAAATCTTCGACGAAATCAAGCAACCAAAGAGCTGACTCATTATTCGAATCGGATTGGATTTTGATGGATTGATGAGCAGCCTTTTCGCCCGCACTCGCATCGGCGAAAATCGAAGTCGTTCTGTAGCGACGGGCAAATTTGCATTCCGAACGACTCGGCTTCGCCTCGCGGCCCTCGCAGGCAAAACTCGGCTCCGCGCTGGAGCGCGGCGCCTGGTCGGGCTTTCGGCGTCGGCACTTCACAAGGGAGTTGCCGATGCACGCAAAATTGATTCGGGGAAATTAATGGTCGGGACGGGCAGATTTGAACTGCCGACCCCTCGCACCCCAAGCGAGTGCTCTACCAGGCTGAGCCACGTCCCGACACAACTGAGCCGGCTCGGGCGAGCCGGCTTTTGGGGTCATTGCTAGTTTACACCGCTGCGCCCCGGCCACGAAGCTCGCTTCAGTCTCACGCCGGGTGTGTTGTCGTTCCATAAGATCACCCGCGAAACTTCCAAAACCCTTACGGGAACGCTCGATGCCCTGCGTCTACAACATTGCGGCCTGCTTATTCTGATCCGTGCCAGATCATATAACGGCCGAGCTCCGAGCGCACCGCAAGAGTTTGATTAAAGGCTCTTTGACGCGTATGTGCGCGCAAGTCCCCGTTTGCGTTGACTTTCGGGATTCACGTATACTCCGCTAACTGAGGATCGTCGGCAGCCGGTTTGGCAACCGGGCAACCGCACCATGACTGAGGCCCCGCAAATGCCCACAAATTCGATAGCTTCGGTCATCAATTCTCCCGGCCGTCTCGACGGACAGCGCCAACTGGGTCTGCGTGAAACCGCGCCTCGATTGCACGATAAGCTGGGCCGCACCATCACCGACCTGCGTGTTTCCGTCACCGACCGCTGTAACTACAAATGCGTCTATTGCCGAACCGGCAACGAGGGGGCGCAGTTTGCGGAGCTGAA